>JAISGK010000073.1 GCA_031263155.1 Clostridiales bacterium
ATTAGAGGGTTCCTCCTGCAAGGTTTTCTAGGCTTTTTACTATTTTCCTTTGCAGGTATTATATCACGTTTTGGGTTTTTATGCCAGTTTTCCGCCACTTTTAGTTTTTAAGTAGCCCCCACTTAAAGCATATCTACATCAAGTATTTTGGCTTGATCGCCTCATTAAGTCAGAGCGTGAACAATTGGATCATTTGAGTGAAGACAAGGACAATATACGTTCTGTGGTTTTGTCTGATAGGGTGCAGACCAGCACAATAAGTGACCCTACCGCACAAATGGCCGTGACCATCGTTGATTTGCAAACGCGGTATTTTTCAGACATTGTGCGCCTGTTAAAACTCAAATACGACATATGCGCCCTTATCGACAATCTAAAAGACGGCCATCTAAAACTGGTAATGGTAGAGCGGTACCAGAATTTCAAGACCTTTGAAGATATCGCCTATGATAATTATTTCAGTGTGCGCACGGTACATAACTTACATCGACGGGCGTTAGCGGCATTGGAACCGTTCTATAGACGGGCAGAGTCACAGATATAGTGACCTATGGCCGCTAGGCCCCCTCTCCACTACAAGGGGCATAGCGGCCCCTACAGCGTCCGGCAAGCGGGGGTGGTACTTTGTACGGCTATGTCCTATAGAACGTGTCCTAGGCTTGTGGCCGTTGCACAATAAAGAGGGACGCCCCTCTTTATTGAATCCGACGAATAGCGGGAAGACGCCGCGCCGCTATGCTGCCATAGTCCCAAAGGGCAAGGCTTTACGCCGCATACGATAACAGAGCGTTCGGAAACAAAAACGTTCGGAAACAAAACCGAGCGATCCGAACGAAATAACCGAACGATCCGAAAAACGCTCCGAACGATCCGAGTCGATAAATCGCACGGTTGAGCCTTTTTAAAGACTCATTAATCATGCCGCTATACCACCTACCCCCCTATTTCTGAAATAAACAAATAGCAGGCATTACTATAGCGACGGCAAGCCCTCTGCCGCTAGAGGTGTTTCTAGTGCTACGCCAGTGTCCGCGCCTGTTGGCTGGACACTGGTTGTATCGGCGGTCTTCCCGAAATTAGCTATGGGGGTCATTGACAGACGGATTCTATCCGACGATTAACTTCTTCTTGGATAGAGAAATCAATAGGAGACGAAAGAAAACCTAAAAAGCGTTCAGCGCCTTTGCGAGTATCTGCACAAATTTCTTGCGGCGTCATGCCCTTTCTTTTTTCATAGTGCCACTCTCTAATTTTGTGAACGTCCTCAATAGCAAAGGCCGAGCTAATATCTGGCTTGGGTATATTATTCATCTTCAAGACTTCCTTCAATAATCATAGTCGGGGAACATATTATTACGTCTTTGAAACCCTCCATTGTAGTGATCACCTTTGTTCCCTTAATTGTTTTTGTGTTTACAATGTGTTTGAAATTCCATGAAACAATTAAGTCGCAGCCAGCTAGCAAGGCGGCGGCAATGTGACGGCAGTCATCAAAACTTTTTTCTCTTAAAATTCCAAAATCAATAAATTTACTTGCGAGGGCTACCGTGTCGTTGTTGGACTCTGTCCGCTCATATTGGATTTGTTGGAGAAAAGCCGCAAGATAACTTTTTTTAGGTTCTAAACATTCAGCCAATTCATCAAACACAATATCTGACAATACGACGATATGTTTCCCTTCTTGTATTTGTCGCCAAAGTCGTAGAGTATCCTCCATTCTGTCGGGCGTATCAGTTGCATCTAAATGGCTGATTACGGATGTGTCGAGATATATTTTTTGCTTTTTCATTTAGAGGCCTCCATCTTTAATAAATTATGAATTCATCTATTGAGCCGCGTGTTTTCCGGCGCTGCCGAGGCATCTTCATCATAAGAGTTGAGATCAGCAAATAAGGCTTCCAGTGTAGTAAAGTGCTTTCGATTTGGATCCCTTGCTATTTCATCCGCTTCTTCCAACGCCTCAATGGTTTCCGCATTGGGAGTACTGGCGCCAGCGGCCATGTCCCGCTACGGCCCCCAATTGGGGGCGTTACTAGAGCGGCGTACACAAAGGCTATTACCGTCTCCAATTGCGATCGTTACTAGAGAGGGCCGTTTACGTCCCCTGCCGCTGGTGTTGTCTCTGGTACCCGTCCGTGTGCGTGCGTACCCGTGCGCGTGCGTGCGTACCTCCCCTGTTGAAGGAAAAGAGAGAAGAAAAAGAATATTTTTTTTATCAGCTATATTATTTATATATATATATATATATTATTCTTCTCTTTTTCTCTTTAGATCTTAAGATCTTTTCGCGCGCGCGTGCGTACCCGCGCGCGAGGAGGGGGAAGAATCCCGCGATTCAGGCAAATTCGTCTCGTTGTGTTTCATTTGCGTTTCATTTGCGTCCTGTTTGTGTTTCATTTGCGTACCCGTTTGCGTACCTGTTTGCGAGCGTTACTCTAGCGGCGTCACGTCCGGCGTCTCAATGTCCACGCCAGCGTCGGTCATGTCCCGCTCCAATGTCTCATCCGGTACATACTCTGGTTGGACACTGGTATCGGCGTTGGGGGCGGCCACGTCCCGCTCATTTGGCATGTGACGCAAATCACGCTTGACCGCTTGAGGGATTTTAGTTAGCGGCAAGTCACTGCCGCGTTCTTCAAGTTCTTCACGATAAAGTTCGAGGCTATCAATGAGGCCGTCAATAAAGCTATTTATGCAATTAGATACTAGCCGATTTTCGGGGGTAGATAGGCCGGTATCAGATTTTGCGGGGGGCGCGGCGGCGGTAAAAGTAGGTGTTTCAGAGCGTCCGAGTAGATAATCACAGCTAACGCCAAAAAAATCCGAAATTGATATGATGAATTTTGGATCGGGCGTCATGTTACCCCGGCCCCATTGCGATACACTTTGCTGCTTAATGCCTAAGTACCGCGCTAAAGCTGCATATGTCGTCTTCTTTCCTGTTTGCGGGTGACATTTGCACATGCTTCTAATCCTCGCGGCTACTTGGCTTCTAAGCTGGGTAATTTCTAGAGTATTTTTTGACATATTCTATTCTTGCCTCCTCTTTCCATGAGATTGTATACAATGGATACGATAACAACATGGTACTACGGTAGTACAATGTTTATGGATACAGTATACAACATGGTATACTGTAAAACAATGTTTATAGATTGATTTTTGAAAAAAAAACAATTTACATATTGACGCCCCGCCTTATGTGTGATATAACCTGATTTGTCGCGGTTTAATATGCTTTTGCGCCTAAATTATCTTGTAGGAGGATGTACCCATGGATGGAATGGACATTGAGGAAGAACGCGCCGCATTTGAGCGGCACATGGAGGCAAGCGAACGCTGGTTAGAGGCATACGGACGCCTCTACGGGGAAAAACGATGGGAGAGACAATTTGCAAGGGAAAACGCCGCTAATAACAAAAAGGGGGATACAAGCCAATGACACCAATACCGACATCAATACCGACGCCAACGCAACCGCAAGCGGCGAATAACAAGCCCCAAATGCTGACCCTGCCGCAGATAGACAAATTGCAGATACTACCGGGGAAAGCTCTTAGATGGCTTGTAGCGGAAAACAAGATCCCTGTTGTTAAAATAGGGCGTCGTAGCTACATAAATTTAGACTTGTTTAAGCGGTATTTAGCGGGCGAACTAGAAGAAAGGGGCGCTAAAACATGGCAATAGGCCCCAATGATGTATTAAGCGTGGAAGATGTACTAAAACTCTTGGAGGGCGTAAAGAAAAGCGGCGGCGGGTATATGGCCCGTTGCCCCGCTCATGATGATAAGACGCCTTCTCTCCATGTTTCGGAGGGCGACGATGGGAAGATACTGCTTACGTGCTACGCTGGTTGTGACGCGATGAATGATGTGCGCCCCGCGCTTGGCCTGTCTTACACTAACATAATGGGTACAGCCGCCCCACGAAAAAACAAGCCGCCTGTGGGGGCGGTCTGCTATTGTTACCTTGGCCGATACGTTAAATTCCGCTTGCCCGATAAGGATAAGGAATTTAGATGGTATGACTGAAATACGGGCAAGTATTCCCTTGACGGCGTTGACCCTGGATTGTACAACGCCGCTTGCTTAGAGGCAACAGATTATGTGTTTGTTGTAGAGGGCGAAAAGGATGTAGAGACGGTCAAAAAATGCGGATTGCCCGCTGTCTGCTCCCCTCATGGAGCTGGCACGGGCAAAAGCAAAGGCAAATGGAAATCCGCGTATAATACCCTCTTCACCGGTAAGCGGGTGTATATCCTGCCAGATAACGACCCTGTAAATGACCCTGTAGGATATCAATTTGCAGAGATTGAGCGGTCGAACATAGCACAGACAGCCGCCAGTGTGCAAATACTCGACCTGTTGAAGGTCTATCCGGCGCTGCCTGATAAAGGTGACATTAGCGATATCTATGCCGCCGTGGGCAAGGACAAAACACTTATTAGCGATATCTATGCCGCCGTGGGCAAGGACAAAACACTTGAATTGTTACGCCAAGCACAAACGCTGCCGCCCCCCGCTCAATGTGTTAATTATAGCACAAGCGGCGCGGATTTGCAACAACTTTTGCCTGTGAAACATGAGCAAGACGGGCGTGATTGGGTGGACAATCCCCCCCCCCCAACTGGTAACGGCTGTAGGGGGCAAAGTTGTACCGTTCGCGGGAGGCGCAGCGGCCACATCTCTGTGGGGTGAGTTAATACCGCTGGACGAACTACGAAAGCCTCCAGCTATTGACTTGGAGCTATTTCCACCTGTGATTGAGGAATTTACCCGCGCCGTAGCCGACAATGTTTGCCTACACCACAATTTAGCCGCCGCCTTTGCTCTGGGGATACTAGCTATAGCAAACACTAAGAAATTGGTAAATGTTCGTGCCGGTTGGACGGAGCCGTTATGCCTCTATGTCGCGGGGGTCGGTCGTAGCGGTTCAGGGAAAACCCCGATGTTAAAACCATACCGCAGACCAATTGACACACACCAAAGAGATTTTAACGACCTTCATGGCGTGGATATACGCAACCGCGCAGATGATATAAAAAATTGGGAAGCTCAAAAAGCGCGTGCAATCAATCCGCGCAAAGGGGAAAAACCTATACACACGGTAGCCGAATTAAACAACTTATTAGAGAATAACCCGCCACTGTTTAAGAAATGCCTATATTTGGGTGACGCTACAAGCGAGGCGATAACGGACGCGATAATAGAACAAGGTGGGAAATTGGGGTTGTTGAGTGGTGAGCCGACAATGTTTGACATTCTAGCGGGCATGTACTCCGAACGTCCTAACCTTGACCTTGTTACAAACGCCTATGACGGGGATCCGGTTCACTCTCGCAGAAAAAAGGACGGCCAGAAAGATATTGAACATGCCTATTTGTCAATCGCTTTAGGGGTGCAGACAGAACGTGTCCTAGAGATGTTAGCGAATAAACGATTGCGCGACAGTGGAGTAATGCCGCGTTTCTGTTATATCGTCCAACCGGAATTGTACATTGATGATGAAAACGCAAAGCCTATACCCGCAGATGTCGAGGCGCAATTTAACGGCCTGATCTATCGCTTGCTTAATGCGAGCGAAAACGCGACAGATAATTATATACTGTATCTGTCTGATGAGGCACAAAAAGTCTTTAGGCCCTACATTAACATGTGTAAGTGGCGCGTAATGGAAGATAACGAGTGGGAGTATTGGGCCGAATGGGGGAGCAAGCACGCAGGGCGAGCCTTGCGAATTGCCGCTAACTTTCACACTTGCCTACATCTTGACCCAAGGGAAAAACTCATTGACAGCACGACTATGCAAGCGGCAATTGCCTTATCGGAGCAATTAGCCGAACATGCTACATATTTATTCCGCAAGGCAGAAACGCCGTCAAGCATAAAAGACGCTTTGTATCTATGGGGTAAGATAAAAGCTATTAACGCAACAGAGATTAGCAAAAGCGAATTAACTCGCAAAGTGCAGGGTAAGGTTGAATTTAAGCTTAATGACAGCTTGGCGGTGCTTGTCGAGCGCGGTTATATTCGCGTGACGTATTCGCAGACAGGCAACGCGGGCAGACCTTCCGAAACGATTTTTGTAAATCCTGAAACCAACGTATTAAAAAAAGCGGAGCTCTCTGTCCGCTAACATAGCAGCATATACGTATTAGATACGTATTAAACTAATACCGTGAGTATATTAATTCAATTTTTTCAATTTTTTCAATGCCGGTAGGGAGAAAAATTTAATGTGAAAGGAGATGATAACCAATGAATGAAAGCGCACTAGTTCATGACATCATGCATGAGCTAGGCAAGTATGGCGCGGTCTATAGGTGCAATTCGGGCAGTGTCCAACTCCCCAATGGCAGACGGTTTAACGCTATGCCAAAAGGATTTAGCGACGTGATGTTCATTCGCCCTGATGGTATCGCATGTTTCGTAGAGTGCAAGGCGAATAAGGGCAAGCCATCTGATGAGCAAGAGCGATTTATAGCGCGTATGCAAGCCCTTAACGCTAGAGCCGGTGTAGCCCGCTCAATAGCTGACGCCTTGACTATATGCGGCGTGGCGTGAAGGTGGAGACTGACCCACTGAAAGACCTAATCATGCCAGACATCGACCGCGACTGATAATGTGTCCCGCTCAACATGAAAAATACCCCGAAAATGCAGTTGAAAAAAAATTTTGGCTACAGATTTGACTACATTTTCAAGAATCAAAAGTTAAGACCCTTGATTTTAAGCCATTTATTAACGACCATATACTACACGAGAGATGTAACCCTCGCGTTTTTTATTAACTTGCCGCATCGCAGCGTTTACAAACTTTTATTTTTTTGCCTGCGTCGTTTGTCGCTTCCCACATTAATTTGACGCCTGTACGCGCGCACTTTGGGCATGTGCCGCGCCAGCCAAGGGTAGACTTTATGCCCCTGCCACGTTTGTTCTTTGCCATAACACCACTCTCCTCTCCATCATTTTCTGCTAATTCTAAACTTGTAATGGCGTTGTGTCAAGTTGCATGTCGAATTTACCGGTCGCCGCTTATATGGCATGCATCCATACCAACATTTCCGCTTCGCCGCGATTCGCAAACGCAAAATATGGCACAAACTTTATACGCGTTTTTGTGGATCTGCCGGTATAGTCAGCATATAGCGACTCCTGCTCGTACAGCCGCCAGCCGTCTACTGTAATCACGTCAGCGGCCATGTACGGGTCAAATTTTATCTCAGCGTTGAGATTGCGACTTATGGCCAAATTGCTTATGTTGGGTCCATTGTCCGCCGATTCCGCGCAGTACACCAATGGCCCATATGTCAGCGCGACTTTGTGATTGTTCTCTATTACAAGGTGTGACGCGGATACAAGTTTCGCAGTCATTTCGAACTGCAACTCTATAGGCTTGCTTGTGTTGTAAATAAACACATACCCGCCTTCGCGCGAAAATGGTTGATTTATGGCAAACGATTTGCACCAGCTTGGCATACGCGCCGCGATAAAGTTTACACCCGTCGCGGTTATGCGCACACTACCGCTGGTGAGGTAGTCAGCCTCCATTTTAACCTTGATTTTTCCTTCGGCAAAATCGCTGCTTATGTATTGATTAATAAACACGCCCTCGCCAATCTTGCTGTAAATATAGTCGCCTATGCTGGCGATAAACCGCGTAAGGTTGGGTGGGCAGCATGAACAGTCAAACACTTCCATGCGCTGGGCGGCGGGGAAATGCTCGCGATGTTCTTCTGATACTGACACATCCTTGTTGTTAAATGGAGGATATATCTCAAGAGGGTTTTCGTAAAAAAATTCGCTTCCGCCAAGAGAAACACCTGAGAGAATACCATTGTACATAAGCCTCTCTATCACATCCGCGTACTTGCTGTCGGGGTCAATCTCGAACATGCGCAGCGCGAAAAACGCCATGGCGATACCCGCGCAAGTTTCAGCATAGGCCCGTCGGCCGGGCAAATCGTAAGGAACAGTAAATGCCTCGCCCACATGGCTTTGACCGATCCCTCCGGTAATATACATCTTTCTGCTTACTATGTCGTCAAAGATTTTTTTGCAAGCCTCAAACAACGCGTCGTCGCCGGTTTCTTGCGCGGCGTCCGCCATGGCCGCGTATAAATAGCAGGCGCGAACGCTGTGACCCTCGGCTGTAAATTGCTCGCGCACTGGCGCGTGGCTTTGGTTATAAAACGCGTTAATCCAACTATCGACAAAATCTGTAGTGTCTTTATCGTTCGTTCCGCGATTGTTTAGAAAGAACATCGCCAGGTCACGGTAGCGAACCTCGCCCGTCGCGCGGTATAGCTTGAACAGCGCAAGCTCGATCTCCTCATGACCGGGCGTCATGAACGACGCCGATTGATCTACCACAAAAACCTTCTCTATATAATCAATGAAGCGACGCATAATAGCTAAAAATCTGTCGCTCCCTGTAGCGTCGTACCAGGCCAGTGCCGCCTCTGTTAAATGCCCTGCGCAATACAATTCGTGCGCATCCCGCCGCTTAAAAATATTATCCGGCTCCACCGCCAAAAAATACGAGTTGAAGTAGCCGTTCTCGCACTGATTTTTTTGAATCTTGTCTATCAAACCCTCTACAAAGCGCTCAAGCTCGGGGTCGGGGTCTTTTTGAACAATATACGCCGCGCTTTCGATGAATTTAGCCACGTCACTGTCGTAAAAAATATGCGGCTTTGGCATACTCTCATCCCAAGTACAATCCAAAGCGCTAAATCGCCGCGTTTCTATAAATCTGTCCCTCACGGCCTTATTGGTAACATCTCGATTAGTCGTTTGCCTGTGCCGCCAAAAGCCGTTTTTAATGTTTACATATTTAAAACTTACATTCTTTGCCATGGACTATCCCCCCTTGTCAGTTTATATTGGTCGTACCAAAACACTTCTTTATACCCGATTTTCTGATACACTTTGTTTGAAGCGGGATTGGCGCAATCTGCGTATAAAGCGCAGTATTTGAAACCACCGTCAAGCAGTTTTTTTGATAAATTCCAAACACAAGCCGTACTGTACCCATTGCCGCGCAAATTCGGCGGAGTGTAGACTTGTGCGATTATCGCGCACTCCGATGTGCTTCTTGTGTTTGTCGCCAGCGAAACAGGGAATTTATCAACCCACACAAAAGAATTGCCTTTTTCTATATTTTTATTTGCTCCTTCGATTGCGCCGGGGAGGTTGTACTCCCCAAGATTACAAGCCGGGACGAAATCCGCTAACCAATACGGCAGATAAAACATATCGTCGGCGTTTATCTGACGGAACTCACCGCTTACCGGCGTAATATCGTTCACTTTGTCAAGCACATACAGAACTAGGCTCTCGTTATTGTGGTACTCTTTGTTTGTCAGCTTGTTGTAATGTTCGCAAAAACTTTTCGCAAGCTCTTTTTCGGTCATTATAAAGTCAACGTCTATATTATGTTCAACAAAAGAACGGGCGAAAAACGCGACAACTTCATCGTTGCGGATATTTTCGGTTTCATACATGACCATAGGGAAAGGCGAAGTGCGGGTAGCGGTTAAAACTACATTTCCGTTATCATCCTTGACGGTTGCCATGAATTTATCGTCGCCGATATTTTTGTAGATTATATTATTCTGTATTTCGTGGCGGTTTAAGACTTCCAATACGTCTTTGTTAAAGTCTGCTGCTGTGGTGTATACGGTAAATTTCATTTCAAATTACCCTCCCAATTCGGATTTACATTCTTGTAAATTTTTCGCATTTTCAAGCATTCGCATAGTCGCTTCATGCGGCGCTGCGTATATGCCCGGCCAAAATTATTCACCATATTCTGGGCGGCAAGGGAACGCCAATGTATCTATGTTCCTGTAAAAACTTATCCATCATTTCGCCCCCCTATTTAGCACAAGTATACACCATGCAGAGAACGCCAACAACATGCAAATCTTTGCGGCGGCAGTTTTATGGTTGATACTTTGCGTTATTTGGGATATAATGCAGAAAATGGTATTTATGGCTTTTAAAGCCAGCCCATGTGTAGAGCAAAGGAGCGATTCGTTGACTCATTTTCAACCCGAAGGCAACTATTACAATAAATATGAAAAAGCCAACCCGATAACCCGTTGGTTGATGAAGGGTTTTTTCTCCTCATTTAAAGCCGCCTTGAACAGCATAGAATTTAGCACAGTGTATGAAGCGGGCTGTGGCGAAGGGTACATAGCGCAGTTTGTGACAAACTCCTGCCCCCATGCCAAAGTATCCGGCTCGGATATATCTGGCAAAGTCGTCGCCATGGCGCGGGAGCGAGTGCCGACAGCCGCCTTTGCTGTCGAAAGCATTTATAACATCAATTCGCCCGATAACGCGTATGATTTGGTGATAGCCAGCGAGGTGTTGGAACACCTGGAGCGACCGGCGGATGCTTTGAGTGAGTTGGTGCGGATTTCCAAAAAATACATACTGCTATCTGTTCCAAATGAACCATTGTGGCGTGTACTCAACATGCTACGACTAAAGTATATAACCAGCTTTGGCAATACCCCAGGGCACGTTAACCATTGGAGCGCAAAGGGCTTTAAAGCATTTGTTTCCAGTCAATGTGACATTAGAAATGTGACCCCCCCCCCCCGGATGTGGACAATGTTGCTCTGCGAGAAGAGACAAGCTCAGAATCCGGGCACTGGCGCACCTCAAGCATCTTATCGGATCAATCTCTCCGATTTTGCATGATTATACCAGTGTACAATGTGAAGGAGGGTTATCTGCATAAGGAGTAAAATGAAAACAACGAGCATTAAAAAAATATTAAACATTTTGGGTGTCGCGCTGATTGGGCTATCACTGGTGTTTATCGCGCGACGGTTCGTGGCAATGAAGGTGGACTTTTCACGTCTACTTACCGTGCCAATGATATCTCTGCTAATCACGATGCCATTCTTAACGGTTATTATTATATTTATTGGCTCGTACTGCTGGAAACGTTCACTGGCACTATTTTCGGAGCGAAAAATTTATAATGGCGACGTGTTTGAGGTATACGCCAAAACAAACCTTATGAAATATCTTCCGGGCAACGTGGGTCACTATGCCGGACGACAGTTGTTTGGCTCCCAGTTGGGGCTTGGCCAGAGACACATCGCCTTGGCTACATTAATCGAAATTGGAAGCCAGGTTGTTTCAGAAATAATGTTGTGTTTGATCTTTTCGTCAAGTATGCTGACAGGACTGCTGATAAACACATTCGGGCGGTATGTATTTGTATACGCCGCGATTATTGCCGCAGTAGTGATCGGGAGTATGCTGGCGCTCGGCTGGGTGTTTAGGCGTAACAAGTATGTGTCAGAGTTATTAACGCTTGCCAGGCGCGTAAAGTTTTGGCTAACCTTGGCAGGTACAGTCCTCATAGGCTCAATGGGAACTGCTGTTATCGGCATTGTTTTTGTCGTACTCGTTAGCCAATTTACCGTGTTGAGCTTTGAAAACGCGTGCTTAGTGATGGCTGGCACGATAGCGTCATACTTCATAGGGCTTATAACCCCTGGCGCGCCGGCTGGTATAGGTGTGCGCGAGGCCGTAATGGTCGCTCTGCTGTCATCCGTTCTTCCCGAAGATGTTATTTTGCTGGCCGCAGTTGCGCAGCGCCTGATTATGATTGCAGGTGACGCTCTTACTTATCCTATTAGCCTGCTGCTAAAGGTTGGTGCAACCGAGGTGTCCGCCCCTACGGACACCGCTTCCCTTGTCTGTGAAACGTCGGATACGCCCCGCTAAACAATGAGAAACATTTAAGCCCACCGCTCGCTATCGTACTCATGAACGGCCAAGGAAAGCGCCAGAGAAAGGACGTGAACATGAACATTTCAGTTGCCGGTATCGGCTATGTCGGCCTGTCTAACGCAGTATTGTTATCACAAAGGCACCATATCATCACGTATGATATTTCACAGCGCCGCGTAGATTTAATAAACGAACGCAAAGCGCCCATAGTGGACAAAGAAGCCGAAGAATTTTTAGCCAGCAAGCCGCTTGACCTCTATGCAACTTGTGACCCTCAAGAGGCGTTCGTCAACGCTGAATACATAATAATTGCCACGCCTACAGACTATGACATAAGCAATGGGCATTTTGACACATCAAGCGTCGAGGCCGTCTTAAACCAAATTTCCAATATTAACCCCGGCGCAGTATGCGTTATAAAATCCACCGTGCCTGTGGGATACACCTCCAGTTTGCGCCAAAAACTCGGGTACGCCAATGTTATATTTTCGCCGGAATTTTTGCGTGAGGGCAAAGCATTGTTTGACAATCTGTATCCCTCCCGAATCATCGTTGGGGCGTATGACGAGCTTAAGCCGCAGGCCAAAACTTTCGCAAACGCGCTGCTTGAGTGTTCCGCCACTCAATCCGCCCAAATACTGGTGATGAACCCTACAGAGGCTGAGGCCGTCAAGTTGTTTGCCAATACATATCTCGCCATGCGCGTAGCCTTTTTTAATGAGCTGGATACATTTGCCGATATATCCGGGCTGGATACGCTTGGCATTATACAGGGCGTGTGCCTTGACCCGCGCATAGGAAATTTTTATAACAACCCGTCGTTTGGATATGGCGGCTATTGTTTGCCGAAAGACACCAAGCAAATGCTCGCCAACTATCATGGCGTGCCCAACGATATTATCGGGGCTATAGTCGCGGCCAACGACACGCGCAAAGACTACATAGCGGCTCGGATCATGGCAAAAAATCCCGCGACAGTCGGCGTGCATCGCCTGGTTATGAAATCCGGGTCCGATAACTACAGGCAGTCCGCCATTATAGGGGTAATACGGCGATTGATTGCAAAGGGTATAAATGTGGTAGTTTATGAGCCGGTCGTCGAGGATAGCATGATCTTTAACGCGAAAGTGATAAAGGATCTGGATGAGTTTAAGAGCGTAAGCGATGTGATTGTTTGCAACCGTTGCGGCGAAGAATTGGAAGATGTGAAAGAAAAGTTGTACACACGAGACGTTTTTGGGAGAGACTAAACAACTCTACGGCGGTGAGGGTATGATTTCGTAGGGGCGCGCAGTGCGCGCCCCTACGAAGGCAAAATCCTTTTGTGAAAACTTATCTGCCGATTAACATATCGGCTAGTTCCCTTGCGCTTATATCCTTCGGTATATCATACTCACCAGTTTGCAAACGCTCGGCATATCCCAGTTCTATCAGATAATTCTCAAAATATGCCGCGTTGTCCGCCAAGCCGGCAGCCTCCAGCATTTGGCATATGGATCGCGATGTCCCGCCAGATGGGATAGACACATGCACATAATCCCCACCGTCGCTCGAAGTCACCTCTTGCGCCGGCGTTGGAACAGGCGTAAAAGTAGGGGCAGCGGTTGGCGTTGGGGCAGGTGTGAAGGTGGGGGTAACAGTTGGTGTTGGAACGGGAGTAAAGGTAGGGGCGGCAGTCTGCGTTGACGATTCCGCAGGCGGCGCGTCTTCCGGCTCTATCTCGTTGGGGTAAATCATTCCCAACTCCCTCGCCCTTTTAATAATCTCCTCTTCATTCACAGGCGTCAAATCGGCCTCAAACACCATCCCTAGTTCGCTCGCTTTTTGAATTATGTCCGCGTCGGCAACTACTGGGGCGTTATTGGGAGCCGTGCCTTTTTCTTCCATCCTGTAAACGCCTAATAAAAGCGCGGATAAAACAATCGCGCCGACTCCCAGCCCAAATACAAAAAATCTCATATTCATAGACTTAGCGCCCTTTCCCCAGGCTCAGAATGAGCTTAACCTCGCCGACGCCTATCCCCAGCGTTTTGGCGATTTCGTCTTCGCTCATGCCTTGGTCGTAAAGGTTGCGTATCTTGCCCAGTTTTGGGTTTTTAGCTTCTTTCCTGCTTATTTTGGTTTGCGAAGCAGATGAGGAGACCAGCACAGATCTCCCCTCTGTGCCATTGGCGGCGCCAACGGCCTTTTTCTTATCGGCCATGCTGTATAAAAACAACAGTTCCTGGTGCTTCTCTTCCAATTCATCAAAGATCGCGCGCGCGGTCTTGTTAAGCTCTTCTATCGCGCCATCCACTTCAGCGATAGAAGCGTTAATCGCCCTAACAGCAAATTCGTCGTCCCTTTTAGCTTGTTTTATCTTTCTGCCCGTTCGTATAATCATCACCAGCGAAACAATCACCAGTATTATACCTGAGATCGTAGCGGCGAAGAGTATGTCGTAAAAACCCACGTTCGCCCCCTATACACTTATGTCGAGCAGCGCTCCGCTCATCGTGGCCGCTATCGCCGCCTTTTTTTTATCCTTATCTTTTTTGTTTCGCTTGTCACGGCTTTTATCGCGGTCAGTCAATTCAGCGTCCTCCAATTGATTGGAGTGGCGCACGTATTGCTGATTATGCGATACCTCACGTTGGATGTGGTCAGCAAACTGCCGCTGCAAAATCTCAGGGCGCTGCGCCAGGTTATTGCTTGCCGCTATTACATCCATGCTACGCGAAATAGGCGCCGCTATATCTATCGGTCTTAACGACATTTTAATGCCTCCCATTTTTTGGCTGGCTTTCTTAAGCGCCACTAGTCACTGTATGTCTCAACCTTTATTTGCCCATCCACATTGGTTAGCCTACAGTTGGTCAAGTCGTCCTTTATAAGCATCACAGCGCTGCCGATCATAACCTTAACGCCATAGTATATTTTTTTGCCCACTTGTATTATTCCGTGCCGGGTGTTCACTAATGGCCTAAGCCTATTGATATGTTCATGTAACAAGGTCAATTCGCTTGCCAGGGTTATTTTGGTTTTCAATAACCTCACCAAAATCTGTTTATTAGCGTCGGTCAGCCCATATTTTTCACCCCTGGCGCTCATGGTGTCTATGGCCAAAACTACCTTGTCGTAATCAGTCTTTGTACTGTTGTATCGCTCTGTCATTTCCTCAAGCTCCACAATCATTTGTGGATCATTACCGACGTTAACCTCTGTGGGAGTGCTCATGAGCGAGCCGATTGTTTCAGCCACAATTTTATCCCGCACGATCGTCTTGCCACCCACCAACGCCGCTTTGCGCCCGGCAAGGGTCAAAACCCCGCCACACTTAACTGCGCTATGCAATATAGAATCTGCGTTAATATCTGTTTGCGCAATTACCTTGCAACTTTCTAAAAACTTCGCGGTTATCGCTCCAGCGGCGATGATCTTTGCCTCGCCTCCGCCGCATACCCCGCCTTTAATAACAATATCGCCGCCGCTTTCAATTGTCGCGCCCTCTACAACTCCATTTACACGCGCGTTCTTGCCAGCCTTTACGGTAAAACCCGCGCGCACACCGCCTTTTATTTCTACCTCGCCGCAAAATATCACATCGCCTGTGGCGTTGTTTACATCTCCATCTATCACGATTTTGGAAACTATGGAAATTTTTTTGCCTACCTTTATTCTTCCGTCAGCCGTGGCGATAAGTGTACTGCCGTCTTCCGCTATGCGTGTATTTTCTCCAGCGGGCAAGTCAATGATCGGCTTTACTGGACCAGTCGCGACTACATTGCCAAAAACGTCCATACCGTCTTGCGCTTGTTTGGGCGATGCGCGTGTTACCAGCACGTCACCCGCCTTGCATTGAAGCACAGACCCAAGGTTATGAAAGTTTACCGTACCATTTCCGTTAATAGTAGGCTTTGGAACAATCGATTCTGTGTCGAAATGATATATCAGCTCACCACCCGACGAAGGCGTCGGGTATGTACCCTTTGCGACCAGGTATCTACCGGGTTTGTCACAAGAGCTTAAGTCGTTAATACCATAAACAACGCCTTGGGCTTTTAGCTCTCGCCTAATCTCGTCTTCAGTTACGCCAAAGCCGTTAATAGTTATCCATGCTTCCATTTTATCATTAGTTGTTTCGATTATCAACGACTTTATTTGCGCAGTCACCTCCACAATCGACATCTCCCGTTAATATTCTAATGTCATAAGGTGCGCGAATTAACGTATGCCGCCAATAAACGGGCGAAATTTTCACGCAAACATCAGGCTTTTGTATCTGCCCAGCCTGGCTTGCAGCAACATAACCGCTTTGGTGTGTATCTGGCTTATGCGCGACTCCGAAACTCCCAGCACCGCGCTGATTTCTTTCAGTGTCAGTTCTTCAAAGTAATACAGGGTAACAACCTTCTTCTCGCGCTCTGGCAAAGCGTCTATAGCGTCCGCAAGCATGCGTTTGACTTCCGCCGCCTCTATGTTCTTTTCGGGGTTGTCGCTCTCGTCGGTCAACGCGGAGGTAGAGTCGCTATTATTTTGCTCCAGATAATCGTCCAGCGATATGAGCGATACAACAGACGCTTTGGAGAGTAGTTCACGCGTTTCTTCTATGGAAATATTTAACTTATCGCTTATCTCATCCTCTGTTGGTTCGCGCCCCAGCGTACCGCTAAGCTCGCTAAAAACCTGCTCCAATTGCTTGCTTTTTGTCCTTAATGAGCGTGGCACCCAATCCAGCTTGCGAATGTTATCGATAATTGAGCCACGTATGCGTATGGAGGCGTATGTTTCAAACTTGATATTTTTGACGGGGTCAAATCTATCTATGGCGTCTATCAAGCCGAATATACCATAACTCACAAGATCGTCAAACTCCACACGATGGCCAATGTTCACAGCCAATCTGCCCGCAACCAGCTTTACCAATGGGGCGTATGAGGCGATCAACCTGTTGCGTAAGGCGGCGTCTTTGGTTTCGGCATATCTCTGCCAAACGGCTGGCAAATCTTCCAATGCGGATCTCTCCCATCTCACTCGGAATCGGTCAGCGTTGTCGGATCGGTATCCGCCAAGGCGTCAACCGTCTTATTCGCGTCTACATTCGCCTCGTTAGTTTTATTATCGTCATTAAATACCTGTCGCGTTAAGAATTTTTCTATAGCAAAACCCAAGACATAAAATACCGCTGTAGCCGCCAATATTTCCAGCGCCAGCCTCTCAGGAGGGTTGTCTGTGCCAAGGCCCGCAGCGATAACGGTGGTCGCGCCAATAAGCGCCATAATTATTTTCAACTTGCCGCCCTTTAAAAAACCATTGCCTGCGGAATTATTCGATGCGCTCGAATTATTCGACATGTTCGAATTATTCGACGTGTTCGAATTATTCATAGCGTTTTGCTCCCATGCCCTATTGTCTTTATCACAAATCGCCCGTCTTCCGCATACAACGTAACGGTTCGCCCATAATTTTTTCCCGTGTCATTTGCCACAACGGGTATATTGTGCTTAGCAAGATATTTCAAAACCGCTTCCACGTTTTTTTCGCCTATGCGCATGCTGTCGTTATTGGAATTAAACGCGAACATCTGCGCTCCTCCGGCTATCTTGGCTTTTATATTAGTTTTTTTTGCGCCTAACCGCTGCATTTGAAGCAGCAATCGGATCGTAGCCGTGTCAGCAAACTTGGCCGCGTTGCCGTTGTTGGAAAACGTGGTAGAATCAGGCAGCATAATATGCGCCAGCCCTGCGACTTTAACCTCGGCATCGTATAAAGCGACGCCCACGCACGACCCCAGCCCCAATGTAGTGAGCGCGAAGGGGCTTTTTGCCGTGTTAAGGTCAGCCATGCCGACGATTATCATGTTATCCATGGCTACTTGGCTCCCAACGATTCCAATATAATCGCCAAAGATTGCGAGTCGGGTATGAGCAAAAAGTAACCTGAAACATCGTCATTGTCCTGTGTCTCGAACACAGACTCTATAAGCAGGGCATGATTCGCCACGCGTCCAAATTCGATTGCCGGTACAGACAAAATGGCGTTAGCCATATCTATGGACAAAAAGGGAATAGACGGCACAGCTTTTTTATTGATAATGCTAGAAAGCGACCCGAGGTACGAACTGGATAGAATATTGCCAATTTCTTCCATGGCTGACATTTCCATTGTGTCGCGCTCGTCGCCGGTCATACCATCACAAAAGTGCTGCAATAGCGCCGAAATAAGCACGCTTGCGTGTTCTCGCCTAACGATAAACATCATCATGCCGTTAATATCTCCCGTTATCTGCACGAGAATGCCCACGACAATTTGCTCCGGGCCGCCTAAAAAATCGGCTATCCTACTAAACTCTACCATTTCAGCCGTAGGCACACGCATTTTTATGGGCTTGCCTATCAATTTAGACAACGAGGTAACCGCGTTGCCCGCCCCTATATTGGCTATTTCTTTAAGCGTGTCTAAATGATTAACGTTCAGATTGCTCCAATCTATCATTCCATTCACCCTTTTATTTCCATAAACGCCACCGCAGATAATGGCACCCATGGGGAACCATTTGAATTATATAAGTGCCTCTTGATCATTAGATAGGATACCCAAAAACCGCGCTCTATATTGATATCTTTTGTTAAAAACCCTTCGCAAGCCTTTTAATAAACGACGCGATACCACTAAGACTGGCTGCCTTCGCCGGTTCAATGTTCAGCAGCTTATAGGCTATTTTTTCTATTGCTTTCGCGCATTCGGAGTTGGGGTAACTGAGCATAAACGGCTCCTGCCGCTTCACAGCGCGGGGCACAATGCTATCTTGCGGGAGCGTGCCCAACTGCTCTAGCTTAACGCCCAAAAATTGCTCGGATACTTTGCTTAGCTTTTCATATATGTCTTGCCCCTCAGTGATGGTCGCCGCCATATTGGTGACAATTTTAATGGCGTGCGAAGCATTGGCCTCGCGGCGCAGCGACTTTATCATGGCATAGGCGTCCGCTACGGAAGTCGGCTCGGGCGTGGCCACCAAAATTGTCTCTGTAGAAGCCAAAATGAAATTTAACACACTGCGCGAAATACCCGCGCCTGTGTCAATAAGTATTATATCCGAAAGTTCGTCCAGCGCTCCGAAGGCCGTCACTACTGTGTTTATTTGCTTTTCACCCAGCTGCGCGAGGTTGGTGAGTCCAGCTCCGCCAGACAAAAACTTCAGCCCCAGCGGCCCCTCTGTTAATGCCTCTTCTATACGCATCCTTCCGCTTAACACATCGGCAAAACTATAGCGAGGTATTATGCCCGCTAAAACCTCTATGTTAGAAAGCCCCAGATCCGCGTCTACCAATATGACCCGCTGATCAAGTTTGCGCATTTGTATGGCAAGGTTAAGTGTAAAATTGGACTTACCCACGCCTCCCTTGCCACTGGTGACGGTTATAACCCGAGACGTAGCGGGTCTGCCGGCAGAGTTTCCCTCTTTCCTCGCCGCAAGCTCTCTTTGCTTAACGATATCTCTCAATCTGTTTGCCTGATCCATAATATCAGCCCCCTATACCCAATAAAGCTTTTGTAATGATTTCCGGGTGCGCCACCTCTATGTCATCAGGCACGTTTTGGCCATTAGTCACATAGGCTATGCGCTTGCCGGTTAACCAACATATGTTTAATATAGCCCCCAAGAGCGACGTTTCGTCCAGCTTGGTAAACACCAGCTTAAAATCTGTCATGGCAGAATACGTATTTACAATGTTAAGCATATCTTCATATTTCGTCGTCATGGACAAAACCAGGTATTTCGTGGCGTCGGGTATCATATTAAGCAGGTCTACCAAGTCTTTCAAATTCTCCTTGTTTTTGTGTGAACGCCCGGCGGTGTCTATCAGTACCACATCGTTATTCATATCCACGATGGGGTCCAAGTGATTTTCCAGGTCCTGGCTGCCGTAGATGACCCCCACATCTAACCCCAATATTTCCGCGTAGGTTTTCAACTGCTCTATCGCCGCTATCCTGTACGTATCAGCTGTTATAAGCCCTACTTTAAGGTTGTGGTACAGCATGAGTATGGATGATATTTTCGCGATTGTAGTCGTCTTCCCTACCCCCGTAGGACCCATCAGAACAACAAAGCGCACGCGCCTGGTTTTGACTGTTTCTATCGGCTCCGCTGGGCCAAGGATGCTTATTATTTTGTTATAAACTATTTTGGATATTAAGTTAATGTCCACGCGAGAATCGTCTTCAAGGGCGTTTGCGTCCTCCAAAACGCGTTCTGTAATCTCCGGCGTAACCCCTTGTTCTACAAGAGTGTCGTAAAACACTTGTATCATGCGATTATCATACTTGCGCTGCTTTACTCGCAACTGCTCCGCTAAAGAGAGCTGACGCATCAGTTTATCAAGAAGTTCGCCTTGAGACGTAAGCTTGTTTTCCAAATCTGTTATTTTACGTTGCTGTTCACCTGTGTTCGCTTGCTGTTTATTGAGTGAGGGAACCTTCGCGATGGACGCTTGAGTGTTTTGCGAAGCTAACGCGAATTGATTCGCGCCCGTAGATTGACGCGCGCTCGCGGCTTCATTTATCGCCTGTTCCGCCAGGCCCTCTTGCCTCACGGCTTTTGGCAGGTCATCGTAAGCCGCCGTAATTTCCACTATGGGCTTAAACAAAAACGAAAATATACCTTTGCGTTTTGTTTTGCGCACGCTTAATATAAGAGCGCCAAGCCCTAGTTCTGCCTTAACTTTACCTATCGCTTCTTCCTCGGTACGTGCCTCAAATTTTTTTATCTTCATGCGACGCTCACCATTCCTATGGATTGTATTTCGGCCGAGGGATCTACCTCATTGTAACTTAATACGACCAGGTCGGGTGTGATTTGCTCCGCCAGCCGCTTAAAGTAAAGTCTCGCGGCAGGGGATGTCAGTATGATTGGTTGATTGCCCAGACCGGCCAATTTTTGCATTTGCGCGGTCAAATTATCAAATATCTGCTGTGTAAGCGAAGGCTCCAGCGCCAGATAGGGGCCTTGCTCCGTTTGCCGTACCCCATTCAATATGCGCTGCTCCAGATCGGGGTCAAGGGTAAGCACGGCATTAACTGTCTCAGACAAAAAAGACCTTGTTATCGATCGTCTAAGAGCTTGCCGCGCGTATTCCGTTAAACTGTCGGTATCCTTTACGCCTGGAGCGAAGTCCGCCAAGGTTTCCAATATAGTCGCCATATCGCGAATAGATACTCCCTCGCGCAGCAGATTGCTTAACACCTTTTGCACTTCACCAACTGTCATCAGCTTGGATATCTCTTCCGCCAAAATGGGTTGCCGCTCTTTCACGTTGTCTATTAGCATTTGCACATCTTGACGGCTTAGCAACTCATGCAGGTGCCCGCGTATTACCTCTGTCAGGTGCGTCGCTATAATAGCGGGCGGATCGACCACTGTATAGCCCAGCGCTTCTGCCCTCTCTCTGTTTTGTTCGGATATCCACAGCGCGGGCAAGCCAAGGTATGGCTCGGTAGTCGGTATGCCTTCTATCTCGTCTTCTACCGCGCCGGGGTTCATGGCCATGTAATGATCAAACATGATATCGCCTCCGGCAACCTCCACGCCTTTTATCAATATCCTGTACGCGTTGGGGGGTAGCTTAATATCGTCGCGCATACGTATTTGCGGTACCACCGCGCCGAGTTCCAGCGCGATTTGTCTGCGTATCATCACCACGCGATCCAATAGATCTCCCCCCTGGCTACTGTCTACCATCGGCACAAGCCCGTAGCCAAAAAGCAGCAACACGGGTTCTACATTTAGCAAGCCCAACACATTCTCTGGCCGGCGAACAGTTTCGGCTTCCGCCTCTTCCGGGCTAAGCGACTCCTCAACGCCTTGAATCGCAACCTTCCTGTGCGCATTATATCCGATAAACACCATCAGCAAACCGAACGGCACAAAGATATACCACGGTAATGGGGTTATGACTCCCATAAAGGCGATAACGGCTCCACCGATAACAAGCGGTATGGGTTGTCGCAATAGTTGTCTGCCCAATGTGGATGATATTTCGCTGTCACTGGTCGCCTTTGTAACCAAAATTCCGGTCGCGGTCGATATCAATAGCGCGGGTATTTGACTTACCAACCCGTCGCCTATGGTCATAATGGTATACACCCTTGCCGCCTCCTCAAGCGGCAGCGGCGTACCCGTCGCCAGCCCCGTAACGCCAAGCGCAAGCCCAGCGGCTATATTGATAAAAGTGATGAGAATACCGGCTATGGCATCGCCCTTAACAAATTTGCTGGCGCCGTCCATTGCGCCATAAAAATTAGACTCGTCCTGAATCTTTTTTCGTCGGACTCTCGCCTCCTTTTCCTCAATGATACCCGCGTTAAGGTCCGCGTCTATAGCCATTTGCTTACCTGGCATGGCGTCTAACGTAAATCGCGCGGTTACCTCGGCAACACGTTCCGAACCCTTTGTAATAACCATAAAGTTTACAATTACAATGATAATAAATATAATAACGCCAACGATCATGTTGCCCCCCGCCACAAACGCGCCAAAGGTATTGACAACCTCGCCTGCGTAACCGTTAATAAGTATAAGTCGAGTCGTAGAGATATTTAATACAAGGCGAAACAGGGTCGTAATTAATAAAATTGTCGGAAACAGGGACATATCCAACGGTTCGCTGCTATACAGCGTGTTAAGCAATATCAGCAACCCAATGGAAATATTGAGCATAAGGAGAAAGTCTAGCAGTGGCGTTGGCAGCGGGATGATAATGAAAACAATTATGCAAACTATGACTGCGCCTAACGAAAGTTCTTTGATGTTCATGCTTATCTCCAGTCTCAAGTATTATATCACAACATATTGTTTTCTGTAAACTTTTAGCAGTTATATGCGAAATTGTGTCTATATAAGCGGATATTGTATGGAAAAACAGAGCTTGATATGGTGTTTGCGCGAAAAAAATAATATCGTGTGTTAACCAAGGGTTTGCTACGCCAATTTTTTGGGCCTATATACATAGGCCAATATCTCGGCTACGGCCTGGTATAGATCGGGTGGTATTTCTTGACCCACCTCAACGCTATCGTAAAGCGCGCGCGCCACTTCTTTGTTTTCGACAATCTCTACTCCGCTTTCCATTGCCTTTTCTTTTATACGGCGGGCCACAAAATCCGCGCCTTTGGCCTGGCACACGGGGGCCTTATTCTCATTGCGCTCATACTTTAACGCCACGGCATAATGAGTGGGGTTTGTGATCACTACGTCGGCGCCGGGCACGCCCTGCATCATTCGCCGCATGGACACCTCGCGCATTTTTGATCGCAAGCGTCCCTTTATCTGCGGATTGCCTTCCGTTTGCTTAGATTCTTCTTTTACCTCTTGCTTGGTCATCTTTAGATCTTTTGTGTGTTTTAGGCGGGTGTAAACAAAATCCGCAGCGGCGACAGCCAAAAACCACCCTCCGACGCTAACCCCCATCGAAACGATCAAATCGGATACATGAAGCAAAGCCTCTCCCAATTCCATATATGCCAAATGAGGCAATTTGTTCAGCTCGTCCTTAACCGTATTGTATATAACAAGAGCTATTACAAAAAACTTTGCCAGCGACTTAAGCAGAGTAACCAATGATTGGGCGGAAAAGATCCGTTTAAATCCAGATAAAGGGTTAACGCGGTTAAACTTGGGACTTAGGGCTTTGGGCGTTATTTTCCATCCCACCTGCACAAGGTTGCTAAGGACCCCGACAATCGCGGCGACGGCGAATACCGGCATAGCAATAATCAACGTCTGCATAAAAAGATAGTTGATGTACCCGCACACATAATTGAGATCGAACACGACGTCTATATCTTGCACAATTTTGACGCCAAATCCGAATAAGTTTTGGATCTTGCCAAACATCCACCCCCCAAACACGCGCAGCGCGGTAAATACGCCAAGGAACATAAACGCTGTGCCGACTTCTTGGCTTTTTGCTACCTGGCCCTCTTCACGGGCTTTTTCTCGTTTTCGCGGCGTAGCTTTCTCTGTTTTGTCTCCGCTAAAAAACGATAGATCGATGAGAAAATACATAGACTGCTCCACATTATGCCGCGCGGGTTGGTTAATCATAGCCTATCATCCCTCGCGTCACACTCAGCATGGCCGTGTAGCCTTGCTCAAAAATGACAGAATACATGTCGGCAAACACAGGTGTAACAAAGAACAACAGAGCGATGCCCACCATAACCTTAATGGGCATGCCCACGACAAAGACATTCATCTGCGGCACCGCTTTTACAAGTAAGCCCATGGCGGCGTCGATAACCAATATGGCGCTCATAACAGGAAACGCGGTGCATAGCGCCAGATTCATAAAACGCGACATAAGTTGCAGCATGTCGCCCAGCAACGCGGCGTTGCCGGTAATAACGGCAATCCCCGGCGGTAATACCTCGTAACTAAAAAATAAAGCGCCCAAAAAAATGTTAAGCCCGCCGCTTTGTACCAGCAGCACACACATGAGAAAAAACAGCAGATTGCCAATTATGGGTACCTGCACCTGAGTTAGCGGATCAAATACGCTTACCATGCTAAAGCCGATTTGAAAGTCTAGCAGTTGACCGGCAAAGTACACCACAGCGAACGACACATAAACCATAAAGCCCATTATTATGCCCACCAAGAACTCTTTAATCACCAGAATGACAAACCCCAGCGGCGCGTTTAGATAAAACACCTCCGTTACCCGCCCGGACGACACGACAAGCATAGACGTGAACAGCGCAAGGGCTATCTTTCCCCAAACGCTTATACTGGTACCCGACATGACCGGCAAGATGATCAAGAACGCCATCATCCTCGCCATAACGACACAAACCACGTCGAGCTTGCCATAAAATGCTGTCGCTTGAAGCAATTCAGGTATCATCGCGGGGTAATCAGGTAGGGAATGGCGTTATATAGATTTATAAAATAATCTCTAAGCGTCGTTATAATAAACGGCCCGAAAAGAAGCAGAGAAAGCAGTACGGCGACGATTTTCGGTATAAAGGCGAGCGTCGGTTCCTGTATAGATGTGACGGCTTGAAACACACTAATAATAACGCCAACTACCAAACCCATTAGCAACGGCGGCGCCGAGGCGAGCAAAATTGCCATAAGTCCATCCCGTATAAGGTCCAAAATAGTCTCTTGCGTCATATCTGCGCCCCCTTGGCAAATGCGTGTCTAATTCTAAACATGAGCTTTCACAAAAGGCTTTTGATTTCGTAGGGGCGCGCAATGCGCGCCCGCGCGTCTTCTCGGCCATCGCCCGGTTATTCAACATTGGTGTAGGTTCTCGACAGTCGCCCGGCTACCTCGCGGGCGCGCAATGCGCGCCCCTACGAAAGCGTGCCCATGCGTAATTTATGACGGGCTAAAATTTGAATGTTCGTACAAGTGACTCCAATAAAAAACTCCAACCGCCGCACATAACAAACAACATTATCTTAAATGGCATGGAGATCATTACCGGTGGCAGCATCATCATGCCCATTGCCATTAACACCGACGCTACCACCATGTCTATCACAATAAAGGGCAAATAAATGAAAACCCCTATTTTAAATCCTTTTGTCAGCTCACCCAACAAAAACGCGGGTATCAGCACACGATTTGGTATGTCTTCCGCCACTTCCGGCATCTCGCCGCTTAATTCTACAAACAGGGCCACATCCTTCTCTTCCACCTGATTTAACATAAACGCGCGCAACGGTTTCATGCCGTTGCCAATCGCGGCCTCCGCGCTTATCTGCCCAGTGGTGAACGGTTTTATCGCTTGGTCGTTTATCTCGTTAAATATGGGGCCCATAATGAATATAGTTAAGAACAACGAAACGCCTATTAAAATCTGGTTGGGCGGCATCTGCTGCGTGCCCATCGCCGAGCGCAAAAAGCTTAGCGATATGATAATTCTTGTGAAACTGGTAAACATTACGAGCAGATACGGCGCAAGCCCTATCAGCGTAAGCATAATAAACACTTGCAGGGTAGATGCGACGCTTTCGCTGTCAAGAGCCATGTTCATCCTCCTTGCGCGTGATCTTGTCTAACACGCTGGCAAACAGGCGCGCGCCAGACGGTCTTTGCTGTTCTGTCAACTGCTCTTCCTGATCGCTCACGTCGGCCAGCATGTTTATTCTGTCGCGCGTGACGCCAAGCAGCAGTAGTTTGTTACCTACCTGTACTACCATAATGGACGCTTGCTGCGCGACATGGCAAGCGCTTATTATCTTTAGCGAGCCGCAAGGCCCCGGCTTTTTGTGTCTCAAAAATCGCGCGGCGGCAAGCAGTATGAGGGCCGTAAACCCCAGTGGCAAAAGCATATAAAAAGACTGGCCTATAATAGACCAGCCCCCCTCACTACCCATTACCCTATAACTTTCTGTACCGCTTCCAACACTCTGTCGGGTTGAAAGGGCTTTACGATAAAATCCCGCGCGCCTGCCTGAATGGATTCTATAACCATCGCCTGCTGTCCCATGGCGGAACACATGATAACAAGCGCGTTGCTGTCTACTGACTTGATACCTTTTGTCGCCTTTATCCCATCCATTTCCGGCATGGTGATATCCATAATAACCAAGTTGGGCTTAAGCTCTTTAAATTTTTCAATGGCCTTGGCGCCGTTGTCGGCCTCACCGACCACGTTGTAGCCGTTTTTGGTCAATATGTCTTTCAGCATCATACGCATGAACGCGGCGTCATCCACCAGCAATATTGATTTGTCAGACACTAAACCCACCTCTTTTTAATCTTACACCTACGCTGTATTTAATATTGCCCTTTTATATCCTTTTATCCACGCTTATTATGTCAGTTACACGTATGCCGAAGTTCTCGTCTATAACGACTACCTCGCCTTTTGCCACAAACTTTCCGTTAACCAAAATGTCTATGGGTTCACCAGCCAGTTTATCCAATTCTATCACACTCCCGGGCGAAAACTCCAGTATTTCTTTAATACTTTTCTTTGTGCGACCCAGTTCGACACTCACTTCAAGCGGAACGTCCATTATTATGTCGATATTTTCCTTTTGCTGCATTAGCGAGCCTACGTCAAAGTTTTGGAACTGAGCGGGCTGCACGTTAACATTTTGCTGAACTGGCGCGGTATTGTACGTTGGTTGATAATTCGCCTGGGGAGAAACAGTTTGTTGATCTTGACGCTTGTCTGCCGGCGGCTCGGGGGGCGAATCGCCCGCCTGGGGTTGGGAAGCGATGTTGATTACTTCATTCGTCAGAGTTTCTTTATGCTGACCCATGGTTTCGATGACTTCAAGGGCGAAGTCATAAGGCAACGCTTGTACAAGCCCACTTTTTATCAACGTGCCTATTTCCATTTGAAACGACACGCATACAATAGGTTCGTCCATACGCTGTCCTGTTACGTCAAAGAATTCATCATCCGCAAAATCCAAAACGAACGCCTGCGGCGCATCTATATCTATTAGGTACCCCACCATAGATGATAGAGATGTGGAGCTTGAGCCTATCATCTGGTTCATGGCTTCGCTTATGGCGCTAAGATCTAGCTCCGTGAGCTCGCCATTTTCAGGTACGTCACCGTCACCGCCCATCATCAGGTTAGATATGATGCGCACATCGCGCTCTTTAAGTAACATTATGTTGGAGCCTACGAGACCCGCCTTGTAATCTACCCTCACACCGACACACGGCTTGTCGTAAAACCGGGAAACATCCGCCCACGTCATTATTTTGACAGTGGGAGTGGTTATAAGCACCTTTTGATTAAGCAGCGTGTAAAGGGTTGTCGCCGCCGTGCCTATGGTAATGTTGCCCATTTCTCCCAAAATGTCTTTCTGCTCGCTGGTAAAATCTTCTGGCAGTGTGACTGGCCCTGAATTATCATAAGCGTCTGTTTCGTCCGAAGTGTGATCCGCCTCACTGCCAGGCGTAACGCCGCCAGATGGCGTTGCTGCATCTGATGCCGCAGCATTTGGCGTCGCGCCTCCAACCCCCGCTTCGCCCAACAACGCTTCTATTTCAGCCTGAGAAAGCATATCGCTCATACAATCAACTCCTCTTTACCCGAAACGGATGTTATCTGTATTGCGTTCTTCCCCCTGCTGAGACCGGGCTTGGCATAAAACTTATGCAAATCGCCGACCATAACCTTTATGTCCGAATTAATGTAAGAGTCTAAAGGTATTATGTCCCCCGCTCGCAAATGTATGAAGTCATTTACGGTGATGTACGTTGTACCTATTTTAGCCGCGACAGTCACGACCGCGCGTTCCAATTGTTCTTCCAAATTTTCTTGATACGATCCTTCTTCATCGTCTGCAGGCATATTAAACCAAAACTTAGTATACAGCTTATCCATAACCGGGTCTAGCGTCATATTTGGCATACAAAAGTTGATAAAGCCCTCCGCCAAACCTATTTTGACACTAATCGTCACCAAGGCGATAATTTCTGACGGCGCGATGAATTGCGCGAATTGTGGGTTTGTTTCTAACTTTTCCAGTTTTGGCGTTATTTTGGCTACGTTAACCCAGGGTTCAGCAAGATAATCCAGCATATGGCCCGCCACACGCTCAAGCAACGCCTTTTCTATATCAGAAAAATCCCTTATCTGCCTTAGCCCCGTACCGGGGCCGCCCAGCACCCTATCGATAATAGAGTATCCTATAGACGGCGACATTTCAAGAATAATCGACCCTTTAAGCGGACGCATATTAGTGATGGCGAGTATGTCGGGGTAAAAAAGCGAATTAGAAAATTCCTTAAACGCCAGTTGAGAGGCATCTGACACTTGCATTTGCACATTTTGGCGCAGGTATCCCGAAAGAAACGACGAGGTAAGCCGTGAATAGTTGTCGAACATTATTTCCAAAGTTCGCAACTGTTCTTTATTAAATTTTGCGGGCGTTTTAAAATCGTACTTCCTGCCCACTTTTTTCGATTCTTCTCTCTTGTTAATTTCAAGGCTGCCGTCATCCTGGTTAATGGCGTTAAGCAGCGCGTCTATCTCATGTTGAGATAATATATCGCCCACGTGTCATCACCCGCTCTTTTTCCGCAAGTAAAATATTATTAACTTAAAACGTGCCTTTTCCAAATTTGATATGGGTGCGCCGCAGTCGCAAAATCCTTTTGTGAAAACGCGCGTTTAGATTAATCAGCTTAAAACCAAGTCGCTGATTAACATCAGCTCAAAACCAAGTCGCTGATGTATACCTGACAAATAAGATATGTGTCATATTCTTCTCTCAAACGGGCTTTTATATTGTCTTTAAGCAGCTCTTGTCCACTGGGAGTACGTAAATCTTCGTATGTGTGGTTGTGAAGTACGCTTAGCACTATGTCTCGCGTAACAGACTCGTTAGCGGCAAGGGATTCAACAATTCCAGGACTTTTCTTCTTGTCGGTGTTATTTACGCCAATAGTGAGCTGAACCTTAACGTAATGCTCAACTCCATCGTCTCCGGTCATAAGGTTAGTTGTTATTTCAGAAGAAAGCGGAACTTTATCTATCTCTTCAAGTTTAAGCGCCACATCGCTTTCAGCGCCGGAATTTTGCGTCAGGTTTTGTTCGCCGGCGCTCAAGGGTTTTAAATAACGGTAGCCAAAAAACAGTGCCGTTCCCACCGCGCCAATCAGTACCACCAGCAGGGCTATTATGACGATGCTCAACAGTTTTGATTTGTCCAAGATTGCACTCCTTTGCAGCGCCGACTAACTACGGTGTTATTATTATTTCTATCAACGAGTTCTTCACGCTTCCCGCCTCGTATATCGGAAAGAATGGGCCTTTGCCTTCTGCGGCTATATCGGTGTGGCGCAGACCTGTTTTCTCCTGCAAATATATGGCGACGCTTACCGCCCGCGCCGAACTCAAATACCATGTGTTGGGGTATTGAGGAGTAAACACCGGCTCATCATTAACGTAACCTTCGACGCGCACATAACGCGCCCCCTTTGCCTTAAGTGTTTCGCTGATATAATCCAAGGCGGGCTTGCGCTCGTCTTCTATATCCGCTCGCGATCGCTTGAACATATTTTCCGCAGACAATCGCAATCGGAGCCGATCGCCCTCGTTAATAACCTCTATGCCATGTGTGGACGCAAGTGTGAACGTCTCTGCCAACGCTTCGAGTTCTTCATTGCGCGAGTCTCCATTCGTATATTGCCCGTTAATAATCTGTGTCGCTTGTCGCTCATCAGCAACCACATACTCCTGTTCGCGCTCATAATTAAAGTAACCTATAGAGCATTTTGGGTAAGGAAGCGGCGGCACAAAGATTTCGGAGACAAGCAACAAACAAACGCAGATTAACGACAGCGTGCCCACAACATAGATCACACGGCGAGTCACCCAAATCGCTCTGAATCGTAAATCATATGAAATCCATAGAATTCGCGTTTATAGGAGAGCGCCTTTGACGTAAGCTCTTCAATACTCTCCCGGGCAATAAATTTGTCGCCATTGGTGAGTGTGATAGTGGTGTCAGGGGTTTCCTCCATACTCTCTATCAGCTCGCTGTTGATTGTTACCTTTTGGCCATTTAATTTTGTAATTTCTATCATTGGTTATCACCTAAATTGTAGTTTATCTACCAAGGTTTACAAGCTCTTGCAGCATTTGATCGCTGGTAGACACTATGCGCGAATTGGCTTGAAATCCTCGCTGTGTGGTTATCATTTCCGTGAATTCCGAACCCAGATCTACATTGCTCATTTCCAATACGCCGCCTTGCAAGGTACCATCAATACCCACGCCGTCAAAGGCGCCGGAGTTTTGCGTCACTATAAAAAGGTTGTCGCCATATTTTTCTAACCCGGCGGGATTTTTAAAGTTTGCTATGGGTACCTGCCCAAGCAAACGCACCAGACCATTGCTGTAGCGTCCGCTTATTTTACCGTCGCCGCCTACGCTGATGCCCGACAAATGCCCCGGTGGGTTGCCATCCAAATTATCCGCCAAGGCGTTTGTGCTCTCGTTTACAAACTGGTTTAGCGGTGAAAAATTCATGGTCAATACCCCGGAGCCGTTGCCTATAACCGCAGCGGGGCTAAGAGGGAGAGTTTCTGTAATGGTAACGGTCGTCTCTGCGGTCGCGGGGTTGGCGGGGTCTATAGCCACGCCGTTAACTACCGATATTAAACCATTGGTATCAAATTCTATGGTAAAGCCATTCTCGGGAGGCTGGTTAATCACTATGGGGGTAGCGCGATCGCCATTGGGGTACATCACATAAATGGGAGTACCTGGGTTGGCGGGATCGTCTATGGGTGGGAATGTGACCGTCCACTGGCTGGAGGCTCCCGTGCTGCCCACAAATTCCAACTGAACGTCCATCATATATTTCATGCCTACAGAATCATAAAACGATAGGCTGCGTACTACAGGCGAGTCCTGCGGGTTTATATTGCCCGATAATTCTATGGTAGCTGTCGCGACGGGGGCAAGATATTCCTTATTCCCAGTTATCTGAATAGGTTCGACCGCGCTGCGATCTATCACGTATTCTCGTGTAGTTTGATCCATTACCGCGTCCCAACCCATAAGTTTCATACCATTAAGTGAAAGATTGCCTCGGCTGTCTTCCACAAAGCTTCCCGAACGGGTAAAATATTGACCGCTGCTGTCGCCCACAACGAAAAACCCGTCACCCTGTATCATCAAATCCAACGGATTGTCGGTTCGCTGCGCCGCGCCCGTAGTCATCAGCTTGTCGATTGTGGCGATGTTCGTGCCCAGCCCTATCTGCAAAGGGTTTATGCCGCCCCGGTTAAGCGTGTCATTAGGGCCCGTCGCGCCGCCCAGGGTCTGGCTAAATACCTCGGCAAACGTAACGCGGCTGGATTTATAACCTACGGTGTTAACATTGGCTATATTATTGGCAATAACATCCATTTTGGTTTGATGAACCCGCAATCCTGACACGCCGGAAAACATAGAACGCATCATAGTTAATAACCTCCTCTCACCATATTAATATTTGAAAAAAAATGGTTCATTATACATTCATGCCGGGCGCATAAGAAATAGCCAATCTTGGCTTTATGACCATGATTGGCTATTACCTGAAACGCTGTGAAAACCAAGAAGGCTTAAGGCGTAAGTCCCTCTACTTCCTCGCGGGTTAAGCCGGTATACATTGTTATTTTTTCGACCGTCTCACCAGCAGCCAGCATATTCTTCGCGACTTCGAATTGCGATTGCTTTATTCCAGCACGAACAAACATAGCGATATCCCGCCGCTCTTTCTCGCGGCGCTCGTACAAATCGCGGGCGCGTTCATCGGCTGACAGTTCTTTTAGCTTCACGACAGCCTTGCTTATTGTGGGATTCCTTTCAGCTAACAAGTCTAACTCCTCCTCCGTCTCTGCGGCGATAAAACTCGCCCAGTCATACAGTGGCGTCCCGTCAGCGTCGCGCGGGAGTTTGGACAGTTCCAGCGTATGTACCTCCAACAGGTCGGTAAACTGCACGCCCGCGTCTTTATCGTACAGCGTAAAGCGATGGTGGTAACGCAGGCTGGTATCAATCAGTTTCTCGTCGGTGACTACTATGCTGATGACTCTTTTTATGGCGGCGTAGTCGTCGCCCTTTCCAATCTGTTCTGTAACCAGTTTCGCGTCATAGAACACGATACGGTTTTTTAGCTCCGGCGTGACCGAAAGCTGTATCTCAATGTGGACGACTTTTTTGCTTCTGGTTCTCAGTTTTATGTCTATTATCCCCAGCTTATCGCCGGGGTGTTCCGGCAGCAAATGTGGATCGGAAATTTCCATATCTCCGTAGTCGTCTTCTGGTAAGTCAAGCGCCGATTTTAGAAAACCAGTCAGAAACTCCACGTTCCGTTCGTCTGCGAAAAATAAACGGAAAATCACGTCGCTTTTTATTGGTAAGATGCTTCTTTTATCCATAGCAACCGCCTTTCTTCACGATCCCATTATAGCAGAGCGCCGCGCGGATTTCTATAGAAATGTCATAAGTTAGCGTTAAACCTTAATACCAGTGCCGGTTTTCGTCCCGAGGGTGGGAATGGGGATAATCATTGCCGAAACACCCGAAATAATTAGCAAAGAATAAACGATATGCTCGCGAGCGTTTTACATTTGCCCCGCGCAATAAATGGCTATTCGGGCGCGTCTTGTGTGACGACACGCACCGCGTCCAACATTGCCTCGTCGGAGCCGACTTTTATATATGGTACGCCGCTTTTCATGATCACCGCGTCCACCACGCCCTCCATCTCACTGCCGTCGTTCCGATCCCTGCTTGCCTTTACATATTTCCCCAGCAAGCTATAGCTTTGAGCCATACTCATACTTTTACTGATGTTTTGCATTTGTTCCAGCGACGAAAACTGTGCCATTTGGGCGATAAACTGCTTGTCGTCGGTCGGGTTGAGCGGGTCTTGATATTTGAGTTCGGTTAGCAGTAATTTAAGAAAATCGTCTTTGTTAAGACTGCCGCGCACGTTTTTTTCGTTGCCGCGCCCTTCCCCAAGCGAGGTTACATCTGACCACATGGTATTTTCAAGTGCTTGAGTCTGCATTGCGCCGCTCCTTTCAAATGGTTGTCAGAATCCGCTTTGACCAAGATAGGTGACTTTAGTCTGGTTAATCTTAATGACAAGCTGCGTCACGCGGTAAAACTTACGCGGCTGTCGTACATGTAAAGTGACGGCGGTTCCACAATACCCGCCGCGAGACTTTCCGTATCTACGCGATTAATAATACGGCGAGCTTGCCTGTAAACGTCGCCGCGTTGGTTTTGATATTCCGCGCCGCCCTCTTGACCAACCGATACGGACAATTGATTAACGTTAACCCCTTGGCTTTGCAGAGCGTTACGCAAGCTGTCAAGGCCGCTTTCCATAATCTCCTTCACGCGCTGGTTTTCGGCCAAAAACTGCGCTGATATCAATCCGTTTTCAGATTGCACACGCAATGTTACATCGCCAAGGCTTTCTGGCTTAAGCGTCATTTTAATCTCTGAGGTGCGCGGAGCGGGATCTGCAATCTGCATGCGCTCGACAATCTGTTCCATAACCCTTGAGGGCGTTACCACTTCTCTATGCGCCGCCGCTTTCCCGCTAGATATGGACTGGTTGGACGCGCCGATTTGCGAATTTATCTGCGAAAAAATCTGTTCTTCGTTTTGCGGCGGCAAGCTATCGCCTATTTCGCCGAGCGCCTCCAAATCATCGTCAGACTGATCCCGCAGCGGCTCAACTGTATCGGTCAGGCTCTCATCAATATACTCATACTCTTCTTCACCAATATACATCGTATCCATCTCGTCAATTATTCCACGCACACGGGCGGAAAACATCTCCGCAGCCTCCTCAACACCGAACATCGGCGCAAGTGTATCGTCTTCACGCGGCGAAAATTCCGTTTCATCCGCTTGCGGCTCGTTGGGGATAATGGGCTTTATTATGACTTCTGAGTCAATCGGCGCGGTGACACTGGGCATGGCGCTTGCCTCTTGATTTTGCTCCGAGTCGTAAGGATTAATTATTCCCGCGTAACCGGTAATATCTTCGAAACCCTCGTAGACCGCCGCGTTAGGCGGCACTTGATCCCACGGAGCCGCTATCCAGGCCTCGCCTATCTCGCCCGTCGATTGATCTATCGACGAAGTAGCGTACCGCTCCGTACTTCCTTGCTCCGTATCAGTATGATACGGAGCAGCATGATACGTATCGCCCGATAACACCTGCAAAAAGCTCTTCATGTTTTCCGCGACGGCGAGCTCCAAAGGCCGCAGGTTAAGCTCGGTGAGTATCTGATCTATCTGACGTGGGGAGATACAAAACATATCTACCAAGTGATCAATTATTTCTTCATCCGCCTGGCTGTCGTATTTTTCCTCTTCTTCTGCCTTTATTCCCTTTTCCTTTTCTACCTGCGGTTTTGACTGTCGATGGATGTCGGTGGCCGTAAGGCTCGACTCGAATGTCGCGATTGGTTTACAGTGTTTAGCCTCGTCTGATCTGGTTGCGGGGCTGGCGTAATTTTTTAATAAAGTATCAAATGTGCCTGGCGTCGTTGTCTTGTCTGTTTTTTTGTAATCGCGCGCTTTAAAATCTTTTGCTATCATGTTTACTATTGGTGTGCTAAAATACATATCCTCACTCCTTCTTAAGCAATGGTATCATCCTCACAAACAATACCGAATCATCCCCTGCCGATCATGCTGTCGGGCGCCATCATCTTGCTTACGCTTGCGGCGGCGGCGGCATCCATCGAGCCAAGCACGGCGCTCGCTGCGCGATTGTTCATGCCACGCAAAATAGCCACCACCAGGTTCATATCTGTAGCAATAAGCTGTTGTAGCACTGCGGCGGCTTCTTCTTCATCCATTTCGCTAAAGGTGGAGATGTATCGCTTAACTTCATTATCATTTTCCGATTGTGCCGCAGCTAATGGGTACAGAATCTCGGCGTTTTCGGGCGCGATTTTTTGATAGTAGTCGGCAAACGCCTGTGGGTCTTCCATGGCCACCCGTTCGTCAAACGACGCCTTGTCTTGCTTATACCGCAGCTGCTGTCCCTCAAACTCCCTGAGACGATCTATCTCGATTGCGTTTTGGCTGTTTTTTTCTTCCAGCCTGATTATGCCTTCATCCCTTGCGGCTAATTGGTTCTCCAGCTCTTTTACACGCGCCCGCAATTGTTCTGTAGTAAGCTCGGGTTCCGCCGTCCATCCCACAGGCAAATAATCCTTAACAACCGGTATGTTAGATAGCATGGGGTATACGACATTATCCCTCAGGCCAAACGGGTTAAGCATAAACACGACCGCCCCCGCGCCGCCTAAAATCAATAAAATTACCAGGAATGGGACTGGGCGTTTACGTTTATTCGTTCTCTTCTCAGAAACCATTGCTTTTTCAGGTTCAGCGGTCGCCGCCATCATCTCACCTCTTAGCTGTGCGATAACTTACAATCTCGTCTGTTTGTTTTTGTTCAGCCGATTTTTGTTCTTCCAGATACTCCTCATATCGCTTGTCTCTTAATGTCCCCAGCGCTTTGCGCTCGCGCATGGCTTCCACAAGTGAGAGCCGCCTGATCTCCACTTCCTTTTCCGCTTCGGCCACTATCTTTTGTTGCATTGTGATAGATTCCTTCAGCGAGGCAAGATAATCGCTAAATCTCTTCGCCTCATAAGGGTGTATACCTTGTAGGATACTACCGCGAAATTTAGCGGTTACGCCGACACGCTCGTTAACCAGGCGGGTTTCCTCTTCGCGTTTGGCGGCAAGGTCGGCCATCGCCCTGCCGTACTCCGCCTTGCGGCTGTCTTCCATTTTCTCTTTAAGTTCCAAATAGCTTTGTAACCTGAATGTGAATTTTGGCATGGACTAGTCTGCTATGGACAATAACGCGGCAATCGTATCATTAAACTCTACTTTTTCGTCCGTCGCCTGTGTGACAAATTTTATCACATCAGGGTGCTTATCTATCGCCTCGTCTATTTCAGGGCTGGATCCCTTGGAGTACGCGCCTATACTTATTAGATCTTCCGCATCGTTATAAACCGCCATGTATTTTTTAAACACATTGGCCGCTTGCTTGTGTTCCTTCGTTACAATATCGCTCATAACGCGGGAAACGCTAGCCAGAATATCTATGGCAGGGTATTGGTTGCGGTTGGCAATTTTTCTGTTAAGTACCACATGCCCATCCAAAATGCCTCGGGCGGTGTCTGTGACGGGCTCGGTCATATCGTCGCCATCTACAAGGACGGTATATAGCCCTGTGATAGAACCCTTGTCAGAATTGCCCGCCCGCTCCAACAGCTTTGGCATCGCGGCAAAAACAGAGGGCGTGTACCCTCGCGAAACCGGCGGTTCACCCGTCGCCAGCCCAACCTCTCTTTGCGCCATGCTATAACGCGTTAGTGAATCCATAAGCAGCAGCACATCCCTGCCCTTTTCCCTAAAATATTCCGCAACCGACGTCGCCACTTCGGCCGCTTTTAACCTCACAAGCGCGGGCTGATCGCTAGTCGCTATGATAAGAACCGAACGCGCTAGCCCCTCGTCGCCCAAATCTTTTTCTATGAACTCGCGCACCTCTCTGCCACGCTCGCCAATAAGCCCTATAACGTTAACGTCCGCCGCAGTGTTGCGCGCTATCATACCCATTAAGGTGCTTTTTCCCACACCACTGCCCGCGAATATGCCAACACGCTGTCCCTTGCCTATGGTTAGCAACCCGTCCATAGCTTTAACACCAAGTGGTAAAGGGGTCGCTATGCGATTACGGGCCAATGGATCGGGCGGCGTGTTCGACACCCTAAATTCTTCGCCATCGCGCAATTCAGGCTTGCCGTCCATTGGGCGGCCCAATCCATCCAGCACGCGCCCAAGTAGTTTATCGCTTACGCGCACGGTCACAGGTTTATCCAGCGCCTCTACAACAGAACCAGGCCCAACGCCCTGCATACTGCCTAATGGCATCAGCAAAACCAGTTCGTTTCTAAAGCCGACTACCTCGGCCAGTATGCCGCCCTCTTCTCCCTCGGGTTTTATAATACATGTGATGCCGACGTTGACTTTAGGCCCCACAGATTCTATGGTAAGCCCTACCACCTGGCTCACCTTGCCCAGCCTCTTTACATATGATTTGTCGAGAACGGTACGATATCTATCTAATGTTATCATAGCGCCATTCATGGCGCGCGTCATCCATGGCGCGCGTCATTACGTTTCTTTCGGGGAGGCGTTATCATTTTCTGCCGTGTCGGCGCCGCCCATCAGGTATGCTAAATCCGCTTTCATCAATTGCCATTGCCCTCCCAAACCACTTTGTATATTGCCGCTTGATGTTTCTATAACACAATCGCCCGCCCGCATTAAGCTGTCCGTTACCACCTCTGGCCGTGTGGACAAACCCAGTTTATCAATATTCTCTCCCACAATATCCGCATCGGCGGGGCTTACGCGTATCCTAACCGAGGCGTTGGAGGGGATGTTTCGCAGCCCTGTTTTTACCAGATGCATAATTATTTGCGGATTAACGCGCGCTGCCTCGCCTATCAATTTATCAAGTATATCCGTTATCAGAGACACACTTTGACGCTCTAGACCGGCAAGCGCCTGCTCTCGCTCATGCCGCGCCTCTTTCAGCAAAGCCTCGGCCTTGAGTTTTAGCTGTCGCGCTTCTTCCTCGCTGGCGTCGTGTCCCTCCGCGTATCCTTTTTCAAACCCTTTGTTGTACGCTTGGCTTTGCGCGCGCTCCGCCTCTTGTTTCGCGTTGTCCACAATCATTTGCGCGTCGTTTCTTGCTTTAAGGATGATAAGTTCGGCATCCTCTTTTTTGCTATTGATAAACTCCTTCTCATCCGTTTTACGCGATGCTTTTTTGTAAGAGTCTGGTATGGTAGTATTTTGCGTGACGGGCGTCGTTTTCTTGCGCTCTTTGAATATTTCACTGCCTGCCTCGACTTCTATGCTGTTGGGATTAAACGCGACTCTTTCAGCTTTTAGCACGTTAGGCAATTACATCATCTCCCCCTGAGCGGGCTATGATAATCTCTCCTGTGTCTTGCAGCCTGCGCACAATGCTTACTATCTTTTGCTGCGCCTCTTCTACGTCACTGCGGCGCACGGGCCCCATATAGTCCATATCCTCTTTAATCATGGCGGCCAAGCGTTTGGATTGATTGCCAAATATCAAATTTTGCAGTTCAGTAGTGGCTCCCTTTAGGGCTATTGCCAAGTCTCGATTATCAATATCTTGCTGGAGCATAATCTGTATAGATCTACTGTCAAGCTGCAAAATATCCTCGAACACGAACATCTTTTTGCGTATTTCCTCTGAAAGATTCTTGTCCTCCGCTTCCAAAGTCTCCATGATGTGTTTTTCGGTGGAGCGATCTACAGAGTTTAAAATATCAACTACAGAGTCCACGCCCCCCACTGTGGCAAAGTCTTCTGAAAGCATTGAAGACAGTTTCTTTTCAAGCACCTTTTCCACCTCTCTTATGACCTCGGGCGAAGTGCGATCCATAAGGGCTATGCGCCGCGTCACGTCGGTCTGCTTGCCGCTGTCAAGCTCGGCGATAACCTCCGCCGCCTGCTTGGGGCGAATGTAGGCAAGTATTAACGCGATGGTTTGCGGGTGCTCATTTTGAATAAAGTTGAGTATTTGCCCTGTGTCGGCGCGGCGGATGAAATCGAACGGGCGCACTTGAAGCGAGACGGTCAGCTTGTTAATAACCTCAAACGCCTTATTCTCGCCCAACGCTTTTTCCAAGATCTGCTTGGCGTAAGCGATTCCCCCTTCGGTTATATACTGTTGGGCAAGGCATATCTGATAGAATTCGTCCAGCACGTCTTCGCGCGTTTCGGGCATTACCGCGCTGATATTGGCTATCTCAAGGGTTAACGCCTCTATCTCCTCTTCCTTGAGGTGTTTGAACACAGAAGCAGATCTCTCTGGCCCTAGGGTTATAAGCAGTATCGCGGCCTTTTCACGCCCTGTAAGCCCTGATGCGGCGGAAGCGGGCATATTATCACTCCCAATTGTCATTCAGCCAATTTCGAAGCAACTGAGCTACCGCTTCTGGCCTTTCGTTTACAAACTTCTCTATTAATCGCTTGCTTTCAAGTTCTTTGTCCAGTTCTATCTCTTGCAGGCGCGCTTTTTCTGATTCTTTTTGTTCTTCCAACCTTGTCGTTTCCAATAATTCCTCCACGCTAAGCTCTGGTTCGGAAGCGACATCAGGCGCGGGAACGCCCTTAAACAAAGCGAAAGCGAGCATGGCAAGCAGTAGCGCCAACAGCGCGAACACCGCGATTTGCCACGCGCTGTATCCCGTTTGCTGCGCATCGTTAAAAACAGGCACTTCATAACCGTACACGGATATGTTCGACGCAGCGAGGCCTGTACCCTTAGATATGAGATCCTTAATTGGATCAAAGTCTATGCTTAGCGGGGTTTCTCTCATCGAGAGTTTATAGGCGTCCCAGCTTTGCCCGTTTAATCTATCACCGGCGGTTAGCGCGGCCTCGTCATATGTCTTGTTGCGATAAACCATAACGGCTATGGTGCTCGCTTGCGTATCCAACACGCCGCTGGCCGATTCGAGCGTTTTTTGCGTGCGGTTGTAACCGTACTCTGTGCTGCCTGTCTTTGTGCTGGCGCTTGAACCGCCGCTGTTATTGGTTTGGTAGGTGTTCGTCGTTTGATCGTTTGCCGCTATTCCCGGAACCGCGCCGCTTGACTGCGACGCGCTAGAGGTTTTCTCGGTCTCTTCTTTTATCACTACACCTGTGTCGCTGCCCGAGATAGGTGATGAAATGATATCGCTTGTTTCTGTCACTTTGTCCCAGTTAAAAATCAGGTTGTCATTTATCACCGTCACGCTGTCAAACAGTGGAGCAAGCGCGACTTTTACCTTCATCTCAATCTCATTTTTTCTCAGCAGTTCTTGATCATATTGCGAGCCGCTGCCTTCTGTACTCTCTTGCAAGCCACTGTAAACAATATTGTAGTTTTGGTCACTTACCTCTATGTTTTCTAACGTGAGCCCCTTAACGCTGGCGCAAAGGAACCGCGCCACGGCAAGCGATTCCTTGTTGTCCAGAGGTCGGGATACGGTTAGCACCGCGCTTGCCCGCGCTGTTTCCGCCGGCCTGATAAAATAGTAGTTGTCATCGGGCATGGTAAGGTTTACAGTCGCTTTTTGTATGCCCTCAAACAAGCGCAGAGCCAGCGCGAGCTCTGATTCTTTCACCTTTTTTAAATTTTCGCGCTTTATGGTCTCTGTAGTACCCATGCCGCTGTAATTGAGGGCGTCAAGGTAGGTAAAGCCCGTACCGCCTGTCGCGTCGGCAAAATCGCTTTGGGCTATAATTACTTGCGCGTCTACTACCCGCTTTTCGTCCACCGCGAGGCCGCGCCCATTGTTTACCACCCGAGTCTCTATACCCTCGCTATCAATGGCGTTTTTCATTTGAGAAATAACTATCAAATCCTTATTGTCTACCAACACTTCCATGCGCGTTCGTACAGCCAGATATATCGTCGCGACCAACACGGCAAGAAAAACGACCGCCGTAACCACAAGCTGTATCTTCTGCTTCCTGCTCAGTGAATTTAACCTGTCGCGTATATCATTCAATAACGCTTGCAGCCGATCTCTCACCGTCTCACCTTCTCCGCCGTGTCGTTTTGTCAAATATCAAGACAAGATCTTTGGTAACGCAGCCAGCACTCAGACATTTAACAATTTAACAATTTAGCAATTTACAGTTGCATCCTCATGATCTCCCTGTAGCTCTCGATTACTTTGCTAATTGTCTGAACGGTAAAGTTGAGAGATTGATGCGCCTTGCCCTGTGCCAACATGACAGCCAGTATGTCATCGGTGCGACCAGCCGCGAAATCTATCTGTAGGGCATCCGCCTCTTTTTGGAGGTTGTTTGTCTCACTAAAAACCGCTTTTGCCGCGTTAAGCGCATCTTCAAAAATGTCTCCTATATCTGTTCGGCTTCTAAGCATAAATTGCCGTTGCAACGGAGGTTTCGTTTGTATACCCGGCATTTGCATGTCGTTATGGTTGGCCATGGAGCCAATATCCGTAGTAATCACCCCAATAAATCGCTTTTTTGTGATCTTTTTGTGATCAATTCTACAAACGCGCGATCACATTACCTGCCTAATTCCATTGTCCTTGCGATCATAGACTTCGTGGAGTTAATAACGGTAACGCCAGCCTCATACGAGCGGCTTGCCGATATCATATCTACCATTTCTTCTACAATGTTCACATTAGGCATAACGACATACCCATCCAAATCGGCGTCAGGATGCCCAGGGTCATACACCCTTGTGCCTCCCTGTGTGTCTGTCGCTATCTCCGCTACACGCACACCATAGCCAGGGGTAGATGTTCCTGATGTGCTTATCGAACCCAACGCGTCGCTAAGCGCGCTGTCAAAATCGGTTATCTCTTTAAACACCGCCAGCTTGCGACGATAAGCGCCTCCTTCTGATGTTCGCGTCGTCTGCGCGTTTGCGATATTTTGAGAAATGAGATCCATGCGAAAGCGCTGGGCGGTCAAGGCCGTCGCGCTCACATCAAGCGCGCCAAAAAAAGACATCAGGATGCCCTCCCTGCTGTGACGAGGTTAAATCGCGTTGTGTTGCTATTTAGCATCAAGGCAAGAGCATCGTATCTCGCGGCGTTTTTATAAAGACCGGTCATCTCCACTTCCATGTCCACGTTATTTTCATCTAGGCGGTATTCGAAATCCTTGTTTAGTTTAACCGAACGCGCCGAGAGTTTGCTCAAATCCCACTCGCCTGACTTGTTATACTTATCCGCAACCGCGATGAGCGTATCTTCAAACAAAACCGTGGACTTTTTGAACCCTGGCGTATCGGCGTTAGCGATATTGTTGCTTATCACCTGATTACGAAATTGCGAGGCTTGCATCGCCGCGCCAAGGATATCGTGCCGCGCGAATAAATTATCCAATATCATGCCATTTCTCCTTTACCGCGTAAATATTTAGTGTGCCCCACCCCTCGAATCCTTGTATTATTTTTAACCAAAAGTAGCATTTTATGAAAAAAAAGAGCGACCTGGCATTTCGCCAGATCGCGCGTTATTATAGAAACTTTGTCAAGGGGGGTGTCCAGTTTCTGAAAATATATTTTGTTACTACCATGAAACCAATTTGGGTCAAGTTGGTGTAGACTAGTACCCTGTTGAATCTAAAACTATAGCAATTAAACCAGAGAAATTTCAGGATAGAGTCGTTTGAGTTTAGTACGAGCATCTTTGGCAGTGAATTCAATGTTTGTTGCTTTTTCTCTTTCTTCTTTGCTCAACTTTACTGTGTATTCATTCCTTGGCATTTATATCTACCCCTTTTTAGGATAGCATATAATGGTAAATTATTCAATGTTTAGATTCAACAGGGTACTAGGGCTATTACTGTGCAAAGCAAAGGATGCGAAAAAACCTTCCGATAATTCTCTATCAACGGGCACGTAATAGCAATATCTGCCCAATATTTTAACGACATCATCTGCTTTCCAAACCGTTTCGAGACCTTTTTCTTCATCTGCAACATAAATAGCTACAGCGCTATCAAAAATCAAAAGGATCCGATTCTGTAAAATCTTCTTCTTTCCAGTCTTGTTTATCTTTCCATGAAACCAGTTGAAAAAAATATGCTATTGTGTCTGCCAAAGCTTCTTCAATGGTTTTTCCATACCCTACTGCACAATTGAAATATCCGCCTGAATCTATTACGTGTAGATTAGAAAAGCCTGTAAAACGTCCTTCAGCACTCTCATAAACCTTAATTTTAAATTTAGCGTATGGAGAATAATTTTGTTCCCAAACATTGAATTCAGCAGCGCATTTATCAATTCCAACTATTCCGTTTATTTTTATATGTTTCCAGTTTTCGCTCAAAATAAATACACTCACCTTTCTAGGCCAAAAGAAATAAATGTTCCATCAGGTGCCTTAATAGACCGTCGCCTACACCGTGCGCACAAGCTTCTTTGAAAAATAACTCAAAGGCAGGGCCATTATTTCAAGCAACCATGCTCCGGAGGATCGAGACGATAGAGCCTAACACAGTTTGGTCAGTGGTGAATTGATATCTGAGATATTGCGGACAGTGGCTACCTCCTGCTTGGCCGGAAATTTCGATATGACCTAAATTTAGAAACTTAAACAATACAAAGTCATCACTATCGTAATCTTGTATTTGGCACGACCCCGTGAGGTTGTTATACATTTCGCTCAAAGAAGTTATTGCATTTTGTAGCGCAGATTCCGATATGCAAAAATTTGAAGCGCCAGAAAATTCGCCGGATTTAATTTTAATCAAGAAGGTGATGTATCCTTCAACCATGTATAGTCGTTCAAAAGTTATGTTCGCCATACTTTCATCCTCGCTTACTTAAACTTAAAGTCATCAAAGACTTTTGTTATCGTGTTATATAAGAAATGTATCTCCACCCCATTAACATTTTGAGACATTTTTATCCAACCATCTTTTGCAAGCCAGCGTATATCTGTCATAATAATATCAAGTGGTTTTGCTCCTTTCAGTGGGTTGGAGATTACTTGCTTCATTGCAATTTCTTCTTTTAAACTTTGAGCTTCAACTCGTCCTGAACTCCCTTTTCCAGCAATAGTAATGTCGCTATTTTCGTAGTTACTTGGGCTACGCATCATAGCCAACTTATTTAGGTCATCATCAAGATTACTAACAGCAACACTGGCCGAAAGAGCGCCATCAATTACTAAAGCAGTACCTATCGCCACGCCCTCAACAGCTATTACTACGCCTCCGGCTGTTAGCGTACCGCCGATAGTATTGATATCCCGCCTCCAGCCGCAATAGGCCCTACTATTTCCGATGCGCCAGCAGCTATTTTGCCGACTGCCAGGGAGAGCGAAATATAATCTCCAATTACCCTGCCCAGAACGAAATCGCGGCTATTATAAAGTGCCTGTCTTTCAGCAGCGTATGATGACGGATCAATATACTCTTTGATCATATTATATATTGACGTTGTTATAGGCAACTGACTTTCTATTAGCGCGTCAAAAATACCATACAACACATAGGCAACATCATAATCATAATAGTCTGCCACTTTTTGTGATGGAGCAGGTCGAGGCGTTGGAATTATAGTATTATTTGTATTTAAATTATCGTCATTAAATTGCGATGGCTGCGTTGTTTTAGGTGGACTTGTATCTGGCGTTGGCTTTGGCGGAAGCTGCGGCTGTATAACAACTAAAGCTATAAAACTATAACCCTCATTCCAATAGCTTCTATTTGTGCTACCAACAGCGTAATGAGTTCCTTCATATTCTGGACGTTGTTACCCCACTCGTCATACGCGGTGTAAGCTAGCAGGTTTCCAGCCTGGCTGCTCACATATACCGTACTGCCCACCCCGTCATAATGGAAGTAGGCTTTTTGAATATCCTCCGTCGCGATAGCATGGCTGGGGTTGCCCGTAACATTAATGGCGGAATCCACAGTGTAAGCGGACTGAGAAACCTTGCTTACGCTAAAGGTATTGCGCACCACATAGCGCCCATCAGTGTATTCCATCAGGTTTTGCGCGTATTGGCCGGTGTAGTCAATTACGTAATCTGTCGCGGTTTTTTCTTCGCGCTGCCTGGTTAATCCGTAATTATCCTCGTAGGTCTGTTGTCCTTCGGGGATAGTTATTCCTGCGTTCGCTTCGTCCTCCAGCAAACCGATATAACGGTTGCCGCCCGTGTTATGGTTATTGATAAACAGGTTGTTCGGATTTTTTACTCCCTGCTCCAAACGAATGAGATAGCCAAGCCCGTTATATGTGTATTCGCTTTCTTTGCCTTCGGTGTTGGCTCCCTTAACCATTCGATTGGTTTCGTCATAAACATATGTAAATGTGCCGGCTCCGGTTTCTTCCGTCTGGTTGCCGCGTTTGTCATATGAATACTCGGAATTACCGCCCGAACCTGTTTTGGACAATAACTGATTCAATGCGTTGTATGTATATGCAGAAGTCTTGCCCTTGTTTGTTTCTTTAACGATATTGCCATATTCATCGTAACTGTAGCTGCGGCTTCCCTGATTGTCCTGCGCTGTTACTATGCGGTTGCCCGCGTCGTAGGAATAAACTTTTGTTTCGGATTTATATTGGAAGCCTACGCCTGTGTTTTGCTCTTTGGTCAGATTCCAGGCTGCATCATAATTGTAGCTGTAGGTTTTGCGCACGCTGCCGTTTATGGTTTCCGTCGTTTGGATCAACTGATCTCTGCTGTCGTAAACATTGGCCGTCTTTTCGCCGTTTGGGTAAGCCGTCGTTATATAGTGTAAGGGCTTTACGCCCTCACACTATAACAACTCTATTTTTGGTAAGGATAAGCTGATAAACTTTCACGGGTAAGAACGATCTTCACCGATTCATCTAAATGATCAACCTTTGGATCATCAAGAGCAAACAATTCATCAAGCGACATATTTATATAATTGTCACCGATTTGTTCCAAAGGAGCAGAAACTCGTTTCCCATGACCTTGTTCATATTCGACCTTGTAAAATACTCTACGTCCAATGTCGTAAAATACATCAACAATGGTTACTTGATTACTCATCTCATAGGCTTCGGCAAATGTAAATTGGATATCTCCCGTCATTCCAGCATCTTCAGTTGTCAAAGTAATCCTTGTCATTGGGAAACCAACTACATAGATCTCAGCAATAATATTTGCATCCGAAATTATATTCGCAAGTGAATTGATTTCATTAGCTGTTAAGGCTTCATCAATATCCTTGTTTTTGCGAGTGTAGGGGGCCCAATCATCATTATCGTAACATCCGGTATTGATAATCATAAACATCATGAGAGTGATTAATATTATGAAGCCTTGATACAAAAGACGCTTCGCTCTCAAACTCATAATCCTCCATTTCATCGTCTTGAATTGTTATACCTTAAAAAGCACTCGTAGTATTCGTATACTTCATTGCCATATTGAGCTGCGGCAGAACCAAATCCATTGTATCTCGCGAGTATCTTTCTTATTTCTATGGGCGCTATTGTGTTTATATTGAGATCTAGTTCGCCAGGTGCCTCAGCGCCATAAAGCAACACAAGGCCAACCATATCAATATTAAACACATCATCTGTTCTCAACTTATCCCATATTTCATATGCTTGATGGATATCGCCATAATTGTACTGTACTTCGCAACCAAGCCCTTCAAAATACCAGTTGAGAGCATTTACAGCCGTTTTTGCGAATATTTGACCAAGACCAGTTGATGAATCGCCGCTGAACCGTAACGGTGCCTCTGGTGGAGCTACTAATAATTTTGAATACCATGGAAGATTCATATAGTTCTCTAACTGCACATTATAAACATATGTTTGTATTACTAAAGCATCGGCAAAATTATCTGTTGGATCGACCCAACGTATTTCTCTTAACATAACTGATTGGATTAGTGCTTTGTTCATTCCATACTCTAAATGAGCGTACTTGGTAAAAATGCACAAAATGATTAGGAGCAAAGGTCATAGAGGATCTCAATGGGTGTACCGTTTTGTGCATGTTGATAAATGAAAGAGATTCTGCCTCT
>JAISGK010000037.1 GCA_031263155.1 Clostridiales bacterium
TTGGAAATGTGGCGTTTCCGACACAACACGCTGTTATGAAACATTATCCTAAAACCCAGTATTTCAAGGATTTAAGGACTTATGGGTCAAGCATAGCCTTTAGGCGTGGGGAGTGTCAATTGGGTTATAATTTATATAAAGAGCCGACGTATGTAAGAGAACGAGCAAACCATTGTTAATGGGCGGGGCAGTTATCCCGCCTGTTTCTGCGTGCTGACTTCGCTTCTCGCCATAGCCTGTCCGCAGTCCGCGCATTTCAGAAAACCGCTGAACTGGTACATAACACCCGGAAGGGCTTGAACTTTTTTTGTAGAATTGCTCTCAAATCCTTGCTATACAAGAGCATGACGCCCAAAGAATATCGCAAATTGTATTTGGAAAATAATACGATACACCGCGCATGACGACCTTAGAGCAATAAATGATATATATTTGAGCAAGAGCTGACTAGTTATATTTCACAATATAATATATAATCATAATGTAATTTTTGCGATAATTTTCGCGCTTGTTTACGTGAGGATCTACGGTTTCGCGTAAATTTTGCGCACATTAAAAGGAGATGATTGTTGATTATGGACGGTATTGTGGGAACGAATCTTGTGGCGCAAGTGGGCTTTGTAGTCAAAGACATTGAGAAGACAAAAAATGACTGGTCCAGGTTTTTGGGCGTACCCGTGCCACCTACGGTAGGTTGCGGCGATTATGCCATTACGCAGACCCGTTATAAGGGCGAACCCGCGCCACACGCCTCCAGCAAGCTGGCGTTTATGGATGTGGGCGAAAACATTCAAATTGAATTGATAGAGCCGAACGAAGCGCCGTCAACCTGGCGAAATTTCCTGGACAAAAACGGCGAGGGTATGCATCATCTGGCGTTCAAAGTCAAAGGGATGAAAAAGATTATCGCGCAGTGCGAGGGCTTTGGGCTAGAGTTAGAGCAATTCGGCGAATACGGCGACGCCAGCGGCAGGTACGCTTATCTTGACGGCGGTGAAAAGCTAAAGGCCGTCATAGAGCTATTGGAAAGCGGCGCGAAAGAGTGAGGCTGGGTATCGCCTCGTCGCTGAAGCACGAAAGCCCAGAGGATTGGGGCAAGAAAATGGTCGCTATCGGCGTTAAAGCTGTGGTTTTTCCAGTTGATTTTCGCGCCGAAAATGAAACCATAACTCGTTATGAAAAGGCGGCTTACAACAACGACTTGCTGATAGCCGAAGTCGGCGTATGGCGCAACCCCATTGCACCCGATAAGAAAATTCGTGAGGACGCGCTCGAATACGCCATTGGGCAATTGAAACTGGCGGACAAAATCGGCGCGAGATGCTGTGTGAATATCACAGGCTCAATGGGAGAGCGTTGGGATGGCGCGTATAAAGAAAATTTCTCGAGCGCGGCGTTTAAGGCGTCGGTAGAGAGCATACAAACGATAATAGACGCGGTGAAGCCGACAAAGACATTTTATTCTATAGAGCCCATGCCTTGGATGATACCTTCCGACCCGGACGAATATCTTAAACTGTTAGCGACTGTGGATCGGGCGGGTTTTGCTGTCCATATGGACATATGCAACTGGATCACAAGCCCAAACAAGTATTTCTTTAGCGCTCACTTTATAAAAGAAGCGTTTACGAAATTGGGCAAGTACATAAGGAGCTGCCACCTGAAAGACGTGTCGCTGGGCGAAGAATTTACTTTTCGTCTTAACGAAACGCGCTGCGGCGGCGGCTCGATAGACCTCGAAGCCTATGCCGAAGAAGCGAACAGGATCGATAGCGATATGCCCATGCTTATAGAACATTTGCATGGAGATGACGAGTACTTGACGAGTTTGGAGTATACAGCAAAAAGGCTGAATAATTGGCTATGAAATTATGGCTTATTTGATATGAACATTATTAAGGAGGAACCTATGAAACACAACCTGAAGCGCATTACGTCAGCCGCTTTAACCGTGTTGCTTATGATAGGCGTCGCGGCTTGTGGCGATAATGCCTCTCAAGCCCCCGCCTCAAGCGCAAGCGATGCGACCACGGCGGAACAATCGGCTGCTACCGCGACGGCGGACGGACCGTTTGAGCCATACGCGGAACCAGTGACAATTAGCTGGGGCGTGCAGGCATCGCAGGTTCAGCAATTTTTTGACGGCGACACCTACGATGATAACCGCTGGAGCAAATTAATCAAAGAAAAATTAAATATCGACTTAAAGGTGGCGTTTTCAGCCGATATCTCTACAGACGCGTATCGCGATAAACTTAACGCGCTGTTGGCTTCAGGCGATTTGCCAGACGTATTCCGCTGGGCCGATCGCAACTTTATGACGCAGGCGCATAACGCCGGATATCTTATGGATATTACCGATGTTCTTAATCAGTACGCCTCCGACAATGTAAAAAGCTATCAGTCTCGATTCCCCGACAGCTTTGAGGGCGCGTCCTATGACGGACGGCTCTATGGCTTCCCTTATATGAATGACAACTTCCACCAGGCGCCATTTTTGTGGATTCGCGACGACTGGCTGGCGAATTTGGGAGCGCAAGTACCCAAAACGTTAGATGAAATGGTGGCGCTCGCCAAGCGTTTCACATTTGAAGACCCGGACAAAAACGGTGTTGATGATACATATGGCCTGGCGCTTGACAAGCACATAATGGTCAACAACTATGGCACGGCGTCTGGCATTTTGTCGGCGTTTGGAGAGCCGAACTATAACCAGGGCATGTCTTTCTTCTATCGTGGCGAAGACGGCAAAGTCAAGTCGCCATACACAGGCGAGGGCATGAGAAATACCCTTGAGCTGCTGCGCGGCCTGTATGCGGACGGGGTTATAGACCCGGAGTTTATCACCAAAGACACAGGCAATATGGAACCCGACATTTTAAGTGGTAAATACGGTATGATGTATCATATGAACTGGGGTACATGGCATCCGTTTAACCTTACTTTCCAAGACAGCGGCGTTGTAACCAAGCCTTACGCCATACCCACACAGCCGGGTACCGACTATAAAGCGGGTATTTTAAGCAGTAAAACCGGCGACGTGTTTATGATTAACGCAAACTGCGAGAACCCCGAGGCAATCATAAAGATACTTAACCTGTATGAAGAAGTCTGTGTGCAGGTACAAAACGATGAAGATTACATTACTTATTGGGACAATGAGCAGTACAGGCTTTCACCCATTTACGTGGGCATACCTACAGAGCTTCACGCAGAGGAGCTGTTTGAGGCGTTTGAAACAGGAAACCGTGACGCGCTGGCCGGCAGTGTAAAACCACTTTATGACCAAATTAAGAGCTTTGAAGACGGTACTGAGTTCACGTCGTCCGGTTACGGCGCGTGGGGGCAAATGTTTTTGGATGGCGACAAAGGCGGCGGTTCCTGCACTATAGCCTTGCGCACATATCGCCCTGACGGCGCGCTTGTGGATAACCTTATGTCGGTAGACCAGCCGGAGATCTTTATGCAAAACTCTTCTGTTTGGGAATCCATGATGCAGCAAGCCTTTACGGACATAATTCGCGGAGACAGACCGCTTGAGTATTTCGATACATTTGTATCCGAATGGCTTGCCGCCGGCGGCCAAGAGTGCCTTGACGAACTGGAAAGGCTTTATCCCGCCAATTAGACTATTTGGTGGACATGATTTCGTAGGGGCGCGCAACCGCCCGCGCGTCCCCTTGACAAAGTGCCCGGTTACCCGATATCGGCGAGGCGTAAAAAGGCCGCAAAATCACCAGTGTTATCAGTTTTGCGAAAGGGTGATGGCATGAGTAAAAAGACCAAGAGCTTTTTAGATAAAACAATACGTGAAATTCCATTGTACATAATGCTTCTACCCGCTATTATATTTGTGTCTATCTACAGCTACGGCTCTATGGTGGGTATTGTTGTGGCGTTTCAGAAATTTGTGCCTACAAAGGGACTGTTTGGTTCTGAATGGATAGGGTTCGCCAACTTCAAAAATCTATTTACCATGCCCAGCATATGGGAAGTAATACGCAATACCATCGTTATTTCTTTGGGTAAAATGGTTGGTGGTATAATAGTACCGGTGGTTTTCGCCCTGCTCCTAAACGAGATTAAAAATCTTGGTATAAAGAGGGCTGTGCAAACAATCGTATATATACCTAACTTTCTGTCTTGGGTAATATTGGCGGGTCTATTTGTGGATATTCTTTCTCCATCCACGGGTATTGTCAATCAAGTGATAGAGAAACTGGGTATGCAGCCGGTCTACTTTTTGGGGGATAAAACCGTCTACCCTATCACTATGGTTATAACCGAGATATGGAAAGGCTTCGGTTTTGGCTCTGTCATATATCTTGCCGCTCTTACGGGGATAGACCCGTCACTGTATGAGTCGGCGCAGATAGACGGGGCGGGCAGATGGAAGCAGACGCTACACATCACCATGCCGGGCATTATGACTACAATTGTGCTTATGACGGTGTTGAGCATGGCCAATATATTAAACGGAGGTTTCGACCAAATTTATAATACATACAGCCCTGCCGTATACCAAACGGGCGATATACTGGACACTTTCGTTTACCGATTGGGTATACAAAACGCGCAATTCGCTATGTCAACCGCAGCTGGATTGTTTAAGTCTGTCGTGTCATTTGTGTTTATTATCGTTAGCTACTACCTTGCGGACAGGGTAGCGGGCTACAAAATCTATTAATAGAGGTTTTATATATGAATAAAAGGCGCAAGATTAAGATCTCCGCGTCACGACAGGCATTTGTCGCCATAAACGCGGCGGTGCTGACGGCAACCGCGCTTATATGTCTGCTGCCCTTTGTGAACCTGCTGGCTACGTCATTTTCAGACAAAATGCCTGTAATAGCGCGAGAGGTTACATTTTACCCTATTGGTTTTAACACGGCTGCGTATGAATTTATACTCCAAAGCAACGCCTTTGTTACCGCGCTATGGGTATCGGTAAAGCGGACGTTTTTGGGCGTACTCATAAACCTCGTTCTTATCATTTTAACGGCTTACCCTTTGTCCAAGTCAGATAGCGAATTTAGGGCAAGAAAATATTTTTCGTGGTTTTTTGTGCTAACAATACTGTTTCAGGCAGGTATGATACCAACATACCTTATTGTTCGTTACACGGGGCTTATGAACACCATCTGGTCGCTGATACTGCCCGGGGCGCTGCCCGTGTTCAGTATGCTTGTGGTGATGAACTATATGCGCAGCCTACCGCAGGAATTGTTAGAGGCGGCGTTTATAGATGGCGCGGACCACTATAAAACGCTGTTTTGGGTGGTATTGCCCGTTTCTACCCCCACAATCGCGACTGTGGCCTTGTTTTCACTCGTAGGCCACTGGAACAGCTGGTTTGACGGCATGATTTATATGAACACGGTGGATAAATACCCGCTGCAAAGCTATTTGCATACGGTTGTCATTAACCCGGAAGCTTTTTTCAGAAACGCAACGAATATGAGCGACGCGCTGAAACGCTATCTTGAAATGGTAAATTCAAGAACTACCAACGCCGCTCAACTGTTTTTGGGTATGATACCTATATTGGCCGTATACCCGTTTTTGCAAAAATATTTCACTACAGGGCTTGTGCTAGGTAGCGTTAAAGGATAACGCCGCGTTAAAGGATAACGCGTTAAAGGATAAGATTCAGGAGGTCATTAATTAAATGAAAAACCCTATTAATTTCAACGGCTTTATTCAGGTCGCCATTATAGTAAACGACATTGAAACGGCGGCAATGGAATGGAGCGAGTTATTCGGTGTACCGACGCCAGAGATACGCGTTGACCCACCACGCGAAAATCCAGACCTAACATACCGGGGCAAGCCTGCTTTCTATGGGCTTAAGCTGTGCAACATCCAAGCGGCCAATTTCGTTGTAGAACTGCACGAACCAGATACCAACGACAGCACTTTCCGCGAATTTTTGCTAAAGCATGGGCAGGGTGTACATCACTTGGGTTTTGAGGTGGGAAGCCGTCGCGACGCCATAATTACGGAGCTTGAAGAGAAGGGCTACAAAATGCGCACAGTTGGTTATTATCCTGGCAGCAGCTGGACAATTGTCGATAGCGAAGACAAATTGGGCGTAAATCTGAATATTAAACCTGTTAGATAATGAAAAAAATAAGGGTTGCCGTGGTGGGTCTGGGCTTTATTGGCGGATGCCATATCGATGCGATACGCAGGGTGTTCGGTACAGAAATCATGGCCGTTTCTGACGTTAACGAGGATGCGGTCAACAGGTACTCCAGCGCGCTGGGAGTAAAGGGTTATGCGGATTATCGCGAAATGCTTGAGCGTGAAGATATAGACGCGCTGCACGACTGCACGCCTAATTCCATGCATTATGACGTGACTAAAGCGGCCATTGAAGCCGGCGTACACGTATATGGCGAAAAGCCACTTGCCGCAACGCTTGAGAAAGGCGCGGAACTCGTCCGCCTGGCGAATGGGAAAGGCGTATTCTGCGCTGTCAACTTTAATTACCGAGCCAACGCTGTCGTGTGGGAAATGCGGGAACGCTTGGGGCGTATACCGGCGGAAGGCGGAGCGGGACGTTGCTTTCTTATACATGGTAGATACTTGCAAGACTGGTTGTCGCGGGCTGAGGATTATGACTGGCGCGTAACCGAAGCGGGCGACGGGCCTCGAGCTTTGGCTGATATAGGCTCCCATTGGTTTGATCTTGCGCGGTTTGTCTATGGAAAGAAGATAGTTTCTGTGTGCGCCGAGCCATTTGTAGCGTACAAAACTCGGATCGACAAAGAGGTAAACAGCGATGATGGCGCGATCGTTATAGCGCGGTTTGAAGACGGGCTTGCAGCCAGCCTTGTGATATCGCAAGTGAGCAATGGCTATAAAAATGACTTATCTATCTCTGCCGATTGCGCCGAATATTCGTTAAGATGGCGGCAGCAGGACGCCGATAAGCTGATTATTGGCAGACGAAACGGCGGTGAGGAAACGATTTTTACCTCTTCGCAATACTTTACGGGCGGCGCGAAAGAACGGGCGACATTGCCCGCCGGCCACCCTGTTGGCTGGGCGGATTCTCTAAAAAACTCTATCCAGGCGTTTTACGATGGTTTACGCAGCGAAAACAGCAATTGCCACAACGCGCTGTGTGGCTTTGAAGACGCGCTGTGGGTGATGAAAGTCGCCGACGCGTGTGTGAGAAGCGGCAGAAGCGCCAAGTGGGTTGACGTTTAGCGCATATCCTTTTTCCCCTAATTTGACTGAATCAGCGCTCTCTTTTGCCACAACAATAACGACGCGTTTGTTCTGATTCCCTCTATCTTTTTCGTGTATTTTCGTGTAGTATGCCCAATTCTCTAACTACAAAGGCTAAAGCGTATACCGCCTAAAGGCGGTGGTTTTAGACTATGTGATTTGATAATATAACTCTAAACGTGCGTTTTCCAAATTTGGTATGGTGCGCAGCGGCCAGTGGGTATGGTTTCGTAGGGGTGCGCAGTGCCCGCCCCTACGAAACCATGAACGTGCGAACGCATACATACACGATATCCCCATGCGCGCGTAACACCCGGCGCGCACGATGCTTATTGGGTGGCTCGCCTATACAGACCTCCGCTTTACCAGTTTTGTGTTTACTTCAAATTTCACGGCAAAGCGGTTTTTGTCCTTGATAATTTCAATAAGGCGCTTGGCGGCCAGCTCGCCCATGTATTGCTTCGGAACTTCAATAGTGGATAGAGATGGCTCTACATAACCGGCGGATGGCATATTGTCAAAGCCGATAATAGCGATGTCGTCAGGTATTTTTTTGCCAAAAACCTGAAATGCTTTCATCGCGCCAATGGCTATTAAGTCGTTATCGGCAAAGTAGCCGGGTGCCAGCTCCGCGCCGTCACTCAATAGTGTGAGCATATCAGAAAAAGCCCCTTCCACCGATGGGGAAAGATAGTGAACAATGGATTTGGACCTCGGCATGCCATGGCGCTTAATCGACTGAAAAAAACCTTCGGCGCGTTCTTCAAAATTGCTGATCGAATACGAAGAATGAAGATAGCCCGGCTGTTTCTTTGTTCTTGAAATTAAGTAGTCTGTCGCCAAACACGCGCCTTGAACATTGTTAATCAATATACAGTCGCACTTAACAAAGTCTAAATATACATCCAAAAGAACCATGGGCGTGGTCAAACGCGAGAACGGCTCATAATCATCCTTTGTCATTTCAGTACCCAGAAGTATTACGCCGGAACAGAGCGAATAAATAATCTCATCTACCTGCCGGGGGACATCATCATCTTTATATATATAGCTTATTTGCAGTTTATATCCGGCATTTTTGCAGCCGATTTCAACACCCTCGTACACTTTGGAAAAAAACAGGGTGTCCGTTACAACAGCGCCTTGGCGCTTGTACATAATAAAACGTATGGTCCCGGTATCAGGATGTTTCGACCTTAGGCGGGTAAAATCAAAACCATAAAGTTCGGCCGCTTCCATAACGTCTTTTTTGGTTTTGGCGCTTACCCCCGGCCGGTTATTTAGCGCCATAGATATCGCCGCTGTAGATATACCAACGAACGGAAAGATTTTCCAAAACTACTATACAAATGAGTCAAGTTGTGATATTTTGTGAGCAACTCAAGGCAAAGGAGGAAGGCACAAAATGGAGCAACTCAAGAATATAG
>JAISGK010000040.1 GCA_031263155.1 Clostridiales bacterium
TTGGAAATGTGGCGTTTCCGACACAACACGCTGTTATGAAACATTATCCTAAAACCCAGTATTTCAAGGATTTAAGGACTTATGGGTCAAGCATAGCCTTTAGGCGTGGGGAGTGTCAAGCATAAGAATAATTTCTATCAAATTACAGCGAAATTTACCACGTTGGCGAAAAAAACCGCTAGATATTTTTGTCTCTGCGTCATTGTGTTATAATGAATAATATTTACTCTAAACGCGCGTTTTCACAAAAGGATTTTGCTTTCGTAGAGGCGTGCGTTTAGCGATATTTAAAAGAAGGTGCGATTATGAAAGCGATAATGGTAATGTACGACTCGCTTAAAAGGGCGATGTTGGAGCCTTATGGATGCGATTGGACAAAAACGCCTAATTTTAAGCGTTTGGCGGAACGAGCAGTCACGTTTGACAACTGCTATGTGGGCAGCCTACCTTGTATGCCCGCAAGGCGCGAGTTGCATACGGGGCGCTATAGCTTTCTACATAGAAGCTGGGGGCCGATAGAGCCTTTTGACAATTCTATGCCAGAAATCCTAAAAAGAAGCGGCGTTTACACGCATCTTGTGTCTGACCATACCCACTATTGGGAAGACGGCGGCGCGACATACCACACGCGCTATACTACCTGGGAGGGCTCGCGCGGGCAAGAGGGCGACGCGTGGAAGGGCCAGGTGCAAAACCCCATAATGCCTGACACGCCGTTTTCAGACTATTTTAACAGTGCGGAGCAGGCGATGAGGGCCACCGGCAACAGTATCTATCGCCAAGATGTTATTAACCGCCAGTACTTCGATACCGAAGATAAGATGCCACAGGCGGTTACGTTCGCAAAAGGCCTGGAATTTATTGAAAAAAACCACGAGCAAGATAACTGGTTTTTGCATATAGAAACATTCGATCCGCATGAGCCGTTTTTCGCGTCGGCGCGTTTTAAAGAGCTGTACCCCGATCCGGATTATACGGATAAAGACTTCGACTGGCCGTCCTATACTCCCGTCAATGAGAGCGCGGAGGTCGTAGAACACGGTAAAAAGCAATACGCCTCGCTGCTGTCGATGTGCGATTACTATCTTGGAACTGTGCTCGACATGTTTGATAAGTATGACATGTGGAAAGATACCTTGCTGATTGTGAACACCGACCACGGATTTTTAATAGGCGAGCATGATTGGTGGGGCAAATCCAGCGCTATGCCCGCGTATGACGAGATGGTTCATACGCCGCTCTTTATCTGGAATCCCAAGCTAGGAGTCAAAGGCGAGCGCAGAGACGCGCTTGTACAGACGATAGACCTGGCCCCAACTATTTTGGAGTATTTCGGCGTCGCCATCCCGAAGGATATGCAGGGCAAGCCACTGTCTGGCGTTATTGAATCAAACGCGCCTGTTAGGGAATACGCCTTGTTTGGCTATTACGGAGCGCATATCAACATCACCGACGGCCATTATGTCTATATGCGCGGCTATACCAGTCTGGGTAACCTTTACGAATACACGCTTATGCCGATGCACATGAAAAATTTGTTCGACCCGGCGGAACTGTCTGACATCCAACTGGTAGAGCCGTTTTCATTCACAAAGGGTTGCCGCGTTATGAAAGTAAAAGCTGCGCCGTTCTGGATCAACGCTCCGAAATTCGACTCAATGCTATGGTCGGTCAACGCCATTACGGGTGAGATGCGCGAGGTCGATGACCCCGCTGTTGAGGTATGTTTTGCGAACGCTATGGCGCGGTTGATGCGCGAAAACGACGCGCCAGCCGAGCAGTTTGCGCGCGTGGGCTTGACGCTTGAGAAAATGTGAAATGCAGGCAGGCGCTTAATGAAACAGCTATCCCTTATGCTAAAACCCGCTTCGTCAACCTGCAATATGGCTTGCGGTTATTGCTTCTATGCCGATGAAGGCAAACGGCGCAATGTGGCCAATTACGGTATAATGACGCAAGAGACGGCTGCGGCTGTCATTTCTAGCGTCTTTTGCGACTTGTCTGACGGCGATAAGATTGTATTTGCTTTTCAAGGCGGCGAACCCACCATTGCGGGATTATCCTTTTATGAATATTTTATCTCAGAAGTAGAGAAACAAACAGTGAAAGCCGCCGTATCATACGCGCTGCAAACAAACGGCATATTGGCGGATGAAACGTGGTGCGAATTTTTTAAAAGGCATAATTTTCTTGTAGGATTGTCGCTGGACGGATACATGGAACTTCATAACAGCAACAGAACAACTATCGGCGGGGTAGGTACATTCTCACGTGTTATGAAAGCAAAAAAACTTTTGGATAAATACGCCGTTGACTATAATATTTTAGCCGTTTTGACCAACGCGATGGCGCGCCATCCACAAAAGGTATGGAATTTCATCGCCAATGTGGGTGTTAGATATATTCAATTCATACCCTGTTTGGATGAACTTGGCCCGCGAAATTTCTATAATTTCTACTCGGCAATTTTTCCGCTGTGGAAGAGACATAAAAGCTATGTAAGCGTTAAACTATTCGAGGATATTATAGATATGTTTATTTATGGCCGGGCCACCGCTTGCGGGCTGAATGGGCAGTGTCAGCCGCAATTTGTAGTTGAGGCAGATGGAGGCGTATATCCGTGTGATTTCTATGCCCTGGATGAATTTAAGTTAGGGAATCTAACCAAAGACAGCCTTAGGCAGACGTTTGAGAGCCAAGTATCTAAAGAGTTTAGAGCGAAGCGCGCTGTTGCGCGAATATGTGAAAAGTGCCGCTATAGGCCATCTTGCAATGGCGGATGCAAACGGCAGTTTTTTGCGATTTGCGGCCATGATAAAGATTTCTGTGGCTATAGCATGTTATTGGACGAAATTTTGCCGCAGTTATGAGGAGACATATAAAAAGGTCTTATCTAATATGTCTCAGGCAGATTTGAGCGTTAAGACTTTAGCTGCACTAAGACTTTAGCTGCGTTAAGCCTTGCCTTATTCGGCAAGGCTGCGTTTCGCGATATGACAAGCCGCGACTTTGGCCTGATTGACGCTATAATTTGCGGTCAAAAAGTTTTGAAGATCTATGAAAATTTTGATCACATCGTGGAATTGCTATAACTCCTCCGCCTCGCCAAATATTATCTCCCCGGTACTTTTCTCTTTGTCCTTTACCCTGGATTGTATCGTTGCTATCTTTATTTCGCCGCCCTTGTATAAACACGCGATCATGTCTTCCAGAGTGCGCGCCCCTTTTGCGCGTTCTGGATTGTTCGTGTAGTATGATTCTGAAAGGATACCCAGCGCTGGCATACCGTCTAGATCAAGTGACAGCACTTCCTTTGCCTCGCTTGTTTTACATGCCAGCACGAATATCTGGCGGCTTACATCTCGATTATTCTCCAGCGACTTGATTGTATCTTTCAGCATCCCCAGGTCGGTCAACACATCTTTTCCAAGCGCGACAGCCTTGGTTTGCCCCAGGTACAACTTGCGATTGGTCTCTTCATTAAGCACTTTAAGCGCGTCGTCCAATGAGTCGCCTTCGGCCGTGATCACAATTTTTGCGGCGTCATCCAAAGGGTTCACGTCGGTTTTCATTATCCCTGGCATGGATATCGTAATACTATACCCGGCGCCAGACTTGTCAATGCCAAGAGACGTAATCATGCCCCTGTCTTCTATCTCGACTTTATCCCAACAACCAGTTGTGAAGATAAACAGCGACATTGCGGCAACTACCGCGCGCCTCATCGCATTGCCGCCTTTCGGGTTGCTCGGGCCGCGCCCGAAATTATCATTATCAGCGGTACTATTACCAAAAATCCCGCTCCCAGGGTATAATACACCATGTCGATCAGACGATCGATATCTTCATGGTTTAACAAACACACTGCCGCAAACACCGCTACCGCGCTTGCGGCGATATATATCGAATGTCTCCCTTTCTTTATAACATCTTTCAGCACAATTGACGAAAAAAACATGCACCCGTTAACTATGGCAAAATTGCTTAGTATCCAAAAGCTCATCATCAACGCGTCCTGTCTCTCTATAAAAGCTCCGGGTATATCTGTTGTGTCCATCATATCTAACACGGGATATTTCAATTGCGTTATCGTTTCTCCAAATCGCGCGTAAGTTACAATCGTAGTAAAGACCATCACGCACCCGATGAATAAGACGGCGTGTATCAGTTTTGATCTTAACGCTACGCGTTTGGCGGCGTATGGCTGGCACAACAGTATCAGTTCTAGCCCTGTCAAGGACGATCCCATTTGTGCCGCGCCTTTTAATATGTCTCCCGGCGATATGCTCATCATGGGTACAAGGTTCTCAAATTCCACATCGCGCATAGCGAGAACGAATACGAATATGAATGGGACGAATACAATATAAAACAGTACTTGAGCCAATCTCGCTCTTGTCTCGTACCCTTTTGACGCGGCATATGACGAAACGGCAAGCATAACGGCGCAGATAACCCAAAATGGCGTCTGTCTCAGCAGTTTTTCATTCACCACGCCGCCAAATCTACTTAGCTCCAACACGCAGTTAAACATCAGTTTGAGGCTGATCAGCAGACCAAGAGCGGCGCCAACAGGCTTGCTCAGCAATCGTTGCGCCGCGTCCACAAATGATTCACCTTCACGGTAATACTTACCCGCTGTGCCTAGCAAGAACGCGATAAGCGCGGCTGCGATGCCCATAACCAGCACTATAAGCCAAGCGCCGTTCCCGGCGTATTGCGCCGCTTTACGCGGCAGCATAACGATGCCCGCGCCAAAAATATCGAGCATGAGAAGCATTTGCATTTGCCTCGCCGAGGCTTTGTTGTTAAGAAAAAGCATGGCTACTCCTTTTCGTGCGGTTCGGCATGTACTCTATCTCCGACGGATTTGGCGAATATGGGGCGTTTCTTCATCTTAAACAGGGGCGCGCGAAAGAGCGTATCTTTTATGTCGCTGTAATCATTGACCTCGCCCGCGACGAAGGGAAACAGATATGGAAAGCCGTAGGTCTTGAGCGACACAAGGCGTATGAGCAATACCAAAGCGCCTATCCAGAATCCCAGTAATCCCAGTAGCCACGAACCGGCAATAATTACATATTTAGAAAGCCTAAGGCCGTTTACAAGAGACACGTGCGGGATAGCAAAGCCGCTTATCGCTGTCAGCGCGACAATGATTAGCACGATGGGACTCACCAGGCCGGCTTCGACGGCTGATTGACCTATTATTAACCCTCCTACGATGCCCAAAGAGTTTCCAATAGGTCCCGGCAGGCGTATGCCCGCCTCGCGAAGCAGTTCAAAGGCCAAGTCCATCAGCATTATCTCCGCCAATGCGGGGAAAGGAACCGCTTGACGCGCGGCAGCCATTTTGTACGCCAGTAATGTGGGTATCATAGACGGGTGATAAAGAGCGCAAGCGAGATACAACCCTGGCAGACAAACGGCCATTAGCCCTGCGGCGTAACGAATGAACCGCGTAAAACTCATTATCTGCCAATTCTGATAATAGTCGTCGCTGGCTTGAAAGAATGTGGACAGCGTGGCCGGTACGATCATCGCAAAAGGGGAATTATCTACAAGGATCGCGACGCGCCCTTCAAGGATGGCCGCAGAGGCTTTGTCAGGTCGTTCGGTTATCTCCGCCTGGGGGAAAACACTCATCCAATTGTCCGCAGTCAATTGTTCCACATAGCCCACATCAAGTACGGCGTCTATATCTATGGCTCCTATGCGATTCAAACACTCCTCCAACACCTGCGGCCGAACAAGTTCGTCAAGATACATAACGGCTATAGATGTTTGGGATCGCTTGCCTGCCACCAGCTGTTTCACTTTAAGGTGCGTATCCTTTATTCGGCGTCGCACCAGCATGGTGTTAAACCGCATTATCTCTGTAAACGCGTCTTTGGGGCCTTGTACGGCGACTTCCGTTTCGGCGGAACCCACGCCTCGGTTAGGCATTTCACGCGTGGCGATAATGAGCGCGCGGTCACTATCGCCGGCCATCAGCACAGTGTCGCCGCTTAGTATTGCGCTGGCCATTTCGCCCATGTTGTCTGTCTCACGCAAATCGGCCGTGGTGACGCCGCTGTCACGAATGGTGTTTAATGTATCCCTCTTTATAGCTTCAGGTTTTGGAGGCGTTTGCCACATAAACAGCATTAGTTGGCTTAGCACGTGTCCATCCAAGATGTTTCTGCTTACCAACATGTCAATGTAGGCGACATAGATCTTTATGTCCCTGTTTTCACCTATGGGGATCATGCGCTTTACAAAATCTCCGCAGCCTTCAAACAGGCTCTCCAGTTGCTTAATGTTCTCGTCCAGCGATTTGCTGAGCAAACAATCACCTCATTTTGTAGAAACGGAATTATATTAGCCAGATTATCATTTCTCTTTTGGTGAAAACACCACCCCCGCCACAAAACTAAACAAGATCGCGGCTGACACGCCGCCCGCCATAGATTTGAACCCGCCTGACAGTACGCCCAGCAGACCCATTTCATCCACTTCTTTCATTGTGCCTTTGGCAAGCAGATTGCCAAAACCGGGTAGCGGCACAGTAGCGCCCGCTCCCGCGAATTCCACGAATTTCTCATATAATCCAAACCCGCCCAGTACGCAGCCAGCAACAACGAATAGAACGAGTATGCGCGAAGAAGTGATATTGGTTTTGTCCAAAAGGATCTGTCCCAAAACGCAAATTAGCCCGCCGATAACGAATGCTTTTATATAATCCATGCTTGCTCTCCTTGTTCATACATCAATTTATTAGTGTTTCTCACGTACCCCCGATTCAATAACGACGGCATGGGCAATGCACGGTATTGTCTCGCCTTGGGCGGCAGAGGTCGCGTTCATCAGCGCGCCCGTTGGCACGAACAAAACGCGCTTTATTTCGCCCCTTTGCAACTTGGGCAAAAAGTACGCCGCCAGTGTGATCGCTGAGCATGCTGGGCCACTGCCTCCCGCGTGGGTATCCTGCTGTTCTTTATCAAAAATTTCTATGCCGCAGTCGGTAGAGTTGCCTGTTATATCAAAGCCTTTGTCAGCCAATAATTTTTTTAGCAGTTCATAACCATAATGGCCAAGATCACCTGTTATGATCATATCGTAGTCGCTCGGCCTCGTGTTAAAGTCCTCGAAATGTCGTATTATAGTGTCCGCCGCAGCGGGAGCCATTGCCGCTCCCATGTTCGTCAAGTCCTTTATGCCAAAGTCTACTATTTTGCCCGCAGTCGAGCCTACTATGGCTGGAGACTGTTTGCTTGCGTCATGTTGTTGAATGACATAAGCGCCGTCGCCTGTTACCGTCCACGACGACGTAGGCGTGCGTTGATTGCCCATGCCCAGGGGGAAACGAAAGGTCTTTTCGGCTGCGCAAAAATGCGAGGAGACCGCCACGACTATGCGTTCGGCAAATCCCCCATCCACAAACGCGCCGCCAAGCGTCATAGCCTCGCCTATTGTAGAACAAGCGGCAAATAGTCCAAAATAAGGGCGCTCCAGCGAACGTATGCCATATGTGCTGCCAATGCCCTGGTTTAACAAATCCCCCGCGAAGATATACTGTATATCCGCAAGGTTAAGCCCCGCCTTGGCTACGGCCAGTTCTACGCCCTGCTTTGCGAGCCCGCTTTCGGCCGATTCCCAGGTATCGCTGTCTATCTTTACATCGGGTAAAATTTTATCAAAATAGCGCGCCAGCGGACCTTCGCCCTCTTTTGGCCCAACCACCGTCGCCGTCGCGATTATCTGCGGCGGTTTATCATATTTAATTGATTGCTCGCCCACATGCTTTCCCATCGTGTCCCCTCATTTAACAAAGTAATATACCAGTCCAACCAAAATAGACGTTAGCGTACCGTAAACGATAACCGGCCCTGCCACAGTGAACATCTTCGCGGCCATGCCCAGTACTAGCCCTTCGCTCTTGTATTCTATAGCGGGTGAGGCCATGGCATTTGCAAAGCCCGTTATGGGAACAAACGTACCCGCGCCGCAGTGCTTGCCTATTTTACTAAAAACGCCTAGCCCGGTCAGCAAGATCGTAATGAAAATTAGTGATACCGATGCGAATATCCCCGCGTTTTCTTTTGTCGCGCCTTGGGTCACAAAAAAATTGCTTAACGCTTGCCCAAACGCGCATATAGCCCCACCAGAACAAAACGCCTTAAAGGAGTTAACCAATATATTGCTTCGTGGTGAAACTCGATCTACCATTTGATGATATTTTCTTTTTGAATATTCTGAATTGTCCACAGGATGCCACCTCTTTAATCTTTATTGCTAAATCTACTCATTAAGGAAACCGGGCACAACATAGTATAAAATGGAGCCCGTAAGCTTGCCCAGTGCGATTGCCAATATGAAAAAGAAAATGCCCTGTTGCAACTTTGTTCGCCGGGACAATATGGGTATTACATCCAGCACCTCGGCGAGCGATACGGCCAAGCATCCGTAAAATATACCAACGCAAACAAACAAGGCTGCTACAATGACAACATGCGTAGGTATTGGAATTTTAAAAAAGCCTTCCACACAACCGGCAATGCCGCCGAAAGATATAGCTTCTTCATAAAGTTTTAAAGAATTCTTTGTTTTTGTCTTTTGAGCCAAACGAGGCACAACGCCGATGACCGCGATAAAAGCGAACACCGCCCCCGATATCACCGCGCCCGAGCCAAACCCTAACAGTATGACGAAAACATATTTTAGTATCATGGTTCCACGCCCTTTTCAATACTGTTAAGTATGGTATCGGTAACTTCTTTGTCATACTCTGTCATCTCGACCTCTATTGGCGTCGGGTCATCCGTGATCTTACGGCCTAAGAAGTGATTGAAAAAGACAATGATACCGGTCGCCAGCCCAATCGAGTAAGGAATCTCTATTATCAACGGGTTTTCCTTTTCTTGTCCAAAAAAAATTTTGTGATACGTGCTAAATATCTCCGGCATACCGGCGTCGCCATGAAAGCTCATGATAGCGGTTGCAGAGCCAAGCGCAAGCGTTATGGTGACAAAGGTGATCATTAGGAACTGCAAAATAGGATTGCGTGGTTTATTGTCGGGCGAATAACTAATAACCGTTTCCTTTTCACCCACGTTGATCACTGAGGCTTCGGGGTATTTTTTCATTATAGCCTTTATGATATCCAACGCGGATACAACATAGTGTTTTACTTTTTTACTTCGGTTTAACGTGATAAGGGGTATATCGCCCACTCGCTTGCCGCCCAAAGTCTCCGACGCGTCACCTACGGTGATATCAGTTTTTGTTACCTTGACTTTATCTTTAGGCTTTATATAAATATCCATTCCGCGACACCCTTATCGATATTGTTATTGACGAATGTAGCTCGATAAGTTTTGCCCTGACTGTCATTAAACAGTCTTTGCCCCAAAAAATATCCAGCAAGCGCGACTGCGATAAGGATAAGCACGACCGCCAACCGTTTGGCAAACCGAAAAGCTGTGATGTTTAAATGTGACATATACATCCTCGCAAAAAAAGTTTAGAAAGTTTAATAAAGGAAAGAAGGGTATATACCCTTCTTTATTGTGGGATATTTGTAAATGATTTATACATCTGTAAAGTGGCGCGGTTGGCGTCGGTTGCTTTCGTTTATCAGCATGAATGGCCCGCATTCACTGTATATTGACATACCAACAGACAATGGGGTAAAGTGTTCGTATCTTCATATGTGCCAACAGTTTGCAAAGGAGGGGCGACGTTGTCTACACTTACGGATTATGAACTCATACAGGGTGTTTTGGCAGGCAATAAAGATATGTTCGGCGAAATAGTCAATCGATACAAAAACCTTGTTTACTCCGTTATTATGCGCATGAACAACAACCGTGACGAGGCCGATGACATGGCGCAAGAAGTATTCCTCAAAATATATAAAAATTTGGATAAATACTACCCTGAGTTCAAATTTAGTACATGGACGATACGCATCACCACAAATCACGTTATAGATCGCCATCGGCGCAAAAAACAAGAGACTATACCGTTAGAAGATATTGAGTTCCAATTGCGCGCCGAACATTCTCCCGAGACGGAATTTGTTCAAAAAGAACAGCGCGACGATCTCAAACGCATAGTCGCCGAATTGCCCGACATGTACAAAATTCCCATAGTGCTGTATCATGAGCGTGGTTTGAGTTATCAAGAAATAAGCGACATAATCAACGAGCCACTTTCTAAAGTAAAGAATCGCATATTTCGTGGTAGGCGCATGTTAAAAGAAAGTGTTTTAGATCTACGCAGAAAAGAGGGGTTTAGTTATGGAGTGTGAAAAGGCGGATATTTTAATGATGAAATATATGGACAAAACGATAACCGAACGCGAAGCGAAGATGCTTAACAAGCATATTTTATCTTGCGCAAAGTGTAAGGAATCGTTTATTATATACGATAGCATCGCGAGCGATTTGGGCGGTGTCCCTGTAGAGGAAGCCCCCGCCGGGTTCACTTCGCGGGTGATGTCTGCTGTGGCCGCTCTGCCGGCATACACAGGCGAGGGTACGACACGCGTGATGTACGGCGTTTGGGGTGTAGTTGGCTTCTTTGCCGTTATTGGCGCGTTACTGATATTTTTGCGCGATATAATTTTACAGGCCATAGACACCAATCCAATTTTCGAACCTATTATGCCATCGGTAACATACGTGGCGCAGTCGGTTGATATGCTGTACATGCAGGCGTCCGCAGTGACATCTGTAGCGCTTGAAGCTGTCAGCGAGGGAATGACTTGGGTGCTTCCCGTCGTTATCGTGTGTCTCATAGCCGTTTTGATTGTTATTTACAGATCAGAGCGTTCCAGAAAGGGACATAACAAATGAAATTAAAAGGGCTCCTCATCGTATTGCTTGCGATTTTTCTGGGTGTATACGCGGATGTTAACAAAGTTGCCGTTAATGACATCGCGCTGTTTATCGTGCAAACTGCGGCTACGTATTGGAAGGGGTCTTTCTTTTCGCAAACTTATGGTCTTATCGAAAGTTTGCCGCGCTGGGTTATTATTGGTTTGTCGTCGCTATTGCGCATGAGCGTGTGCCTCGCCGTGCTATTGTTGAAGTCAAACTCGGTGAAACAGGGCGCGGCGTTTGTGCTTTGTGAGCCTTTGCTTACCATAGGTAACGGATTGTTGAGCTATATAATCTTCATGGCGTTGATAGTTATTTTTATCGTCTCGGTGGTGGGCGTACCATTGGCGGTCATGTTTCTCGCGCTAAACTGGTTTTTAACGCTTGTTGGTGAAGCGGCTATAGGTCTTGCCGCCGGTTTTATACTCTACGAAACCCTGGGGCAAAAATTCAACGTGTTTACTTATGCCATTACAGGAGTGTTTATAATAGAAGTGGCGCAGCGCGTGCCGTACGTAGGCTATGCGGTAACGATATTTATGTTGCCGGTCGCTTGTATAGGCGCTATTGTTACGCTTATATATAAAGGATACTTACAAAAATATCACATCAGTGGGCTATTTGAAGATGAGGTTCTTGACATGCGTAAAATTGTTATGAGGGATGTATGACCAAAACGCGAGCAAGGCTGCTCGTTTTTATTTTGCCGATCCCGCTTTTTTACAGAAATTTGCCAAGCCTTGCAGGCTGCGTTATAATGTCGATAATGCTAGTAAATCAATAACCAAATGGGAGTAGCTTAATGATCATCCTTGGCATAGAAACGTCTTGTGACGAAACCTCCGCAGCGGTAGTGAAAAACGGGGTAGTTGTGCTGTCCAATATTATAGCGTCGCAAATAGATGTGCATAAAATCTTTGGCGGTGTCGTGCCGGAGATAGCCTCGCGCAAACATATAGAGAATATTGGGCGCGTTGTGGAGGCCGCGCTGACAGAAGCCGGGGTTGATAAAAAGAATATTGATGCCGTGGCGGTCACCAGCGCCCCGGGATTGGTCGGAGCGCTGATTGTCGGCGTGAGCTATGCCAAAGGCCTTTGCTTTGGGCTAAAGAAGCCGATTATAGGTGTTAATCACATAAAAGGTCACATATGCGCAAATTTCCTGGAAAGTGGAACAGGCGCGGCGGAACCAGTTGATTATAAATTGACAGGGGTCGCCCCCCCGTTTTTATGCCTTGTTGTGTCAGGGGGGCATACCCATTTGGTATACGTGAAGGATTATGACGAATACACCGTCATGGGGCGCACGCGTGACGACGCTGCCGGTGAGGCGTTTGATAAAACTGCCCGAGCGCTTGGGCTTTCATACCCTGGAGGCCCCGCCATTGAGAAAGTCGCCAAGGACGGCGACCCTTACGCCATTAACTTTCCCATCGCCGACATAGTAGGCTATGACTTTAGCTTTAGCGGGCTTAAGTCCGCCGTACTTAATTATATTAACAAGCAACGTATGCAGGGCGTTGAGTACAATATAAACGATGTAGCATCTTCGTTTCAACACGCGGTGATAACGGCTTTAACCCAAAAGGCTATGGCGGCATGTGAACAATTGGGCGCAAAACGGTTTGCTTTGGCGGGCGGCGTGGCGAGCAACGGCCCTTTACGCGCCGCCATGCGCGTTGCGTGCGCTGAATGTGGCGTAGATTTTTTTGTGCCCCTGCCGGTATATTGCACCGACAATGCCGCAATGATAGCATCTTGCGGGTACTATTTATATAAAAGCGGAAAACAGTCTGGGTTTGATCTCAACGCGGCGGATGCGGGAGACTTGTAAATATAATTTAACAAAAAACTATTACGTTTTGGGTATTATTTTCACAAAACCCTTTTAACTTTTAGTATTTTAAGCTAAACTTATACAGGGTATATAAATATTTTTAAAGGAGCAAGGGGTAATGTTATCCAATCAGATATTGCAAAATTCAATAGACGGGCTTAAGGCCATTACTCGGCGAGATGTTACCGTCGTAGAGAGAGAAGGCAAGGTAACAGCCACTACCGAACCGGAGATGTTTAATCGCTTTTTGCAAGAGATAGAAGCCTTCATTTCTTCCCCCGCAGATAGCCAGATTGTTCAAGGGTATCAATATTTCAAGGTGCTTGACAACGGCGTGGTAGAATACGTTGTTATGATACGCGGCAAAGATGAAGAAGCCTTTAGGCTGGGCAAAATAGCCAGCTTTCAGATCCAAAATCTTTTGGTCGCCTATAAAGAGCGCTATGACCGCGACAATTTCATCAAAAACCTTCTGCTAGACAACATGCTGCTGGTGGATATCTACAGCCGGGCAAAAAAATTGCACGTGGACAATGACGTGCGCCGCGTGGTTTTTTTAATCGATATAGCCAGCGAGATGGAATCCAGCGTTATCGAGATACTGCGCAACATGTTTCCTGTTAAACTTAAGGAATTTATCATTGCGTTGGATCAAAACAGCATTATTTTAGTAAAAGAACTTTCAGCCGAGGACGACGCCCAATCGATAGACGCGGCGGCGCGCGCGATATGCGACACGCTTAACACCGAAGCGATGATATCCGCCACTGTGGCGACAGGTATGCCCGTTAACGACCTTAAGCATGTGTCGGCGTCATATAAAGAGGCTCGCATGGCGTTAGAGGTGGGCAAGATATTCGACACAGAAAAAAAAGTGATAAACTATGAGCAGCTGGGTATAGGTCGGTTGATTTATCAATTGCCCGTGCAATTGTGTCGTATGTTTATAGACGAGGTGCTGCACGGCATATCTATCGATACCTTTGACGATGAAATGCTCACTACGGTAAGCAAGTTTTTTGAAAACAACCTTAATGTATCCGAAACAAGCAGACAGCTTTATATACACCGCAACACGCTTGTATACCGTCTTGACAAGCTGCAAAAAATGACCGGCTTGGATCTTCGCGCGTTTGAAGACGCAATAACATTTAAAATTACCCTTATGGTAGGTAAATATATGAAGTTTAAAGAGAATTTCTTGTACTAAGCCAGTACGAGTTGCATGGCTGCGGGCATGTGTGATAAAATATGGGAAGAGAGGGCGTTGGAGACCGCGCGGTCATTTACTTAATGTCCATCGGAAGATTTTGAAATAAGCCGCATATTGGTTGCGCTACGTATGTTGAGCTACGTATTGGAGGTATTGTTATGTCGGTTGCTGTTTCCGCGATTGTGGACGAGGTATGGGGCAATTGCGTTAAAATGACCAACGGATTGGTTGAGCTTTTAGTTACTGTAGATTTTGGGCCTCGTGTGATAAAGGCTAACCTGGTCGGCAAGGAGAACATGTTTTACGAAGATATTGCAAAAACCCCGCTTGGCGACAAGCTTGATGTTTTCGAGGGGCAGACGGCATGTTATGGCGGGCACAGGCTGTGGATTTCGCCAGAGATTTTGCCACGATGTTACTACCCTGACAATTACCCTGTAACCTGGAAACAAGAGGACGAACACACAGTCATTTTTGAGGCTCCCGTAGAAAAAATAAATAACATACAGAAAAGTATTCGTATCTCCATGATTGATGAAGAGCCTGCCGCGCAGCTTGAACATATAGTAAAAAATGTAGGCATGTGGGAAATTGAGTTTGCCCACTGGTGCATAACCATGACAGTTGCGGGCGGAAAAGAAATTATACCCATGCCCAAAAATAAGGCCGGGTTGCTGCCTAACCGGGTCATTGCCCTGTGGGACTATGGCGATATGAATGACGAGCGCGTTTATTGGGGCAAAGACTATATCACAGTCACCAACATACCAGGAAAGAGTAATCCCTTTAAGCTGGGTCTTAACAATGAAGCTGGTTGGGGCGCGGTCTTTAATAATGGGCAATTGTTTATAAAATATTTCGATCCAACAGACGGATTTTACCCAGACAATGGTTGTACCTACGAAACATACACTAACGGCGTCATGACGGAGTGCGAAACATTGTCGCAGGTGTGGCAGCTTGAGCCAGGCGAAGAAGAAAGTTTTTTTGAAGAATGGGAGTTTTACGCCGAAAACGAGGTTCCAAGCAACGATGAGGCGGAGATTTCACGTATTATGAACAAATATTTGGGCGAATAACCGGATATATACAGAGGGACTGTCTCGTGCCAGAAAGGTTGGCGCTAGACAGTCCCTCAAAATTTTTACTGCAAATCAGATCGTTACGGATCGGCTCATTACGGATCGGCTCATTACGGATCGGTTCACTGCGGATCAGATCACTATGGATCAGATCACTATGGATCAGATCATTATGGATCAGATCACTTGTACAGCGAGGGTCTGACACCCTCCAGATTCATTGTGCTAAATTTAGGATTCGCGGGAAACCAGCCTTTTTTTACGCGCTGTTCTTGCTCGTGAAGCTCTTTTATGCTCCAAAACGCGGTAAAGCCCACTACAGAGCACAGGTTGGACACCAACACATAGGTTATAAGCACAGACGCGGCGCAAGCGGCAATGCCCAACGCCAAAAACGCCGGCCACACCCGTTTTCCAAAATGATACTCCGTTTTTATAACGATTGGATGGAATATACCGATAATTACAAAAGACGCCAAGCCTATCACGATACCCGTTATATTCATTCACTCACCTCCCTAACGTGCTGTTTTTATTATTAAATAACTATCGAATCAATATTCATGGCGCTGCGCATGCGCTCATATTCAACGCCACTCAAGCATATGGAAGATACTTCTATTTGTCTATGACGATGAAACGACTTATACACACATTGGGGAAGCTCCATGTTCAATATATCACCAACGAGCGGATTCTTTACCCAGTAACTAAAGAGCAAAAGAAAATTTTTGAGGCATTCAGGCTCCCTGAACCCTTGTAGGGGTAAAATCTGAAAATTTTAGGAAGATATTGTCGCCAAGAAGATATATTGACTTATACTCCATTGCCAATGTCCGATATCGCCTTGCTTCACGCGTCATTTCCCTCATAATTTGACTTCTGCCACAGCTCAACAAAATAAGGACTATTTTTCATCAAATATTGGAAATCACCTTGGGCGTCAATGTGGCCTTTCTTGAATACAATAATTTTGTCCGCATTTTGTATTGTTTGAAGTCGGTGAGCAATAATAATCAGTGTTTTGTTGTTCATATACCGGATTAAATTATCCATTACCCTTTTCTCACTGATTGCATCGAGGGCGGATATTGGCTCATCAAGAATTACCAGTTTGCGATTCTGTAAAAGCACCCTTGCCATGGCAAGTCTTTGACGTTCACCGCCAGATAGCTGTACTCCTTTTTCTCCGACTTGAGCATTTAGTTTCCCTTCCATGCTGTCTACCTTTTGCTTTAACAAAACCATATCAAGACATTCATATATTCGTTCTTCACTTATATCACTATCAAAAACTAAGTTTTCTTTAATGCTCGCATCAAAAATCGGTGCGTCTTGCGAGATATAAGAAATATGATTATAATAGCTGTCCAGACAAACAGAATCAATATCCACGCCATCTAGCAAAATTTTACCTTGCTGTTTTTTTAGCAATCCTAAAATCAACTTAATTATCGTTGATTTTCCACCGCCGCTTTCTCCTACAATTGCCACCGTACTGTTTTTCTCTATGTAAAATGATAATCCCTTAATGAACTCATGGTTGTCATATTTAAACTGTAAATCGGAAATTTCAATATCTCCGTGAAAATGACCCTGCTTTTTCCCTTCGTATAAGTTTTTATCATCCGGCTTTGAATAGAACTCTTTAAAATGGTTAAAAGTAACACGATCCAATTTATATTGAACGTATAGAACATTGAAAATTGCAATCGGATTGTATATTTTATCAAGAAAGCTGATCATTGCATAAATTATTCCAATTGTTGTGTTTCCAGACACAATATTTCTTACACCCATATACAAAACTACGACTTTAACAATAATAATTAAAAAGGCAAAAAACGCGAAAAAAAACTCATGAATCATTACTAAACGGCAGTTTGCATTTACCATATCGTCTGCAGTATTGTTGAGCCGCTCAATCTCTTTGCGATATCGTTTATTTATTCTGAATACTACTAACTCCATCAAACTTCTAACTGAGAATTTTGACATGCTTTCTTGCTTTTCAAGCAACGCGTTTTTGATTTTATACATATATCCCAATACTACCTTGGTAATCAAGAAAATGAAAATATATCCAATCAAAACAACGAGCATAATATTTGTGCTATAAATCCCAACGAAAATTATATTTATAATAATTGTTGGAATCAATTCTGAAAGCAGCCGCAGATAAAACGAAAAAACAATATTTCGCCCTGAATCAGCGCCATTTTCGATAATTTTAATCATTTCTCCGGTGCCAATTTTTTGATAAGCACTATATGAAATACGAGATATTTTTTCTATCGAAAAAATGCGTATTTTCTCAAATATACTTAAATTTAATTTGGTACGCGGATACTCGTTAACATAATTTAATATACATAGAAATCCGGTGAATAATCCATAAAGGAGAATCAGCTTCACAATTACATCCAATGAAACTATTTGGTTTGATTCATCAATGATCCTTTGAAAAAAGACGATACTATATGAACTGAGAAGCTGTATAAGGATGCCGATAACGATATAGAGCATAATCCATTTTTTCAATACTCCTACAATTCTTTTTAACATATCTCACCAGTCTGTTTAATTGTTTTTTGTTAAAAAACTTACTTAATTAGGGGCTACTTAAAAACTAAAAGTGGCGGAAAACTATGACATTCATAGATACGACAAGACCCAACAAAACAAAATTGATTATGCCATATATGTCATATCCTCTCAAAAACGTATCCCTTGCCTCTTGCCACAGAGATATTGTACCCTGCGGGCTCAATCTTCCGGCGCAACCGCGAAACCACTTTTTGCAGAGAGTTTTTATCGTCACCAATCGGCGCCTTCCAGGCTTTTTTGTACAAATATTCCGCGCCTACGGTTTTGTTCTCGTTCTGCACAAGCAATAGCAACAGAGAAAATTCCTTTTGCGTTAGCAGTAAATCCTCGCCGCCGTAAAATGCTTGCCCTGCCACAATATTCAGTTTTAGCAGTCCTTTCACCACCGTTTCCGGCACTCGCGCCGCTCGACGTATGAGCGCGTCCACCCGCGCCCGAAGTTCTTTTATAGCGTAAGGTTTGCGGAGAAAATCGTCACTTCCGGCGTCCAGGCTCTCGCTTGATCTTTCCGGCGTTTGATCGGCTGTAAGCACAAGCACCGGAACCTCTGATGTGCTGCGCAGTTCTTCCAGAAAGTCAAGCCCGTTGCCGTCTGGCAGGGCAATATCCAAAACGACCGCGTCAAGCGGTCGATCTCGAATCATCGCTCGCGCTTCGGCCAGACTCATCGCCAGCAATACACTGTAGCCGTGACGCTCCAATACCTCTTTGTTGTTTATCTGTACCCGTAAATTATCTTCCACAAGCAGGATTGTCTCTTGACGGCTCATCGCGTTTCTCCCTCCTTGCGCTCATTTCGCAACGGCAGGGTAAAAGCCACACTCGTTCCCTTGCCCGGTTCGCTCTCTATGCGGATATGCCCTCCATGTATCTCCTCTACAAACGCCTTGCAGATGAAAAGGCCGTACCCAGTCCCATTTGAGGTTACGCCGCGTTCCCACACATGTGGCAGAATCTCGGGGGGTATACCCTCGCCTGTATCCCGTATCAGGGCTTCGAGCCCACTGGAGGCGTGTTTGAGCGATACGGCAATTTCGCCGTTTCGGGTGTGCTTCGCCGCGTTCCCCATGATATTGTATATCACCTGCAAAAGCATATCCCTGTTGCCCGCCAGCTTTGGCAGACCGTCAGGTATCTTAACGGATAGGGTATTGCCTTGCCTTTCGATTAAGGGGCGAAACGCCTCCACGCTGGATAGGAGTAAGGCGGCGAGATCTACCGGCTCCATATAGCGCCTACCGACTTGCGCGGCTGCAAGGTCAAGCGAGTTTTCCAACATGCGCGCCAGCCTAATGATCTCTTCTTGCGCGTGTTCCAGTTTCTCCCGTATGTAGTCCTTATCCATGCTAAAATCCATCATGTCGTCAGCGGTCTGTATGTCGCTGGAAATGACGGTGAGCGGCGTTTTCATCTCATGGCGCATATCTTGATAAAACTCGGTTTTTAGCTTGTCAAGCTCTAAAAGCCGCTCTTGCCTGTTGTTGTAAATACGAATATACAGCAGTATAACCATTAACAATAACGCGCTTGATACAATAGTGCCCGAGATCATTTCAATGGCGAGGTATGCTTCCGTATCCAAAAATCTTACGGTATCAGGCCAAAAGTAGGCGATTATACAAGCACCGGTATAGATAACAAACTCGGCGGTTATCGCAATAACCCTGTCAAGCCCATTGAGCATAAGAGCCGTAAAAACAAAAGCAAAAACGAAGTAACAGGGCATACTGCCATGATAGCCGCCCCCTGTAAAAAACATATATGGGAAAGCCGTAATAAACACAATTATGACGGTGAGCCTGTAGTAGAAGCGGTAGTTATTCTTTTTTCCCGCTCTGTACACAAAATAAAGAGCCAACGCCGACATAAACAGATTAACGATAACATTTACCGATACTCCCGTAACGAGTGACGTAATAGCGGCGACAACGCCCGCGACAATCCCGCCGCAGGCAAGCAAATTGAAAGCCTGTACGCGCAAGTCAAGGTTTGAGTCAAAATATTTGCCCGCTATATTTGCTATACGATTGCTCTGATTATTATTTCGCATAAAAGCCACTCCTCTTACATACACCCTTATTCTAAACAATGCGTGTTTATAGTCAAGTGATCTGTCTTCAGATCACAAATTATGGTACAATGATGTCGCTTAACTTCGCTTTGATTAAGAAGGGATTTTATAATGATAGAGCTTATAATCATGGTGCTTATATAATGGCACATAAAAAACGCGTGCTGCTTGCCATGTCTGGTGGCGTGGATAGCTCTGTCGCCGCGTTGCTTCTGCTGCGGCAGGGTTACGACGTTATTGGTGCAACAATGCATATTTGGCAAGATGAAGATGTGGAAGATATAGCGCGGCAAAATGGCTGCTGTGGGCAGTCCGCCGTTGACGACGCGCGCAGGGTGGCAAACACGCTCAATATCCCCTATTATGTACTCAATATGAAGAATGTATTTAAGTCGCGGGTTATAGACTATTTTTTGCGCGAATATCTGGCCGGACGAACGCCAAACCCGTGTATCGCGTGCAATAGATATGTGAAATGGGAGGCGCTGCTGCAACGCGCCATCGAGCTAAACGCCGATTATTTGGCGACGGGGCACTACGCCAGTGTGATCACTCATCCCAATACAGGAAGGCTTTGCATAAAATCCGCAGGCGATAAGGATCAATCCTATGCGCTCTATTCGCTCACACAATCGCAGTTGGCGAAAACACTATTCCCTGTTTATGGCCACACCAAGGCGGAGATACGCGCCTACGCCACAGCGGCGGGCCTGCCTGTCGCCGACAAGCCTGACAGCCAAGAGATCTGCTTCGTTACAGATGGCGACTACGCTTCTTTTATTGAGCGATCGGGCTTGAGCGTTCCCCCCGGAGATTTTCTCGACGAAGAGGGAAACATAATCGGACGCCATAACGGGATAATTCGTTACACATTGGGGCAGCGCAAAGGCTTAGGCTCATTCGGCAAGCCAATGTTTGTGAAAAAGATTAATCCGAAGTCCAATACCGTTACTTTGGCGGAAAGCGTGCTGTTTAATTTTGCCACAGTGCAAGAGGTAAATTGGATGGCATACGAAGCGGATACAGCGCCCTCCCGTTTGCGCGTCAAAATACGCTATTCCGCAAAACCGGCGCAATGCGAATTATATGTATTGCCTGATGGAACGATAGATTGCGTGTTCGACGCTCCCCAGCGGGCGGTAACGCCCGGTCAGGCCGCCGTATTTTATGACGCGCGTGACAATATCGTTTGCGGCGGGGTTATTAAACATTGAACAAAAAACAAACGAAAAAAAAGACCATAGCCTGCGGCCACCGGTCAATATCGATCATGTAGGCGGCTCCATCGCCGCTTACATGATTTAGCAATTTCTTATTTCATAACAAAATACAACAATATGGAACACGCAATGGTCAAGATCAGATTGAGCGCTATATTAAACCTTTGCCCACGCCTGCGACGAGTCATTTCATCCTTCATCATATCCAATTCAAGCTCAGGTGAAAAATGACAACATGTATCAGGCTTATATTTACGCGCGATATACGCGCTGATTATTTTTTCCGCCTCGGCGACAAAATCGACTGGCACTTTGTTTTCGGGTATGTTCTTTTTTACTATAAATATGGCCTGTTCAAAAAAATTAGATGTCTCTCCTGTTATCAACACAACCCTGTTTTGTTCAGTCACAAACAGCCTCCACCAATACCATTTCTTAGTAAAAGTGTTAACCATTTGAGCGCAATGTATACATGTCACAGCAAAATCCCAAAGCCTATTACATAGAATTTTTCTTCACAAAATCCACTATTCCATCTACATAACCAAACGCCAAACATGTCACGGTATCGGCCGCGCCATAATAAAACGCTATGCGGCCCGTATCGGCATCCGCCAAAGCGGCGCAGGGGAACGCGACGTTAGGCACGTCGCCGACGCACTCATATAGAGTTGATGGGCACATCAGATAGGGAAGGGTGCGATACTTTACAACCCATGGTTCATTGATGTCCAATATTGCCGCGCCAAAGCTGTACACAAAGCCGTTGCAACTGGTAAGCACCCCATGATAGAACATGAGCCAACCTTCGTCTGTCTCCAGCGGAATGGGGCCCGCGCCTATCTTTGTAGCCTGCCAACCACCCGCAGTGTGCATAACATGCCTGTGTTCGCCCCAATACACCAAGTTGGGGCTCTGGCTGATAAAAATGTCGCCAAACGGCGTGTGACCGTTATCGCTGGGGCGCGAAAGCATAACGTACTTATCGTTTATCTTGCGGGGAAACAGAACGCCATTGCGGTTGAACGGCAAAAACGCGTTCTCCATAGCGTAAAATTTTTTGAAGTCATACGTGTACGCCATGCCGATTGTCGGCCCGTGATAGCCGTTGCACCATGTTATATAATACCTGTCTTCTATGAATACGACGCGCGGATCGTACTTGTATTCTGATTGCAGCGCGTAAGAATTGTATGACTCAAACTCTATAACCTCGTTATCCAACTCCCAATCATAGCCATCGACGGAAAACCCCCGATGTATATTCATGTTGCGAGCCTTATCGTCACAGCGGAACACCCCGGCGAACGCGCCGTTAAACGGTACAACAGCGCTATTAAATATGCTGTTGGATGACTGGATAAGATCTCTCGCGATAATGGGGTTTTTGTCATAACGCCACACAGCGTCGCGGCATCCCGTCGGTTTATCTTGCCAGGGGATGTTGGGCAGCGATAAGCCGTTTATGATTTTAGCCACAAATATTCTGCTCCTTTCGTACAAACACGAGGGCACTGATGTCGGGCATAGCTTTACTGTTATCCCATTCGGTTTGAACCGCTGTTATTATACTACAAGGATTTTTTTATGTCTATGTACCCGAGTGCGGTTTTCGTTCCAATCAAGCGCGAGTAGCGGCAATTATAGCAATCAATTATAGCAATGTAGAAGAAATTGCTTATTCGTTACGCAGGTAGTTAACTTCGGCATTAAGCGGGAAATTTTTATGCGCGGTTGAAGTCGCAATTCGGAAATCGCCTTTATCGGGGAAGAATACAACCTCAGGGGATGAAACCGTATCAATATCAACGTACACTAATATGTCGTCCGAATTATTAATCAGTTGGTGAGCGCCATTAGCGTTGGCGGGGAATACAATTACATCTCCTTCTGTAACTGTCTTTTCGCCATCAGGGGTTTTTAAAGTGGCGGTTCCGCTTATTATATAGAATACTTCCTCCGCCCCTGAATGCTATGCTTGACCCACATTTTTTTGCAAAGCTACGAGAGCCTTGGAAATGTGGCGTTTCCGACACAACACGCTGTTATGAAACATTATCCTAAAACCCAGTATTTCAAGGATTTAAGGA
>JAISGK010000060.1 GCA_031263155.1 Clostridiales bacterium
TAATGACGGCACATATCGGTTATTCTTTTTGCTACGACATCGCCGTATGGCGTCAATTTGCTATGCGGGGCGTCGAGGACGCCGCCCCCTACGAGGGGCGCGAATTCGATATGCCCCAACAATTCGGCGCGGTCTTTTACGCATAACGTTATGAAATATGCTCCGTTGCGCCTGTAATCATAACCTTCAATGCTGAAACGAGCGCCGGTACAACCGCATTCGTAGGGGACGGCGTCCTCGACGTCCCGTTTCCCAGCCCCGACATTCCACGGTTCCCGTTTGATGTCTCGCTGCCCTCGTTGTCGGAAACCAAAATAATCATGTGTACGTGGTTTGGCATAATCACATAATGCGGTATATCGATGTTCTCGTAATGACGGCACATATCGGTTATTCTTTTTGCTACGACATCGCCGTATGGCGTCAACTTGCTATGCGGGGCGTCGAGGACGCAGACTGCGCAAAAAGTCCAATTTTTGCCCTAAACAATGCCTAAAATCCGCCTAAACTCGTTGGAATTCAGGCGGATTTTAGAGTTTTTGCGCAGTCTGATCGCGCGCCACTACGAAAGCATGCCCACTGGCCGCTGCGCATCCATATCAAATTTAGAAAATGCACGTTTAGAGTAACTTAAATAATTATTGGATGATCATTCGTAATAACGATCCATTAAATGCTAAATCCCCAGCTCTTAGTACGCTGTTTCCCTCAGTTGGAAATACGCTTGTGGGTGCTCGCAAACAGGGCACACCTTCGGCGGCTTTTTGCCCTTATAAATATGCCCGCAGTTAAGGCATATCCATAACGTCTCTTCACTGTCACGCTCAAACACTTTGCCGCCCTCGATATTGTTTATCAACGCCTGATAACGCTCTTCGTGAGACTTCTCTATGGCGGCGACACCCTCAAATTGCTTGGCGATTTTTATAAAACCCTCTTCATGCGCAACGCGGGCAAACCCGGCGTACATGTCAGACCATTCGTAATGCTCGCCTTCTACACCGTCTTTCAGATTATCTACCGTGCCAGGCACACTACCGCCGTGCAGGTGCTTAAACCATAGTTTCGCGTGCTCGTTCTCGTTATCGCTCGTTTCTGTAAATATATTTTGCAACTGCACATAGCCGTCTTTTTTTGCTTGGCTCGCGTAGTACCCGTACTTCACCCTCGCTTGAGACTCACCCGCAAACGCTATCTTTAAGTTTTCTTCTGTTTTGCTGCCTTTAAGCTCTGACATTATAAACCTCCATTGTATTTTACAGCTTTGCGCACTCGTCGCATAAGCCGCTTATCACTATGCCACCGCTCGATACGGTCACACCAGTATCATTTTTAACGCGTTCACGCGTATCCTCCGGCAGAGTAATATCTACATCCCATACCTTGCCGCATACTCCGCATACGACGTGTGAATGTTCCGCAAGGTTGCCATCGAATCGATCGCCCGTGTCTGGCATGGGCAATCGCAAAAGGCGGCCACTCTCACTTAAGACTGACAAGTTGCGATACACTGTGCCCAAGCTTATGTTTGGAGCACGCAAACGCAGAGTTTCGTAAACTTCCGCTGCTGTGGGGTGGTTGTAGCTAGCCTGAACCGCTTGTTCCACAAGCTCTCTCTGTCTGGAATATTTCACAGCATCCCAACTCTGTAATGTGTTTAGCTCATATAGATGAGTTCATATAGATAAGCTAACCTGTTAGACATATGCTAACAGTTACTATTTTAACTTATACGCATTGCCGTGTCAATATTTTTTGAGGTAACCGGGTGGTTGCGCGCCCCTACGAAAGCATACCCACTGACCGTTGCGCACCCATACCAAATTTGGAAAACGCACGTTTATAGTTAATTTGTCACACGAGTATTTCCGCCAGTTTATCCTTTGGTACAAGTCCGATAGCGCGTTTGTACACTTCCCCATTTTTAAAGCACACAACGTTCGGTATGCCGCTCACTTCGTACTGCATCGCGAGTTCGGGCTCGTCGTCGGTGTTCACCTTGTAAAACAGCGCTTTACCCTCGTTATCTACCGCCAACTCTTCTAAAATGGGGCTTAATCTTTTGCACGGCCCGCACCAGTCCGCATAAAAATCTATCACTACGGGTAATGGATTGTTAATGGCTTCGTTAAAACTTGCACTGTCTAGAAGCTGCATAAAATAAATCCTCCTTTGTCTTAAAATTAAAAATTAATTATATTTTATCCCTGGCGTATTAAAAAATACGGCGGGACACTAACCCTGGCTATCTCTTTCATGCGTGTTATGGCTTCATCATAGGTTTTGACGAGATACACTTTCCACTCTAACTGCGAGCCGTCGTTGTGCAACAGCAAGTTCTTATCTGTAGCAAACTCTATAAACACAAACTCCGAATTGCCCGATATAAACTCCGGCTCACCGTCTTGCTCAGATAATATACCACTTCCACGAATTGAGTCAAGTATTGCCAAAAAATCCGATTTAACATCTTTCAGGTCTCTCGCCAAACTGTATTCGGGTATGAGCGATATATTGAAATCGGGAACAATAGCTGTAATGTCGGCGTATTTTTGCCAACTATTTTCTATATTGTCAATAATAATATCGACTTCGTCTCCATTTTTCTTAAGCAAAAACTCCCTGATATCAAGCGGGTTTTGCGTTGGCGACGCCACTACCGAAATATATTTATCGTCAGCGCACATGTAACGAACATCCAACGGCGCGCCAAACCCGTTTGGATTGGCGTTATTGATGAGCGCGCTAAGCGTGGTGTAATATAACGCGTCACCTCTCGATATACGGTAGATAGGCCCATTATCAGCCGAGTATTTCAATAGCAACCCGGCCATTTCATCCCTGGACACCCACGCGCAATCGACAGACGACGCGATAACAAATTCGTCCTCATAGGGGTACGCCGCGTAAATTGAAGGGGTCGCATCGCCAACCTCCACAATTCCCGAGGGCACGTCCGCAGGATCCACATACAGTATAATCACATTTTCCGTCGCGAACGAGCTATCAAAACCCGGCGTGCCGTACAACATCATTGTCGTAACATTTGCGCGCGCGGGCACTTCATAAAACATTCCGCCATAGGCCGCGAATTCATTCGTATCGTGGTATTTTTCGTAATAAACGCGCGCCGCCGCCGCTGTGCCAAATACTATGTTCTCCGCTATTGTCTTGCTTGCGCCGGGTTTGGATGTATATTCCGAAAGAGGAGGCAGTGCGCTTGTTGGCAAAGCGAGAACGTCGCCGCCGCTGTCCGGCTGTTCACTTGTTTGCGGCGCTGTGCTCATCGGATTTTCCGTTTCGCTTTGGGCCGGGTTATCAGTGGCCACGCGCAGAGCCGCCCCGGCGCATACCATCAGCAACGCGAGCACTGCCACCCATGTAGATCGATGTGTGAAACGCGGCATACGCCTCCCACACTTCGGACATTTCGCCGCATTGTCAGCAACAGCTATACCGCATTTTTTACATATCACACATCCACCTCCCACAATGTCTCCACGCCTTGTGATTATACCATTGCCTCGCATATTGCAAATAACAGCCCAATTAACGAGCGGCCTGCATCCCAAACTTAAGTATTAATGTTTCCAGCGCCAGCCTGCCGGGCATCCCGTTCTTTATGTTTAAGTCCGTCTCCAGGCAATTATCAAGAGCATTAATCAAAGCGTCTATCGAAAATTGCCTGGCCTGCCTCAAGCACTCTGTCACGATAAAACTACGCAAGTTAAGCGCGGACGCGATCTCCGGCGCCGAGCGATTTTTTTCGCCAAGGGCCTTGCACTGGGCCATGAGCCTAAACTGACGCGCGATCATGGTTAAAACGACCAGGGGCTGTTCTTTTCGCAACAACATTTCAGAAAAAACGTTCAACGCCTTTTCGGTATCCATTCTACCCACGGCGTCTGTCAAATCAAACACGCGAGCGGATAGGGCGGGCACGCACACATTTTCTATATCGCGCGCTGTTATTTCAGCGTTATCGTCAAACGGCTCCTCTTGGCTGGCAAGTTTATCTATCTCATTTACCAGCGACTGCATGTCGTGCGTGGTGTAGCGCAGTAGCATTTGCAAGGCGGGGCTGGATATGGAGCGCCGCCGCTTCTTTAACATGTTGGCGACCCACGTGGCTAAATCCTTTTCCGCCGGCGGTTTCATTTCTATCGCGCGCCCTATTTCGTTAACCCTCTTATAAACCTTGCTTCTTTTGTCTACCTCATCTTCTGTAAATACTATCACACTATGCTCAGGTATGTTGGGCAAAAAACCAGCCATAAGATCAGAATCCGCCTTGCGTCCCGCTTTAAACAGCCCCGAACCTTTTACCAGTATCAGCCTGAAATCTTCCAAAAAAGGCACGGTAAGGGCGGCGTCTATGATGCTTTGCGCCGGAACTTTGCCGCCGCTAAACACGTCTGTGTTGACACTAAAATCCGCGCCGAACAACCTGTGTTGTATCTCTTTTTCGTAATGCAGCACAAGGTATCTTTCTTCGCCGTATAACAAATAAACGCCCTTAAATCGGCAAAACTTTATGTCCTCTTTCAGATTTTTCATCAGTATTTTATGCGACGGATGCCCCTACTTTTAAGTATGGGGAGGAGTCGCCCCTCCTTTCGGTCAATATAGTATTGCGGCTTTCAAGCCGTTTGAGCAGCTGATGCCTGCCGACAATTTCTGCCCATCCAGTGTGCGGATATCAAAGCTGCCGCTGGATCGTCTTCCAAATATAAATCCCTCGCGCCCATCTGGCATACGTACTTTATCAAACAATTGGAATCCGTGGACGTATTTAGGCGTTTGATTTGCTTTGCGAATACCGCCTTTTAGGATAGTCGCCTTATGCAGTTGCCTGTTATGACGGCGCACAGCTTTTTGTTGGTAGATACAATCAAGTGGTTTTGCCATTGGACTGTCTGTTATACACCTCGCGTCAACGGCATGTGATTTTTGCAGTTTTGAAGTTTCGCGGCAGTACTTTGTGATATATCCATGAGTTTCCATGACCTCGATGCCTGGGAACAACCTGCGTACACGCCCCATTAAGGTCTTACGCATGATCCCCATAAACGCTGCGTCTCTCATTGAGTACGGTTTACGGAGTGTCTCGGGCAGAAGCAGTTTGCCCTCGTGATATTTCGTGTGACAGCGCCTACAGAGTGTAATAAGGTTATTTGGCGCGTTGCCGCCTGTCTTGCGGCTTTCGAGATGGTGAACGTGGAATTTTAC
>JAISGK010000009.1 GCA_031263155.1 Clostridiales bacterium
AAGACATTTTCCTCCTTGGCTAATGGTTGTTCGTCAACTCCCATTATATACCAATTTGTGCAAAATGTCTTTTTATTTTTTATGTCTTCGTCATTTTTTCAAAATGCACGTTTAGAGTACCTCAATTAACCGCGCAAGGCGAAATATCGGTACATAGCAGGATACAAAACAGAGGGGAAAGCATATTTCATACATGGGAACTGCGGAAGAGGGCCGCTCATGCGTTGTATTAGCGCGTGGCGGCCGATATTTGTTTTGTATACGAACAAGTATGACCGCGAATTCTTTGTTTTTACAGAGCTAATCCGCGAGAAGGAGAATATTGCCCTGTCAAAGAGTACGATGAGGAACATATTCAAAGCATCTGGCATAGTATACCCAATGGCTACGCGCAAGACCCGCAGGGAGTTCAAGGCAAAGCTGAAAGCGGCGCAGGAACAAGCCAAGACAACAAAGGAAAAGGAACATATCAGGCCGAAGAACGCCGCAGTCGAGGATGCTCATCCACGGCGGCCCAGGAGTTCACGCTTCGGAGAGATGATAAAGATGGACGCCTCGTTCCATCTGTGGTTCGGAGATCGTAAAGCTGCGCTGCACCTTGCGATTGATGAAATACCCTTCCACGAGCGCGTCTCTAAAAACTCAGTTTTTCTTTTATGCGGGACAAAATCAAAAAAGCTTGACACAAAAAAATACACACGTTGAAGCCGAGCGTTGAGGTCGATAGCATGTCTTGTCTTTATCCGTATCGTCATTCAGTTTGATGATATTCTTCGTTGACCCGTTTGGCCTTGCGCCTATGGGCTAGCGTGATTTAATAATTATAAACGCGCCTATTGACAATTGGTTAACATTGCTTATAATAAGACGTAAAGAGTGTGCCACAGACAGCTGGTGAAAGCCTGAACGCCATACGATGTATCGTTCGCGCTTTTATAAATCCCGCCCAGGCGAAATAACGTCATCTCCCGGCGTCATCTTACGATGAATATATTTTTATGGAGATAATTATTTTACCCTGCGTGTGCGCGACTCTTTGCGCAACGCGGGGTTTTTGTTATGCGCAAAATAAACGCCATATTACAAGAGGAGGTGAAATATTGCCCAATTTAGAAGCAAAGCAGGTCGTCATTGACGAAATAAAAGAGAAGCTCAATAAAGCGAAGTCTGTCGTGCTGGTTGACGCGCGCGGTCTCACCGTTGAACAAGACACGAGCCTGCGCAAGCTGTTGCGTGAAGCGGGGGTAGACTACAAGGTGTATAAAAACACCATGCTTAGATTTGCCGTAAAGGATACGGCATACGAAAATCTTAACACGCATCTTGTGGGTCCTACCGCAGTCGCGTTTTCGTATGGTGACCCGACCGTTGCCGCGAGTCTTATAAACAAGCAGTTTAAAACGATGCCCAATCTGGAATTTAAGGCGGGCGTGCTGGACAATGTGCTTTATGACGACAAAGGCATGGCAGTCGTCGCGGAGATACCCGCCAAAGAGGTGTTGCTTGCCCAATTGCTCGGGTCGTTCAAATCGCCATTGGCATCGTTCGCAAGGTTGGTAAGCGCTGTGGCCGAGCAAAAAGGCGGCGCGGCGGAACCCGCCGGAGCCTAGTCGCGTTTGGACATTGCTCACTATCTAATTTCCTATCTAATTTCTAAAGCATAAGGAGGACAAAGAGTTGGCAAAACTCTCCATAGACGAAATAATAAGCGCTATTCAAGAACTTACCGTTCTTGAACTTAACGACTTGGTAAAACGCAGCGAAGAGGTGTTTGGCGTAAGCGCGGCGGCAGCCGCAGCCGCTGGTCCCGCTGCCGGTCCTGCCGAGGCGGTCGAGGAAAAGACAGAATTTAACGTAGAACTCACCGTTGTAGGCGGGGAGAAAATAAAAGTAATCAAGGTGGTTCGCGAAATCACAGGGCTTGGATTGCGTGAAGCCAAAGAACTGGTAGACGGCGCGCCAAAATTATTGAAAGAGGCGTCTCCAAAGGAAGAGGCCGAAACCATTAAGAAAAAATTGGCCGATGTGGGCGCAACTGTCACGTTGTCCTAATAGCCGTAGCTCCAGCTTCGCGCCCGACTCGCGTTGTTTAATAAGACGTTTGCCAGACGCCAAGTGTCACGAAACATTAACAGTCGTACCTGCAAAAGTTTCAAACTACGATACGGAGGGGTATATTTTATGAGTGCCAAATATGTGTATAAATTTGCCGAGGGCGACGCGTCCATGCGCAACCTGCTAGGCGGCAAGGGCGCGAATCTTTGTGAAATGACTCGCCTGGGCTTGCCCATTCCCCAAGGTTTTATTGTAACAACCGAAGCCTGCGCGCTGTACAACAGTACGGGCAAGGTGCTTTCTCAAGATATAAGGCAGCAGGTGGACGACGCCATTGCCCATCTTGAAACCCTTAACAATAAAAAATTTGGCGACGTAAAAAATCCGCTGCTGGTATCTGTGCGCTCTGGGGCGCGCGCGTCCATGCCGGGAATGATGGATACAGTGCTTAACCTTGGCCTTAATGATGAAGTGGCCGCAGGTTTTGCAAAGGTCACTGGCAACGAAAAGTTTGTGTATGACTCGTATCGCCGTTTTATAATGATGTTTTCTGATGTCGTTATTGGCGTGGCTAAAAGCAAATTTGAGCGCGTGCTGGACGAGTTTAAAGAGAAGCGCGGCGTCAAGGCTGATATTGACCTTAGCGCCGATGATTTTAAAGAGATTGTGAGCGTCTTTAAGTCTATATATAAAGACGACCAGGGCAAAGACTTTCCCACCGACGCCAAAGAGCAGCTCTACGAAGCCATTTCCGCCGTGTTTCGCAGTTGGGATAACCCGCGCGCCTTTGTTTATCGCCACATGAATGATATCCCCTATAGCTGGGGCACCGCCGTTAATGTGCAAACCATGGTGTTTGGCAACATGGGCGAGACCTCCGGCACAGGTGTTGTGTTCTCACGCAACGTCGCTACGGGTGACAATGAGATTTATGGCGAATATATGGTTAACGCGCAGGGCGAGGATGTTGTGGCCGGTATTCGCACACCCAAACCATTTGCCGAACTTAAGAAAGAACCCACCCTTCCCGGTATTTACGACGAGTTTGTAACGTGGGCAAAAAAATTGGAAACACATTATAAAGATGTACAAGACATGGAGATAACCATCGAGAACGGCAAGCTCTATTTCTTACAAACCCGTAACGCCAAACGCACCGCGCACGCCGCGCTTAAAATCGCCGTGGATCTTGTTAACGAGGGGCTTATTACCGAAACAGAAGCCCTCACTAAGGTAGACGCTAAGCAGTTGGATCAATTGCTGCACCCAACCTTTGATCCCAAGGCCCTTAAAGCCGCCAAGTCTATTGGTTCGGGGCTGCCCGCCTCACCCGGCGCCGCCGCCGGCAAGGTTGTATTTACAGCGGAAACCGCCGAAGTGCAAAGCAAGGCCGGAGAACGCGTTATTCTTGTGCGCCTTGAGACTTCACCGGAGGATATCGTGGGCATGAACGTTGCGCAGGGCATTTTGACTGTGCGCGGGGGTATGACCTCCCACGCCGCCGTTGTCGCGCGCGGTATGGGTCGTTGCTGCGTGTCTGGCTGCGAAGCCATCAAGATGAATGAGCGCGAAAAAAATTTCGAGTTGGGCGGCAAGAAGTTTTCAGAAGGCGACTATATCTCACTTGACGGTAGCACCGGTAAGATATACGGCGAAGACATTCCTACCGTTCAGGCGGAGATTGTTGGAGATTTTGGCCTCTTCATGAGTTGGGCGGACAAATCGCGCGTGCTTAAAGTGCGTACCAACGCCGATACCCCTAAAGACGCAAAGAACGCTCTTGAGCTTGGCGCGGAAGGTATTGGACTTACACGCACCGAGCATATGTTTTTTGAAGAGGATCGCATACCCAAAATGCGCCGGATGATCCTTTCCGACACCGTTGAAGAGCGCAGAGAGGCGCTTAACGAGTTGCTTCCATTCCAAAAAGCAGACTTTGTGGGCATTTATGAAATTATGGGCGAGCTGCCTGTTACTATTCGCTTGCTTGACCCGCCACTGCACGAATTTTTGCCGCACACCGACGCTGAATTCGAGATAGTCGCAAAAGACATGGGCAAGAGCATAGATGAGCTTAAAACAAAAGCGGTCGCGTTGCACGAGCTTAACCCCATGATGGGACACCGCGGTTGCCGCTTGGCCGTCAGCTATCCTGAAATAGCGGAAATGCAAACCCGCGCTATTTTGGAAGCCGCCCTGGAGGTCAAAAAATCCAAGGGTTTTGATATTGCGCCCGAGATCATGATTCCGCTGGTAGGCGATATAAAAGAACTGCGCTATGTAAAAGACATTATAGATAACACAGCCAAGGACGTTTTTGCCAAAGAAGGCGCAACCTTAAACTACCATGTTGGCACTATGATAGAGATACCCCGCGCAGCGCTTATCGCTGACGAAATTGCGAAAGACGCGGAGTTCTTCTCGTTTGGTACAAACGATCTTACCCAGATGACATATGGCCTGTCACGTGACGATGCCGGGCGTATTCTTAAAGATTATATCGACAAGAATATTTATGAGGGCGATCCGACTGCCAAACTTGACCAAATTGGTGTGGGCGCGCTTATGGAAATTGCCGTTGAAAAAGGTAAGATTACACGTCCTGACATCAAGCTGGGTATTTGCGGCGAACACGGCGGAGATCCATCATCTATAGAATTTTGCCATCGCATAGGACTCTCATATGTTTCTTGCTCGCCATTCCGTGTGCCGATTGCCCGACTTGCCGCCGCGCAAGCCGCGTTAAAGGTTACATCCGACCAAAGGTAACTGTCAAAATGTTAGCTGCCCATGCGCCTTTCAAAAAGGGCGTGTGGGCTTTTTAGAATAAGATATTGATATGCGCTACATATTGCGCGCCCCCTACAACACCAACGGTCAGTAAATTTTTTAAAGGTCTTGACTTAAAGTTAACACTAAGGTTTATGATCTATTTTGCAAGGTTGTTTGATTGCATGTTAAAAGACATATTTATGGGAGGTAAGAAAGATTATGCAATATAATTATTTGCCCGGTACCAGTGTGAGCGTGTCAGCGTTGAGCCTTGGGACGATGATGTTTGGTGGTCAAACAAATGAGGCTGATAGCCTCGCGATTATGGATTACGCTTACGAGAACGGCGTAAACTTTTGGGATACGGCCAATGTGTATAACCAGGGAGAAAGCGAACGCATTGTCGGCAATGCGATGAAGGGGCGGCGTAACAGAATTTTTCTTGCCACAAAGGTAAATGGACAAATGGGAGATAACCCGTTCGATAGGGGGCTTTCGCGTCGAAGCATTGTTTCCGCCGTGGATGCCAGCCTAAAAAGGCTGGGCACAGACTACATTGATTTGTATTATATGCACGCGCCTGATTACGAAACAAAAGTTGAAGAATCGTTGGAAACGATGGACAGTCTCGTTAAAGCCGGGAAGATTCGGTATGTTGGCGTGAGCAATTTCGCCGCCTGGCAGGTGGCGGATATGTTGGCTGTGTGCGACAAGCGCGGGTATGTAGCGCCCATTGTTTCGCAAAACGTGTATAATCTTATTACGCGCGGCGTAGAGACCGAGTTGGTTCCATTTTTGAAAGCGCATGGATTAGGCATGGCGGTTTATAATCCCATAGCGGGCGGATTGCTCGCGGGGAAGCATAAACCGGGCGAACCCGCTGAAAACACACGCTTCTCTAACAACGAAATGTATTATAAACGCTATTGGTCTGATGAAAATTTTGTCGCCGTAGAGAAACTGGCGAAGCTCGCGGAGCAGTACAACATCAGCATACTTGAACTCTCTATGAAGTGGTGCGCCAGCCGTCCTGGTGTTACCAGCGTTATCAGCGGCGTAAGCAAGCTGGAGCAGCTTAGGCAAAATATCGCCTCGTTGGAAGGGGGCGCGTTGAGTACGGAGATCCTTGAGGCTTGCGACGAAGTATGGCGCTCTTTGGCCGGCACGCGCTTTGGATATAACAGGTAGATGACTTTGATTATATGCGGCGTGGCAAAAATTATCAAAAATTTTGCGCGGGTATTGCAATTAGTTAAAGCTGTGGTATAATACTTTGCGTAGGATGTACGCGTAGCTCAGTTGGATAGAGCGTCTGGCTACGGACCAGAAGGCCGAGGGTTCAAATCCTTTCGCGTACATGACAAACACCCCCGGGAATTAACATTTTCGGGGGCGCTTTTTTGTTGTGGCCAATTGCGTTAATATATATTTACCAATTCGAACGTTGGCAGTATGACAGACAGCATGATGCCGAGCGTTACAATGCCCAGTATCAGTGTCATCGCCGGTTCGATAAGGCGAGTCAGCGTGGCGGATTCTCGTTCGTACTCGTTCTCAAGGTAGGCGACGCAATGGTCGAATACGTCCGCGAGTTTGCCGGACGACTCGCCCGCGCGCACCATGTTAACGATCATAAAATCTATAATGCCACTCTGTTTAAGACACACCGACAACTGTTGACCAGATATCAGACCCTCGAATATGCCGCGCAACGGCTTATCCAGGTATGGATTGGGTATTACGCTAAGGATAATTTGCATTGATACAACATGGGACATGCCCGCGTTAGCCAGCATAGACATGCAAAGGCAAAACCTGATGTTTACAAGTTTCCCGTTTAGCCGTTTTAATATCGGCGCGCGCATCTTCAATAAGCCTAATGTATACTGCCCGTGGCCGCTCATGCAATAGATCATGCATCCTACGGCTAAAACGCAGGCAATCGTCAGCACAACGAACCAATACTGGCTCATAAAAGCGCTTAGATTAAGTAGAAATGCCGTCGGCGCTGGCAATCTCGCGCCTTGGGCTTCAAACATTATCGCGTAGTTAGGGAGCACAGAGGTGATGGACCAAAACGCAACCGCCAACGCCATAACCGCTATGATGGCAGGGTATGTAAGCGCGGACACAATCGATCTGTTTGTTCTATTCCTCGCGTTCGAAATAGCTAGCCAGAGTGCTCAATATGCTAGAGAGGCCACCTGTTTCGAATCCGGCGCGGCACATGCCCGCGATGATCTTGGGCAGCTCAGATTGCAGCAGCGCGGCGTACAAACTGTCGCCTCTCGTGATCTGCGCCTTTATGCCCATGAGCGTTTTGCGCATATTCTTATTCGCGTACTCCGCAACAATGTCTATGGCTTGAGGGAGTTGTACTCCGGCTCCCAACAAAAAAGACAGCCCGCGACAAATCACGCTGATCTCCGCCGGCTTGGGCTTGTAAGCAAATATTACCTCTGTGCTAAGCAAACTCTTTAGCGTCACAAACTCACCTCTGTATAGCGTTAGGTAAACAATACGTTTTTTATGACCTCATCAGTTGTGGTGACGCCTTCCTTGACGGCGCTTATGGCATTGGCGGCCAACGGTACAAAACCTGTTTGTTCCAAGTGCGATTTAATCATCGCGTTGTCGGCTCCCGTTTCGATCATGCGTGTTAACTCATCATCTATTGATATGTACTCGTACACGGCAAAGCGACCCTTGTAGCCCGTACCGCCGCAGCGCGGGCAGCCTTCGCCTTTTGTCACCATCGTGTCGTCTGGCATACCAAGTAAGCCAGCGTGCGTGGGCGCAATGCGCTCCTTCGTGGCGCAATGTTCACACACGCGCCGCACAAGCCGTTGAGATATAACCCCGCGCAGTACGGCGGCCAGAAGATATCGCTCAACCCCCATGTTAAGCAGACGTGAGATGGCTGAAATCGCGTCGTATGTATGTAAGGTGCTTATCAGCAAATGCCCTGTTACGGCAGCTTGTATGGCAAGTTGAGCTGTCTCGGTATCCCTTATCTCACCAACCATAAGGATATCAGGGTCTTGCCTTAGTATTGCTCTCAACGCGTTTGCAAAGGCAAACCCCGCCTTTTGATTCACGTTTATCTGATTAACACCCGAAAGAATATGCTCCACGGGGTCTTCGACGGTTATAATGTTAACATCTTCTGTATTAAGGTCTCTTAAAAAAGTCGCTACCGTGGTACTTTTGCCGCATCCGGTCGGCCCTGTCACCAGTAACGCGCCGTAGGGATTTTGAAACATACCGCTTATACGAGCGGCGTCCTCTTCGGAAAACCCCAGTGTAGATTTGTTTAGTCTGTCGTCGTGCTTGTATATGATTCGCAGCGCGGCTTTTTCGCCAAAGATGGTAGGTGTGGTGCTCACACGCAGATCGGTGTCGTCGTTCCCTATTAGCCGGGCGAAGTGGCCGTCTTGCGGCAGGCGCCGTTCTTGCGAATCCATGCCCCCAAGCACTTTAAGCCTTGCTACGATATTTGGCGTTATATCTTTTTCTACACGCATAAACTCGCGCAAATAGCCGTCTATACGGAAGCGAACGCGGGTGTCCATTTCATGCGGTTCTATATGTATATCGCTGGCTTTGCGAGTAACCGCTGACTCCAGCAACGTATCGACCAATGTCACTATCGGCGAACCTCCGCTGGGCGGGTCGCTGACTATCGGCGAGCCTCCGCCGATTGGAGAACCCCCGCCGATTGGCGAACTGCCACCGGGCGAGTCGGGCGTGCTTGCATCCGCCTCACGCCAGTCTGGTATTGCGTCGCCTTTATCGTTAATGAGAACATCTTCCTTTTCCCGAAAGTCGTAGTATTTGCCAACGCTCTCATTAATGCTTGACTCGTCAGCCAAGAGCGGGTCGATGTGACAGCCCGTTTTAATAAATATATCGTGTTGTGCGCGATGATTAAGAGGATCTCGCATTGCCGCGATTAGTCTGAATCCGGAAAGTTTAAGTGGAATTATTTTGTGTCGGCGGCAAAAACTTCCGGTTAACAACATCAGCGCTGACTTATCTGGCACGGTGCAGCTCAGATCGGCGGATGATATACCGTAGTACTTCAAAAGCATCTCGGACAACTGTTGAAAGGTTAACAATTTTTCGCTTAACATTGATTCCAGCAGGCTTTCACCTGTCATGACACGCTTGGCATTGGCATTTTTTAACGCTTCGTCTGTTACTAAACCTGAATGCTTTATTACTTCGTTTAATGTTTTGGTTTTCAATTGGTCACCGCCCAGTAATATTTATCTTATCAGGAGGATGTATTGAAGATTGTCATATAGTGCCTCGTTATTGTGCGTGGTTGGATATATAATGCCGATATATAGTTAAATATGGTATATGCAATAAGTATAACAGACAAATGAGCGTTTGAAAAGGGTTTTACGTTTATTTTACCTTATTTTGCCTTACTGTCACCCGGAGTAAAAAAAGCCCTGCAAAAGTTATGTGCAGTTGGTCTTTTAACGAAACCAAGTTACATTTATTTTCTCAGCCATTTCAACTGTTTCAATCTCGTGATGATCCGCAGTGATTAATGAACCTTTGTTTATCACTGTTTCTGCGATTGCTATTGAGTCTGCTATAGATATTTTGTATTTTACCTTTAGCTGCCCTGCTTTTCTGAATACTTCATCTCTTAACTCCGCTATAATTCCAATTGGCATTTTTTTAACAATTTCCAGCATTTTATCTGCCTCTTGTTTATCATATGCCTTAATTACATCATAATATACTTCAAGCAAATTGATTTTGTTTATAAGTACTTTTGTGTTTTCATCATCAATTGCATTCTTCAATATTTTTTTTACAGCTTCCGCTCCATTTTCTTTACCAAAATATGCAATTAACCAGGCTAAATCCACACTGATAGAACGCCGTCGAAAAAACTGAGCGGATAAAAAAGCCGCAGAAGAAACAACATTTGTTTGAATGTCCAGCCGGTTGTGTTATATTAGACCGGGGCGC
>JAISGK010000022.1 GCA_031263155.1 Clostridiales bacterium
CAGTCCCATAGGGACTACGTTACCTGAGAATGTATAGGCACCCGCAGATGTATGTCCTAGTCTGCGGCACTGCGGCAAGTAATTAAAAGTTCTGATGGGTAGGAACGGTGTTACTTGCGTTTGAAACCTCGGGCAACATTGGGTAAGGGCAATCAACGCTGTCAGCCATAACTTCCAGAGCGAAACGGCGCGTTACGCGGTTCACGCCGCAGATAGGGGACACAATGGTATACGTATTAAACAAAGAAGGAATAACCATTATGCCGACGGCCAGACATGGTCGCGTTAGGCGTCTGCTTGAACGCGGACAGGCTAAAGTAGTTCGCCGGACGCCATTCACAATTCAGCTGACTTATGACACTAAAGGCATAACCCAGCCTATTACACTCGGCATCGATGCCGGAAGCAAAACAGTCGGCGTCTCAACGACAACGGGAACAAAAGAACTCTACGCCGCAGAATGTAAACTACGCGCGGACGTAACAAAGAATCTGTCTGCGCGCCGCGAGTTCCGCAGAGCGCGCCGCAACCGTAAAACCAGATATCGCGCTCCAAGATTTAATAACCGTATTCGCGCTAAACACAAAGGATGGCTTGCGCCCTCAATCGAACAAAAAATCAATACGCATATCCAGTTAATCAAGACAGTATGCAATTTGCTTCCAATCACAAAGATAATTATTGAGACAGCGGAGTTTGACACTCAACGTCTCAAAGCAATGCTTGAAGGTAGACCACTGCCCGTAAGCGCTGACTATCAACTGGGCGAGCAGTACGACGAGTACAATACTCGACAGTACATATTCCACCGTGATGGATATAGATGTAGGGTATGCGGCAGTAAACATGGGGATACACAGAACGGCGTAAAAGTAAAATTCCACGTTCACCATCTCGAAAGCCGCAAGACAGGCGGCAACGCGCCAGATAACCTTATTACGCTCTGTAGGCGCTGTCACACGAAATATCACGAAGGCAAACTGCTTTTGCCTGAAACACTCGGTAAACCGTACTCAATGAGAGATGCAGCGTTTATGGGGATTATGCGCAAGACCTTAATGGGGCGTGTACGCGGGTTGTTCCCAAGCATTGAGGTCATGGAAACTCATGGATATATAACAAAATGCCGTCGCGAAACTGCAAAACTGCAAAAATCACATGCCGTTGACGCGAGATGTATAACAGGCAGTCCAATGGCAAAACCACTTGATTGTATATACCAACAAAAAGCTGTGCGCCGTCATAACAGGCAACTGCATAAGGCGACCATCCTAAAAGGCGGTATTCGCAAAGCAAATCAAACGCCTAAATACGTCCACGGATTCCAATTGTTTGATAAAGTGCGTATGCCAGACGGGCGAGAGGGATTTGTATTTGGGAGACGCTCCAGCGGCAGTTTTGATATCCGCACACTGGATGAACAGAAATTGTCGGCAGGCATCAGCTGCAAGAAACTCAAACGGCTTGAAAGCCGCAATACTATATTGACCGAAAGGAGGGGCGACTCCTCCCCATACTTAAAAGTAGGGGTATCCGTCGCCTAAAATATTGATGAACAGAAGAATTTTGGTAGTGGATGACGAACGCAACATCGTAACGGCTATCGCCTATAACCTAAAAAAGGAAGGCTTCGATGTTATCGCCGGTTATGACGGCGAGCAGGGGCTTAACCTGGCAATGTCCGAAAAGCCCGATCTCATTTTGTTGGACATAATGATGCCCAAAATGGATGGCTATGAGGTTTGCAGGCGTATTCGCAAGGTGAGCCAAACACCCATCATCATGCTCACAGCCCGAGCGGAAGAGGCCGACAAGGTGATGGGGCTAGATCTTGGCGCCGACGACTACGTGACAAAACCATTTGGCACGCGCGAGCTTATGAGCCGCATAAAAGCTCAACTGCGAAAAACAGTGCCGCGCGAAGGGGTAAAGCGCGACACTAAAAACACCTATGCGGCGGCGGATCTTGTCATAGATTTTAACATGCAAGAGATTCGCCGCGCCAACGGCGTCACTGTTCCACTTACACCGCGCGAGTTCGAACTCACAAAGTTTTTGGCCACTCAACATAACGAGGTGTTTACCCGCGAGCAACTGTTGGAAAAAGTGTGGGGGTACGAATATTTTGGCGATGTGCGCACTGTGGATGTCACCATACGCCGTTTGCGCAGCAAGCTGGAAGAGGAACCAGAACGGCCTCGGTACATTATGACTAAACGAGGGGTAGGTTATTATTTTAACAACACAGGCAAACCCGAAGAGTAATTCGCGGCCATGACCAGTATAAAGCTGAAGCTTATATTTATGTACATTGCCCTTGTGTCTATCGTCATGATCGTTAGCGGCACATTCATGCTGCTGCAATTCAAGAACAACGAGATTAACAAGACGCGCACCCAGCTTAAGGAGTATGCCGACACTATCAACGGCGAAGTGGTTGGCGCCGCGACAACAGCGGACGATATGCGCAAAACTCTTGAGATATGGCGACTGCCGCAAGGCACGCAAGGCTTTATTCTAGACGCGTTTAGGCAAAATCAGACCCTCGCCCCCGAAGAATTTTTAGAGTTTCAATTTTCCGACTCATCCATCATAAAAGCCTTGGGGGGCGCGCCGGGGTTTAACAGCAGCAAAAAGGACGTAGACTTTAACAACACCGTTAAGGAATGGATAACATACGCCACCCTCACGACCGATGGCAAGTACCTTATTTACATGCGCATGGACGCGAATACCATGAACCGTAACTTGGGGCAAACGACCGTTACCATATTGATCACCCTACTGATTGCCCTTGCGCTCACGGGCGTCTTGGGCCTTTTGCTGGCGGGCACTCTTACCAAGCCTATCATTTCTCTTACGCGCATGGCAAAAGAGATGGCGGAAGGCAAGCTGGATCAAGAAATACCCGTGGCGAGTTCGGACGAGATAGGTCAGCTTACCGACACGATAAACTATATGGCGTCGGAGCTAAGCAACACCATCTCTACCCTCGCGGGTGAGAAGAACAAAATGGAGGCTGTGCTAAACAACATGACTGACGGCGTGCTCGCTTACGATATTAATGACAACCTCATCCACGCCAACGGCGCGAGTGAAGATCTGCTAAACCTGGGCACGTTAAACGTGATACCAGCGCGAACTGTTATGAATCACCTGGGGTTCAGCGAAGGCGGTACACAGCAGGAAATGACCATACCCACAGGCGACAGATTTATTGCCTCCTCACTCACGCCATACAAGGATCTTAACGGTGAAACGGCGGGTATAGTGGTAGTTATTCGCGACGTTACCAAGATGACCAAGCTAGATAACATGCGTAAAGAGTTTGTGGCAAATGTGTCGCACGAGTTGCGCACGCCTCTTACAACTGTTAAAACCTACACTGAAACCCTTCTGGACGGCGCTTTGGAAGACCATGACGTTTCGCGTGACTTCCTTAAGGTAATAGACAGCGAAGCCGAGCGCATGTCGCTATTGGTGCAGGATCTGCTGGAGCTTTCTCGCCTGGATAACAGGCAGCTGCAATTACAGCTGGAGATCATAGATCTAAACGGGTTGGTAACGCGAAGTATTCGCCAAAACAGCATACTGGCAGAAAAGAAGGGGCAAAAGATCATCTTTGTGCCGGTAGAAGGAGGCTGCTTTATAGAAGCCGACGCGGGCCGCGTTAATCAGGTTCTTACCAACATTCTATCCAATTCTGTAAAATACAGCCCCGAAGGCTCGTGCATAGAAGTCATTATAGAGGAAGACCAAAATTTCTACCGCATGTATATAAAAGACAATGGCATCGGCATACCACCCGACGATCTGCGGCGCGTCTTCGAACGCTTTTATAGGGTAGATAAAGCGCGCAGTCGCGCCATGGGCGGCACAGGCCTGGGCCTTGCCATAGCCAAAGAGATCATGGAGGCCCATGGCTTTAGGATAACGGCAAACAGCGAATTAAACAAGGGCACAACTATGATACTGCGGTTTGATAAGCTGCGATGAGAAGAATTATGGTGAGCATGAGTCTTAGTTTTAACTCTGCAATAAGGCGGAGTTATAGCGAACCCACGTTTGACAGATTGGGTGATAAGCTATGAATATATCGGTGGGAAAAATAAAAAACGCGTCTATCGTCATACTGTCGCTTATTGCCATAGCGCTGCTGTCTCAATTGTGGCTCTCCAACATACCGCTTAATTATTTTACCAACCCCGGAGCGGACGCGGTGAGCACAGATTATCACCACAACTTTATAAAGCCCTACCGCATTATCACTAGCCATGGCGGCAATATGTTTACCATACTATATAACGACTATAGCCAAAACGTAATTGCGCAGGCATGCGTAGAGGCGCTTACCGACGCGCTTAAGCGCAATGTGTCCGTTACCGGTAATCTGGACATGTCTATTATAAATGAGCCAGGTTTTATTTTCGAATACAAATTCTCCATGCCATCTGATTATTATAAGAGCGCGCTGGATTACTACGGCCCCGCCACACTGCCCGCGAGATTCGACTACGTAATGTTTATACCTGTTACAAGCAATGAGGTACAAGACAATACCGACGGCGACGGCACAGGGCGCGTCATATTCATCAGCGAAGCAGGAAATGGAGACGGTAATGGCGTTATTATGGTGGAGTTCTCTACGCAAAGCGAGCTGCCCCCCGTGCCGTCGCCATCAGGCGTGCGTTATGAAGCGTCGGCTGTATCACAGTTAGACGTGTTCACGCAAAACGCGTTTATCGCTACACGGCCGGCCTCGCCTTGGGAATACCCCGCAATAGAGGTCGTTAATCCTTATGTAAATGGAGAATTGCTGCTTTCCGCCATAGAAGATCAGATTGATATATTCTTCCTAAACCCCGCGTCCAAAATGGCCACATTGGGTGTGGATGATGTGTATACCTATTCGGATGAGTATACGGTAGTTAAGTACTATCAAAATGACGTGCTAGACTATTCCAACTACCGCGCCGGCGAAACACAGCTGGGCTTTTTGAGGTCTTTTGAGCTGGCGTATGATTTTATCATGAAAGACCCGTTGGTAAATAACGAGTTTTTCTTGTCGGCATATGAAGAGACGGACAGCGGCACAACGTTCTTTTTTGACTATGCCATAAAGGAGCTCCCCATTCTTCTGCCCGACGACTACAAGAAAAACGGCGAGGCGGAGCTGAAAAGCGCTATAGAAATAACTGTCCGGGACGACTTGGTTTCGCATTACCGCAAGCTGGTATACAACTATAAGCCGGGCGAAGCGGGCAAAACCGCTCGAATCGACTTCGGCGAGGCCCTTGATGTAGTAGGCTCGCCCGGAGAGCAAGGATTGCTGACCGACGTAACGCTGGGTTACAAGATTGACAGAGAAAAGCAGGTCTATTTGTACTGGGTATTGCAAACATCAGGGGGGTCACTGTCTCGTGTAAGTTAAGCAAATACTCTAAACGTGCGTTCTCCAAATTTGATATGGGTGTGCAGCGGTCAGTGGGTATGATTTCGTAGGGGCGCGCAGTGCGCGCCCGCACCCGACAACCACCCGACAACCAAGTCAAAAAGAGCCTCCGCCGTCACCCGGTATCGGTTAGGCTGGAAAGGCCCACGGGCGCGCAGTGCGCGCCCCTACGAAATCAAAACCCTTTTGTGAAAACGCACGTTTAGAGCAATACTAAAGAGGTGCCACCATGCGTATAAAAAAAACGTCTCCGATTATTACGCCACGCGTAAGCGATATGACAAATGGGATGGCAAACAGTTCTTCACGCTTTGCGATATTATTCAGCGCGGTTGTTTCCGCTATCTGTTTCACCTGTATATTGGTTCAGCTGCATGTGCCAACTGCCGTCGGGCTCGCCGACAACGGCGACTTTATACGCGCCATGAAGCCTGACGGCATCGCCTTTATCGAAAAGACGCCACTTTATATCGCGTTTACCCAATTTTATGAAATGACATTTGAAGGAGAAAATTTTGCCGACAAGCTTGTCAAGTTTTTATCCGTCGATTACTCGTGGTTTGATTATGTAACCTCGCAGACCCTGTTTACCAAAGCCTCAAAGATTATCAACGCCGGATATAACGCGGCGCGAGGGTATCCGCTGTATAGCTACAACATCGCGTGGCTGGGGTTGCTGTACGCGATCACGTTTTGCCTCGCTGTCTATCTCATAGAGCTATATGTTTATGACAAATTTGGGCGAGGCATGGCGATCACCGCCGCCGCGCTCATGCTGTTTGTGTTTTGCGACGCGGGGCATGTGCTGTATTACCATTCGTTTTATGGAGAGGCGGCTCAATACGCGCTCACATGGCTGTCCATCGGCTTGCTGCTGCATAAAAAATTTGGCGCGTACTATGCGTGTGTCGTCCTTATGGGTATCAGCAAGGGCGCGTATATGCCGGTAGGGATTATTTTTGCGCTGCTGCCGCTTGCGTGGATTCGCCAAAGTCCGCATTGCTGGCGCGCGCATCTGCTCTCGCCCGTATGCGTGGCCGCGCTTTTACTTTTTGGGGCGCTGTTTACGCCAACATGGATCGAGAAAGATACAAACTTTAACGCTGTTTTTGCCGGTGTGCTTCCTCTGTCTGACGACCCCGCAAGCGAGCTTAAAGCCTTGGGGTTAAACCCGGATTACGCTGTACTTGCCGGGTATGAGACATACAAATCCGAATATCCCGTAGACATTAAATCCCCAAAATTCCGCGAGGATTTTTATAATAATATAGGCAAGGGCAAACTGGCGGCGTACTACCTTACCCACCTAGATAAATTAGTGGCGGCGCTGAATATTTCCGCAAAAATGTCGTCCAAAATACGCGCCGACTACTTGGGCAATATGCAAAACCCCACCACAGACAGAGAAAAGGTGTATCGCTTTTCTCTATGGGAAGCGGCGCGCGAGCGTCTGCTCATCAATAATCTATGGGTCATTGCCGCCGTTATGCTTGCCGGAATATCAATTTGCGTTGTGTCGATTAAGAAAGACGCGCCTTTGAGCTTGCTGTTGGCCTCTATCATTATTTGCGCGGGCATAAATTTCGCTATACCCTATATCAGCAACGGTATTGCCGATTTGCATAAACACCTGTATGGATTCATCTGCTTTTTTGATATAATACTGTTCGTGGTGATCGTGTATGCCGCGCGTTTTGCGAAATCAATATTTATAAACGGAGATAGATCGCTATGGACTGGGACAAAGCGAAAAGCATGACCATTGTCTTTCTGCTCGCGCTCAACCTGTTTTTGACGGTTTTGGTACTCATTAACCGTAATGAGTACAGGATGGACAACACCCAACGCAAAGCCGTCATAGAATTGCTCGAAACCAACGGTATACACATTAACACGAATGTCATGCTCTCTTATCGCCCCATGAAGCAGCTTGACATGAGGGTGTATGTGTATGAGCCCCAAGAGCTTACAGGTATTTTTTTTGAGGGAGAACCTGAACGCATAGTTCAGCTCGACAAGGTGATATATACTAAAGACGATGACTCGCTTACAATTCAAAACGGCTACATCACCTACGATCGCGTATCGGGAGCGGGTAATGTAGCCCCCACAGAGCAAAATAGTCAAAGGCTCGCGACTGAATATTTGAAGGGCATGGGCGAAATGTTCTCGTCGTTTAAACCGGACGATATTTTCCCTTACGAAGATGGATATCGCGTGACCTTTTGCGAACATTATAAAAATTATATCGTTTATTCCAATATGGTAGAAATATATGTTACCTCGCGCGGCATCACGCGAGTGGACATTCAATACAACACGCCGGTGAGGTTTGAAGGTCAGGCAATGGAGATATGTTCCCCCGACGAGGCTTTGCTCAACTTCATGCACAAGTACTTGAGCGAAATGGGACAAACAGAAGCGGAGGTAGAACGTATAGACCTGGTATACATTCAAAATGAGCGCACCGACCAGCCCGACGCCGAACTTAAGGCCATGCCCTATTATCGAGTCACCGTCGCGACGCTGGAAGCTCCTTACATTATCAACGCGTATCCGATAACGAACTAATGGAGGCCATGTTGAACTACAACCTTGAAGCCCTGTCTGAACAACATCACAGGCTGGGGGTGCTGGGCGGCACATTTAACCCCATTCACCTTGGGCATATTGCCATGGCTCAAGCGGCAACGCAAACGCTGGGGCTAAATCATGTGCTGTTTATACCCACAGGCCGACCTCCTCACAAGCCGCGCCAAATATTTAGCGCCGAACACCGCTACGCGATGACCCTGCTGGCCACAGCGCCTTACGCCCATTTCGATGTGAGCCGTATGGAGATAGATCGCGGGGGGGTTAGCTATACCGCCGACACGCTGGAAGAATTAAGAAAATTATATGTGCAAAAGGTATATTTCATCATCGGCGCGGACGCCATGCAAGACATTTTGTCGTGGAAATCCCCCGAGCTTGTGCTTAGCCGATGTATTTTATGCGTTTGCGCGCGCAAGGGCGTAGATGAGTCCACCCTGGACAATTTGGTACGTTTGGCCCGATCAAAGTACAATTCAAAAATCGCCGTGATTGAGATGGACGCCGATATATCCTCTACCCGCGTCCGCGATTGTATCGAACTGGATATGCCCATTGATCACCTGCTTCCCGCCGAAGTGTCAAACTACATACGCAAGCATGGATTGTACAAAAGCGATGGGTATGACCTTAAGGGGGCGCAAAAAATCATTGGCGCGTCACTGTCTGACAAGCGTTGGAGGCATACTCTGGGCGTCGTTGGCGAGGCGGTTAAACTGGCGGAGCGTTACGGCGCTAACAGGCGTAAGGCGTATGCGGCGGCGCTGTTTCACGATTGCGCCAAAGAGATAGAACCGGAGCGAAAACGCGCGCTGTGCAAGGCGTGGAACCTGCAAATAGACAGCGTAATGGATGAGCAGATAGGGCTGACGCACGGCTTGTTAAGCGCGGAGATAGCCCGCCGGGAGTTCGCTGTAGACGACCCGGAAATACTTAACGCGATATGCTGTCACACAACCGGCGCAGAGCAGATGTCGCTTTTGGACAAAATATTGTTGATAGCGGACTTGACGGAATTGTCGCGCAAAGGCGTTGACCCCCACCACCGTGAAGATTTGCGAGCGGCGGCGATGGACAATTTGGATAAAGCCATTGTCATGGCGCTAAAAATCAAGATAGAATTTACCTTGCAGCAAAAGCGAACTGTTCACCCTGTAAGCCTAAAAGCGTTGGAATATGCCGAAAACAAATTTATAACAAAAGGAGATACGAAGGATGGCGTTTAATGGTGCGTTTAATGATGAAACGGCCGGTAATAATATTTATAACGATCCGGGTTTTGGAGGTTTTAATGATATAGATATGAAACGCGTAGAGATAGCCTATAAGGCGTTGGAGGATAAGTTCGGCAAGGATATAATAGTTATAGACATTCACAACGTTTCTACTGTGGCCGATGTGTTTATTATAGCGAGCGGCGGCAGCCCCGCTCAAATAAAGGCCATGTGCGACGAGGTAATAGAGAAATTGGAACAGGATGGCCTAAAGCTGCACCATGGCGAGGGTATGCGCTCGGCGAATTGGGTTTTGCTTGATTTTGGCCATATAATCATTCACATATTTGATAAAGAAAACAGGCAGTTTTATAGCCTAGAACGTATCTGGAGCGACGGCAGGGTGCTTAAACGCGCAAATTGACATTATCTTTAAACGAGGTGGGGAGAAAAAGTGGGCAATAGAATGATGAAGAACCGACCCAACAAAAATCCTTTGATTCTCCTTGCTTGTATGGCGAGCCTTTCTTGTGTTATGATGCTCAACGCTTCCGCCGCGCCGACCGCGCTTGGTTATGCGATATACGCGCGCGGCGCGTATTGGAAAACCGCGAAAACTCTAGACGTGGCTATAGGCGCGGCAAGCGCGAAAGATCATAGCGCAGTAAGGCTTAACACCACCCCCATTGTAAAACCTGAATGGATTTTTGATAACTACCCTCCCTTCGATGTCTTTGTGATGGGCGACGAGTCGGCAATGCCAAATTTTTCCGAATACGACAGCTTTGCCGAAGCCTACGCCCAAGCAAAAAAGACCCCTGACAGTTTCATCTATCACTGGTCCACCGGACGGCTCGTGTGGGACAACGGCACGGCTATCGCGGGCGGCGAAACAACCGATGCCGCTCAACCGACGCCACCCATTATTCCTGCTCCGCTTATTCTCCAAATGCCCGAACTTGCTCGCGGGTGCGAGGTTACTAGCTTGGCTATGCTCATTAACTATTTAGGCGTAAGCGCTACTAAACAAGAACTCGCGGATAAAATACAAAAGACAGACGCGCGCGACGACCCCAACAAGGGGTTTGTCGGCAACATGTTCACCTTTGATGAAATGGGTTATGGCGTATACCACGCGCCCATATACGACCTGCTATCGCAGTACGCTCCAACTGCAGTGGATCTGTCTGGCTGTGACTTTGAGGTAATTGACTACTATTTGGATCTTGGTATACCTGTGTGGGTTATCGTCAACAGCAAATACGCGCCCCTGCCCGACGAAGAATTCGATACCTGGCAACTGCAAGACGGCGACATTAAAATAACCTACCGCGAACATTCTGTGCTCGTGACAGGTTATGATGCTGACAACATATACTTTAACGATCCCCTTGGCGAACGCGCAAAGACCGACTATGGCGATTTCGAGGCGGCCTGGGTACAGATGGGTAAGCAAGCGGTAACGGTAATGCCATGAGGCGCAGACGCTCTAACGCGCTTAGACGTTTGTGCTTATCTTTGAGTTTGAATGCGAGTTTGACTTTATCTTTAAATTTGATCGGTCGCGTTTAACCTCTTTTTCTCGTGTTAGCGAAAGCTGCACCACTTCATCCCAGGTAGGTATAGACGGCGCCGCGCCCTCTTTTGTAACCGCAAGCGCGCCGGCAAGCGCGCCCGCCCTCATTGCGCTCCACGATGGCGATCCCATAGCCACCCTGCTTATAAAGTATCCCAAAAATGTGTCTCCCGCTGCGGTCGTATCCACCGCGCGAACCGAAAACGCCCCTTGTTGGAGTCTGTGCAGCGAGTCCGCATACAGGGATCCCACACGACCCAAGGTAAGCACTATTTTTATGTGCGGGTACAGACCGAGCAGATAGTCCAATATTTTTGTCGGGCGCGTCTCTCCGCTCAACTCCGCGCCTTCGAGCTCATTAAGCACCAAATATGTAACCTTGCGCAAGTCCAGCGACTTTATCACGTCGTTCATCGGCGATGGATTAAGCGCCACGCGCATATATTTTTGGCTGGCTTTCTCGATTATGTAGTCCAAATTGTTAATTTCATTTTGTAGTATGACAAAGTCGCCCGCGTTAAAATTGGCAAGCACGTGATCAATCTCTGCGATAGAAATTTCGGTGTTAGCGCCACCATGCAACAGTATGCAGTTGTTGCCGTACTTGTTAACCTGAACAATCGCGTGCCCCGTAGTAGAACCGTCGCGCATCACGAAGTCTGTCACCACACCGGCTTGCTCCAAAGCGTCAATCAACACCGCCCCGTCTGGGCCTATCTTGCCCGCGTGGTACACCTCAGACCCTGACCGCGCCACAGCTATGGACTGATTAAGCCCCTTACCCCCCGGCTGCACATCAAAGCGCAACGTGGTTATCGTCTCTCCTGGCCGCACAAAACTTTCCACAGCATATATGCGATCCATGTTGAGCGATCCAAAGTTGAGTATCTTCATAACCCCCGCGCCCCCCGATAAGCACTCGCGCCGCTCGCCAATCAACAATCAATCACAATCAAAATAGCCACAATCCTCATGCCCTCGACAGGAGTTGAACCTGCACGGTTTCCCACCGGATCCTAAATCCGGCGCGTCTGCCATTCCGCCACGAGGGCTTCCACGTCCTTTTCATTATAGCACAACCCCCTGCGGCGGACAACTACATTTATCTTTTCGACGCGTTTATTTTGTGTCAACATTTGCTCGTCAAAACTGTACTCTTCATACTATTTCTCACCAGATTTTGCAAGGGCTAGGTAGTAATAAGACAAACCGTACTTTTTATGATTCGGAATCAAATTCCCTTCACGCCTGTTTAATACCTTCCAAATCTTGCTCGCGTGATATATAATCATCTTAAAACGAAATGATGTTGAATATTTGAGGAGAGCACATCAATGACTGAAGAACAAAAAATCTTTGCCGGAAAACTTTTTTGCCCCGGCGAACCAGAATTAAAGGCCATTAAACTGCGTACGCACAACCTATGTACGAAGTACAACCAAACTTTTGAAGATGAAATGGAAATAAGAAATGAAATTGTTGCCGATATTTTCGAAAAGTTGGGCGAAGGCAGCTTTATGCAGGGGCCAATCTATATTCACTATGGCAAACACACACAAATTGGCAAACGTTTTTTTGCGAATTTCCATCTAACTATTCAAGACGACGCTCATGTTTCAATTGGAGATGACTGCAATTTTGGCCCGAATGTAACGATTGTAACCCCGGTTCACCCCATGCTCCCGGACGAGCGCAAAGGCGTTGCGCTGCCTGATGGAACGAAAAAACGTATGTGCTACGCAAAACCTGTGAAAATTGGCAACGACTGCTGGTTTGGAGCCAATGTCACGGTATGCCCCGGCGTTACAATTGGCAAAAATTGCGTTATCGGCGCGGGCAGCGTCGTAACGCGGGATATACCGGACAACAGTTTTGCGGCGGGCGTTCCATGCCGCGTAATTCGGGAAGTAAACAAATTGGACAGCGTTATGCTCATTCCTGATTTGCTCAACTATGGTGATATCAATTAACTCTAAGCGCGTGTTTAGAGTTTTTGATCGCGGCTTCCTGTTATTTATTCAATAGCCAGCCGAGTACGCTCATCTTCCGTATGCCGTCATAATTGGCATTTTGCATAAATTCATCAAGGGTCAATAAAAACTTGGGATGATTGTCGGATATTTTTTGCAGAGGTTCTAGCTCACGCATTAACGTGTTCTCATTGAGCGTGGTGGCGGACACCTGATAATATGAAAGCCCCTCGGCGGCTTCCGCGACAAAGTCGACCTCTTTTTCTGCGAGCTTACCTATTTTTACTTTATATCCGCGTCTGATCAATTCAAGGTAAACGATATTTTCAAGCAGATGCCCCAAGTCTCCACTGCTTGAACTTACAAGTATATCTCTTAGTCCGGTATCGACAATATAATACTTACCGAGGGTCTTTAGGGTTTGCCTGCCCTTTATGTCAAAGCGGTCAACCTTATAGAATAAAAAGCTGTCGCAAAGCGCCCGTAGATAACGATCGACTGTATTGACCGATATTTTTCTGCCACTAGAATTGATGGCGTCGCTGATTTTTTTTGCCGATACGGGGCTGCCGACATGCCCGCACAACAACCTGACAATGCTTTCAAGCGCCGCAATGTCTGTAATGCCCTCACGTTTTGCTACATTCTCTGTTCGTCGCTCTTTGGTCAGCTTTTAGTTCGCGCAAACGCTTTATGGCATATGAAGTGAAGCCGACGCCTTGACTAGCCGCCGTTAATATGTTAAAACTTTTGCAGTGCTTATTTGTTTGGTGGGGATACATGCTTACAATACTTGGATACGGCGCCGCGCTGCCCGCGCGTATAGTTACAAATGATGAGCTAGCCACTATGGTAGATACAAGCGACGAATGGATTGTATCCAAAACCGGCATAAAAACCCGGCGCGTCTGCGTGGACGAAACGCTGACCGACCTCGCTTACTCCGCCGCGTGTGAGGCGTTGCAGCGCTCATCTACAGATCCGGGCGACTTGGGGCTAATCGTTTGCTCTACCATATGTGGCGATTTTACCTCGCCCTCTCTCGCTTGCTGCGTGGCGGAACGCCTTGGCGTGAGTGTGCCGGCCTTTGATGTTAACGCCGCATGCGCCGGTTTTTTGTACGCCATTAATGCGGCGGCCGCGCAGATTGCGCTTCAAACTAAGATTAAAAGTAATTTTGACGGATCCGCGCATGGCGACTCAAAGAAGCGCATACTAATCATAAGCGCCGAGATGCTTAGTAAGCACACCGATTGGACAGACAGGAACACCTGCGTTCTATTCGGCGATGGGGCGGGCGCGGTTGTCGCCGAGCCGGGCGGCGGGCTGCGGTACATCAAAACCTATTGCTTTCCCAACCGTGAGGTGCTGTACAAGGCGGACGCGACCAGCAGCCCCTTTGCGTCATACGACATACCACGCGGCTATCTGCGTATGGATGGGCAACGGGTTTTTAAATTTGCCGTGAGCAAGGTGGGCGAGATGCTCGACGGTATGATGAACAGTATGAGCCTTACCCCAAATGATATTGACTACTTTGTATTGCATCAGGCCAACAAGCGCATAATCGATTCGGCGCGGTTAAGGCTCAACCTGCCGGAAGATAAATTCCCCACCAACATAGAAAGATACGGCAACATGTCGTCCGCGTGCGTCCCCATTCTTTTATCTGAAATGTGGGAGAAGGGCATGTTGAAAAAGGGTGTTCGCCTGTTTATGTCAGCCTTTGGCGCTGGCCTTACGGCGGCCTGCTGCTACTATGTGTGCGATTGAATATCACAATATTCTCAAGGAGGTTTATTATGTTAGATAAACTTATAGGCGTGTTGCGTGACTACAAGGGCGACGAAAATTTTGTTATTACCCCCGACACCACATTTGAAGAATTGAATCTGGACTCGCTTGATATCATGGATCTCGTTATGCAGGTTGAAGACGCGTTCCACTGCGGCGAAATCAATATAGACAAAAACGTTAAGAAAGTAAGTGATCTGCTCCGGCTGATTATTGACGCGCAATGATTCACACACCCATATGTGATTTGCTGGGTATACAATACCCCATCTTTCAAGGCGCTATGGCGTGGATATCTGACGCAAAGCTGGCCGCCGCAGTATCCAACGCGGGCGGGTTGGGCGTCATAGCGGCTGGGGGCGCTCCGGCGGATTTGGTGGCCGATCAGATTAAACGGGCAAAAGATCTTACCGACAAGCCCTTTGGCGTTAATGTTATGCTCATGTCTCCCAACGCTGGCGAGGTGGCAAAAGTTGTGGCCGAGCTAAAGCCCGCCGTCGTTACCACTGGAGCCGGCAACGCCTCCGCGTTTGCAAAGATGTGGATCGACGCCGGCATAGATTGGATACCCGTTGTACCCTCAATCGCGGTGGCGGTAAAATCTGTGCGCAACGGGGCGCGCGCCGTCATAGCCGAGGGCGGCGAAAGCGGCGGGCATGTGGGCGAGCTGACTACTATGTGCCTTGTGCCGCAGATTTGCGACGCCGTTAACGTGCCCGTACTTGCCGCTGGCGGCATAGGCGATGGGCGTGGCATAGCAGCCGCGTTTATGCTGGGTGCTGTAGGCGTTCAGGCTGGCACGCGGTTTCTTGTCGCTCGCGAGTGCGGCGTTCATCAAAACTATAAAAATAAAATCATAAAAACCAAAGAGATCGACAGCGTTGTAACCGGCAAGCGGTTGGGACATCCCGTCCGTTCCCTCAAAACCCCTTTTGCGAGAAAATTTTTGCAATACGAATACGATTCGTCCATAACAAATGAGCAACTGGAAGAACTGGGGGCGGGTTCACTGCGAGTCGCGGCGGTAGAGGGCGACAACGAAAACGGCAGTTTTATGGCGGGTCAGATAGCGGGGTTGGTAAAAAAAGAACAATCCGCATTGGAAATAATAACGGAAATGTTCGCCGAAGCGGAAAAAATATTACACAGGGCGGAACAATGGGTAAAGTAGCGTTTGTGTTTCCCGGGCAGGGAGCGCAGTATGTGGGTATGTGCAAAGACTTCGCGGATGCTTATGAAGTGGTGGACGTTTACTTTAAGACCGCCGAGCTGTTTTTGCCGGGCATTACAAAGATGCTGTTTTGCGGTCCCAAAGAAGCGCTTGATCAGACAATCAACACACAGCCGGCCATGCTTATCGCCGACGTTTTATGTGCCGAACTCCTTTCTTGCAACGGCATAGAGCCAGATGGAGTGGCCGGATTTTCTCTGGGTGAAATGGCGGCCTTATTTTTCAGCGGTTCGTTAACTCTTGAGAATGCGTGTGCCATAACAAAACTTAGGGCAAATCTCATGGGCGTCTGCGCCTCAGAACAGGCCGGAGCAATGTACGCGGCATTAAGATTGCCCCCCTCAATCGTGGATGAGATATGCCAAAGCATACCGCAGTGTTGGCCGGCCAACTATAACTGCCCCGGTCAAATCGTCATCTCCTGCGCGGAGGTGTCCGCCGACGAGCTAAAACGCGCGATAACGGAGCACGGCGGCAGAGCGATCAAGCTAAGTGTGCAAGGCGCGTTTCACAGCCCCATGATGCAAGGCGCAATAGGCGATTATGCCGCCGCGCTGGGTTTGATCAAGTTTGATGAGCCGGATTACCCCGTTTATTCCAATGTAACAGCAAAACCGCACAATATCAAAAATATCACAGAGACATTGGTAAAGCATATGATAGGCCCTGTGTTATGGCAGAATACCATCGAAAACATGATCGCCGACGGCTTTGACACCTTTATAGAATGTGGCCCCGGCAAGGTGCTTGCCGGGCTTATCAAAAAGATAGACCCGATGGTAAACGTTTATAATGTTTATGACATGGAATCGCTGACAGAAACCCTGGCGGCGTTTGACTTGCCATGCGACGATACTCCGTTCATTGAGCGGCTTTATCACGGAGAATTTGATGAAGAATTTTACGCCCTTCCCGGCTCCTCCTGTGATGGTTTGCACGTTGAGAATGATGGAGATCACAGATACGGAGGCGAGGCGCGTGTTTGATCTTACGGGCAGAACGGCTGTTGTCACCGGAGCGGCGCGCGGCATTGGGCTTACAATAGCGCAGGTATTGTCCGACCATGGCGCGAGCGTTGCGGCGGTGGATCTCGCAACGGAGATTCATCCCGTTTCGGAGGTTGAGCCCGCTTTTGGCGCTGACATAAAATACCGCGCGTATGAATGCGATGTGACCGACTTCGACAAGGCGAAACAAATCGCCGACGCCATAGCGCGAGATTTTGGCGGAGTGGATATTTTGGTAAACAACGCGGGTATTGCCAGGGATAATTTGCTAATGAGAATGCAAGAATCCGACTTCGACGCGGTGCTTAATGTTAATCTCAAAGGCGCTTTTAACTTCACACGGCATTTATTTAGATATTTGATGAGAAGCAAAACAGGGCGGGTTATTAATATATCATCCGTCATAGGGCTTATGGGTAATGCGGGACAGGCCAATTACGCCGCCAGCAAAGCTGGTCTTATAGGACTTACCAAGTCCGCAGCGAAAGAATTTGCCGGGCGGGGCGTGACGGTTAACGCAATCGCGCCGGGTTTTATCGAAACAAATATGACTGCCGGTTTGCAAAACACAGACGAATACCTCAAAGCCATTCCTCTTAGAAAATTCGGAAGGCCCAGTGACGTGGCGGTCGCCGTTCTTTTTTTGGCGAGCGACGCGGCGTCATACATTACCGGTGAGGTCATTCGCGTGGATGGTGGGCTTGCCATGTCTTCCTAATTTGGTATGGGTGCGCGGCGGTAAGCGGGGTATGATCTCGTAGGGGCGCGCAGTGCGCGCCCCTACGAAGGCAAAATCCTTTTGTGAAAGCGCACGTTTAGAGTAAACTCCAAGGGACGTGATATATTGAAACGCGTGGTGGTAACGGGTTTGGGTTGCGTGTCACCTGTGGGCAACGATGTTGCCTCCTATTGGGCGGCATTGATGAATGGCGAGCATGGCTTCGCGAACATAATCAAGTTTGACGCGAAAGATTTTAAAGTAAAGATAGCTGCTGAAGTTAAAAACTTTGACCCGCAAAAGTATATCGAACGTTCTGAAATACGCAAGACCGATATGTACGCGCAGTACGCCATAGCCGCCGCCGCGCAGGCAATGGATGACAGCGGAATTGCCGGCACTGTAAAGCCGGAGCGCCTGGGCGTGTACATCGGGTCGGGTATCGGCGGTATGAACACCTTTATCAGTGAAACGGAAAAGCTGCTGCATCGAGGCCCGCACAAGGTTTCGCCTTATTTTATCCCCATGATGATAGCGAACATTGGCGCCGCGCTGGTATGCATGCGATACAACGCTAAAGGCCCCTGCCTGCCAATTGTGTCCGCCTGCGCTACTTCCACACACTCTATCGGCGAAGCCTACAGAGCCATAAAATATGGACATGCCGACGCGGTGATTGCGGGCGGGGCAGAGGCGTGCGTCAATCCGCTGGCCGTCGCGGGGTTTACCAATTGCCTTGCGCTCTCTACCAAAAACGATCCCGAGCTCTCGTCCATTCCCTTTGACGCGCGCCGCGACGGTTTTGTTATCGGCGAGGGAGCGGGGGTTCTTGTGCTGGAAGAGTATGAACGCGCGGCATCTCGCGGCGCGCATATCTACGCGGAGGCGCTGGGATACGGCAACACATGCGACGCGTACCATGTGACTGCCCCTCACCCCGCTGCGGAGGGCGCTATTCAAATGATTCGCCTGGCTTTGGAAGAGGCGGGTTTGCCCCCCACTGGCGAAAGGCTCTATATCAACCCCCATGGCACCTCTACGTCGCTCAACGACAAAACAGAAACGCTGGCGATAAAGTCTGTATTTGGAGAAAACGCGTTTAACATACCCATAAGCTCCACAAAAAGCATGATAGGCCATACGCTGGGCGCGGCGGGCGCGTTGGAAGCCCTGGCGTCAATAAAAACGCTGCAGACGGGCATTGCGCACCAAACACGCGGCTGGAGCCAGCGCGACCCAGAATGTGATTTGGATTATGTGCCTAACGCGTCAAGGCGCGTGGAAGTTGATTTTGCCCTGTCCATGTCACTGGGGTTTGGCGGGCATAACGCGGGTATAGTTCTGGCTCGGCCAGGGTACGCTCTCCCAAGGCAATCACCATGAACCTAGAACATATAGAACAACTCGCTAGCATTATGAAGACCTACGGGCTTACCGCTGTCGAGGTAAAGGACGGCAAGTACCGTGTGCGCCTAGAGGGGGGGCAGACTCTCCAATCCGCCTCGACCGCCCAACCGACATCGGCGGACGCGCCCTCCGCCGAACCGCAATACCATATACAGCAATCCGTCAATCCGCTGTTGGAATATATAGACGTTAAATCTCCAATAGTCGGGGTTTTTTATACCGCCAGTTCCCCAGACGCCGAGCCTTTTGTTAGCATTGGCACACGGGTAAAGCGAGGCGACGTGCTGTGTATTATAGAGGCCATGAAACTGCTTAATGAGATAACAGCCGACACAGACGGCGAAATAGCCGACATATGCCTTAAAAACGGTGATATAGCCGAGTACGGGCAAGTGCTGTTTAAAATGACAAAGGTGTGAGCCTGTGAACAGGGATGAGATAAAGAATATACTGCCCCATCGCGAACCTATGCTGCTGATAGACGAGGTGAGCCTAACAGATGACGAGGGGATAAAGGCGTCGGTCGCGTCATACTATGTGCGCGGCGATGAATATTTTTTACAAGGGCATTTCCCCGGAAACCCCGTAGTACCGGGCGTTATCTTATGCGAGATGATGGGACAGTCGGCGTGCGCCCTTGTTATGAACGCGGCTAAAGGCGCAATGCCCTACTTCACCGGACTGGATAAGGTTAGATTCAAGCAAAAGGTGCTGCCCGGCGATACCATTAAATTTAGATCTATACTTCTAAAATCGCGCCCGCCGTTTTACTTCGTGCAAAGCGAGGGGTATGTGGGCGAAAAGCTCTGCGCTCGCGGCGAATTATCCTTTGCGCTGCTCAAAGACGAAGCAGGCGCGTGAATGAACAGGAGTTTCATATTTTATATCCACACCCAGCCGAACGAGGTTGTTTGATATGTTTTCAAAAATTCTGATCGCCAATCGCGGCGAAGTGGCCATGAGAGTCATTCGCGCCTGTAAAGAAATGGGCGTAAGCGCGGTCGCTGTTTTTTCAGAGGCGGATCGCGACGCGCTTCACGTAAGCCTTGCAGACGAAGCGTATTGCATAGGTAAAGCCCGTACGCAAGACTCATACCTTAACATAAACGCGATACTGTCTGCGGCCATGGCGTCTAAAGCCGAGGCCATTCACCCCGGCTACGGTTTTTTGTCCGAAAACCCCGAATTCGCTCGACTGTGTGAAGAGAATTGTGTGGCGTTTATTGGCCCCGGAGCGGACATTATAGCTAAAATGGGAGATAAAGACGAAGCACGGCGCACAATGGCCCAAGCTGGCCTACCCGTTATCCCCGGCAGCGATTTATTGTCTCACATTGACGAGGCCAGGCGAGAGTCACGGCGCATCGGCTTCCCCCTTTTAATAAAAGCGCGTTCTGGCGGGGGAGGCAAGGGTATACGCCTGGTAAATGACGAATCCGAGCTAGAACGCGCGTACAATTCAGCGACGGCGGAGGCTCAGGCGGCCTTCGGAGACGGCGCGGTTTACATGGAAAAATATCTTACGCGTGTTAAACATATTGAAGCGCAGGTCATCGCGGACAATTTTGGTAACATCCTATGTTTGGGCGAACGCGACTGCTCCATGCAGCGCGGCAAGCAAAAGCTGATAGAAGAGAGTCCTTCGTCACTTGACGGCGACGCGCGCGGCAAGATGTTCGACTATGCCGTTTTGGCGTGCAGGGCTTCGAACTATCGCGGGGTTGGTACGCTGGAGTTTCTTTATGATGGAGCCTCGCTATATTTTATGGAGATGAACACGCGCTTGCAGGTCGAGCACCCCGTAACGGAGATGCGCACGCAAGTGGATCTGGTGAAATGGCAAATACGCGTCGCAAGCGGGGCCAAACTCTCCCTCGCTCAAAAGGACATATCTTTTGGCGGACACGCGATAGAGTGTCGTATCAACGCCGAAGACAGAGATTTTAGACCCAGCCCCGGCACAATAAAAATGCTGCATGTTCCCGGGGGGCCATGGGTGCGTTTCGATACGGCCATTTACCAGGGGTATACCATTCCCCCGTTTTATGATAGCATGATAGGCAAGCTCATCGTTCACGCGCACACGCGTGACGAGGCCATTCGCAAAATGAAAGCGGCCCTGTGTGAACTTATTATCGAAGGCATAGATTACAACGCGCAGCTCCAAATGGAGTTGCTTAGTATGCCCGAGTTTGAAAACTCGACCTACACAACAGAAGCCATAGATAATTTGCGGAGGCAGGTATGATCTTTCTCAAACCCAAAAATCCTCTGGAGGGCGCAAAAAACATCCCTACAGAGGTAAGCGAAATATTGGTGCCGTGCCCAAAATGTTCCAAACAGCCATCGCAAAGTGAGCTTTCCGACACACTTAACGTATGCCCCTATTGCCGCCACCACTTTCATGTGACCGCGCGTTACCGCGTCGATATTGTATGCGACAAAGGCAGTTTTATTGAGCTGGACAAAGACATGACCTCGCGTAACATTCTCGATTTTCCTGATTATGATAAAAAACTCGCAAACGCTCTTACTCTAAGCCGCGAGAATGAAAGCGTCATTACCGGTACCGGCAAAATATATAATTACAAGACCGCCCTTTTTGCAATGGAGTCCCATTTTATGATGGGCAGTATGGGTGTGGTTACTGGTGAAAAAGTTACGCGCCTATTTGAACACGCGACAAAAAACCATATGCCCGTTATCGGCTTCACTGTCTCTGGCGGGGCACGTATGCAAGAGGGTATTTTATCGCTTATGCAAATGGCAAAAACCAGCGCGGCAATCAAACGTCACAGCGACGCGGGCAATCTATATATCGCCGTGCTGACCGACCCTACGACAGGGGGCGTGACCGCCAGCTTTGCCATGGAGGCCGACATAACCGCTGCGGAACCATTCGCGCTCATCGGCTTTGCCGGGCCGCGCGTTATAGAACAGACTATACGCAGCAAGCTGCCCGATGGATTTCAACGTGCGGAGTTTTTGTTGGACAAAGGTTTTGTGGATACGATTGTAGATCGCAGACGCCAAAAGAGGTTTTTGGCGCAGCTTCTCAAAATACATTCGAGGGGCGAGGCTCATGGCACTGTTTGACAACCTGTTTGGCGGTGAAAAGAACGCTCACGAGGCGGTTGCGGCGGCCCGCGCAAACGGCCGCAATACTACGATGGACTTCATATCCAACATATTTCACGGGTTTATAGAGATGCGCGGAGACAGGCGTTTTGGCGACGACAAGGCCATTGTGTCCGGTTTGGCGTGGCTGGCTGACATACCCGTTACTGTGATAGGCCATGAAAAGGGGCACAACGTAAAAGAGCGTTCTCAGCGCAACTACGGCTCGCCTCATCCCGAAGGCTATCGCAAGGCGTTACGTCAAATGAAACTGGCGGAGAAATTCCACCGGCCCGTCGTATGCTTTGTAGACACCGCCGGCGCGTATTGCGGGGTCGGCGCGGAAGAACGCGGTCAAGGGCAAGCTATAGCCGAAAGCATAAGCGAAATGATATCCCTGCGCACACCGGTAATATCCATATTAATAGGAGAAGGCGGCAGCGGTGGCGCCTTGGCGCTGGCGGCGGGCGACGAGGTGTGGATGCTCGAAAACGCTATATACTCTGTCATAAGCCCCGAGGGCTGCGCAAGCATACTGTGGAAGGATCCGTCCAGGGTAAAAGAGGCGAGCGAGCGCTTGCGCCTCACAGCCAAAGACATGTTAAACCTTGGCGTTATAGAGCGCATTGTCAGCGAAGGGTCCAGCATGTTTGAGGATCTCAAGCGCGTTCTTGCGGAAACCCTGTCTCACAAGCTTACGCTGGACATAAATGAGCTTGTCGAGAGTCGCTACAACCGTTTCAGGCGAATGGGATACACCAGTTGAGCGCGACAGATGAAAACGTCGTGTGGTTTGATCAGCTTGATTCTACCAACAACAAGGCTAAAGAGCTGGCGTTGCGCGGCGCGGCTCATGGCGTTACTGTCGCGGCGCGACAGCAAACAGGCGGGCGCGGCACAAGGGGGCGAACGTTCTATTCTCCCCAGGGAGGGTTATACATGAGCGTCATCCTTCGAGACGGCGTGTCACACATCGCGAATCACGACACTTTTACCTACCGCATGGCGCAACGCGTGGCGGAAATTATCTCCCGCGCGGCTGAAAAGCACATCGCCGTAAAGCCGGTCAACGATCTTATATATAAAAACAAAAAAGTGGGCGGTCTGCTGGCGGAATCACGCTGCGTTAACGGTAAACCCGAATGGATTGTGCTTGGCATTGGCGTCAATGTGGCTATACCAGATTTTCCGCCCGCGTTACAAGAGATTGCCGGGTCGCTGTATGATCGTGATCATATTCATGATCACGATCGCTTTGATATGATCCAGGCGCTGGCGAAACAATTGACCAGCGCACTGCTCTCGTAGGGGCGCGCAGTGCGCGCCCGCGCGTCTTATAGGCCATCGCCCGGTTATTCAATATTGGTGTAGGTTCTCGGCCATCGCCCGGATGACTCGCGGGCGCGCAATGCGCGCCCCTACGAAAGCATAACCGCGCCCCTACGAGATCATACCCACTGACCGCTGCGCACCCAGACCAAATTTGGAAAACGCACGTTTAGAGTTAAAATAAAAGCACGCTGTCTAGCTTACGAGCGAGAGGTGAAAACCCAATGTACACATATATAAAAGATATTTTGAAAGAACCACAGATAAACGAATCAATGACGGTAGGAGGCTGGGTGCGCACCGTGCGCGACAACAAAAACTTTGCCTTTATAGAGCTTAACGACGGCACACATTTTAAAAGTTTGCAAATAGTTGTTAACAACGGGCTGCCAAACTACGCCAGCGTGGCAAAGTTGAGTCCCGGATCCGCGATAACGGTAACGGGTGTGTTGGTGGATAGCCTGGGGCAAAAGCAGGCGGTAGAACTGCAGGCGCAGAACATTGTTATTAATGGCGCGGCAACGGCGGACTATCCTTTGCAAAAGAAGCGACACACGCTAGAATACCTGCGTACTATCGCCCATTTGCGCCCGCGCTCTAATACCTTTTCGGCTGTGTTTCGCGTGCGTTCGCTTGCCGCTTTGGCCGTGCATGATTTTTTCAACGAGCGCGGCTTCACCTACCTGCACGCGCCAATCATCACCGGCAGCGACGCCGAAGGCGCTGGCGAAATGTTTCATGTCACAAGCCTTGACATAGGAAAGCCCCCACGCGATCAATCCGGCAATGTGGACTATAGGCGCGACTTTTTTGGCAAGCCTACTAACCTGACCGTAAGCGGGCAGCTTTCTGCAGAAGCCTTTGCGCTCGCCCTGCGCAATGTGTACACATTTGGGCCTACGTTCCGCGCCGAAAATTCCAACACCACGCGACATGCCGCCGAATTTTGGATGATAGAACCAGAAATGGCGTTTGCCGATTTAGAAAACGACATGGAACTGGCGGAAAGCATGTTAAAGTACATCATACGCCACCTGCTGGAAAAAGCCCCCGATGAAATGGCGTTTTTTAACAGCTTCATAGACAAGGGGCTTATGAATAAGCTCAACAACATCATAAACTCTCCCTTTGGGCACGTAACCTATACGCAGGCGATAAGAGAACTGGAGCGCGCGGATAAGAAGTTTAACTATCCCATAAGCTGGGGCATGGATTTGCAGACAGAACACGAAAGGTTTTTGACAGAGCATATTTATAAGCGCCCCATTTTTGTCACCGACTACCCAAAGGATATAAAAGCGTTTTATATGCGGGTCAACGATGACGAAAAGACTGTGGCGGCCATGGACTTGCTCGCGCCGGGTATTGGTGAAATAATAGGCGGCAGTCAGCGTGAGGAGCGATTAGACGTGCTGGAGCGCAGAATGGACGAATTGCGTCTTAATAAAGAGGACTACGCTTGGTATCTCGACTTGCGCAAATTTGGAACGGTAAAGCATGCTGGTTTTGGCATGGGCTTCGAACGCGTCATTATGTATGTGACGGGTATGCAAAACATCCGCGATGTGATACCCTTTGCGCGGACGGTCAACAACGCGGAATTTTAATAATACCCAGAAACATCTCCATAACTTTCGGGATTGATTAAGGAGGTATCGTGTGGCATATGAAGTAGTGAAGTCAGAAAACAGGTACCACGGGATTTTACTGGACGTTGTGGTAGACACCATAACCTTGCCCAAACGCAGCCCAAATGAGCCAGAGCGCACTACACGGCGCGAGATTGTGCGACCGCGCAAGCCGGCGGCGGCAATATTGCCCATAGACAGCGACGGCAAGATGATATTGGTGCGACAGTACCGCCACTCCACTGGCGGATTCGAGTTGGAACTGCCCGCCGGCATTTTAGAGAACGGCGAAGACCCTGCCGAAGGCGCGGCGCGTGAGTTGGAAGAGGAGATTGGCAAGAAGGCAGGCAAGCTGACAAAGATGTTTGGATTTTATTCCAGCATTGGAGTTTGCGACGAATACGTGACAATTTTTCTGGCCGAAAATCTAATAGACAGCGTACAAAATCTTGACGACGACGAGTTTGTTACCATAGAAAAGTACACCCCTGCCGAAGCCCTGGAGCTGATAGAATTGGCAGGCATAGAGGACAGCAAAACCATAGCCGCCATATCATATTACATGTTGACGGCCCAGAAAGGATAGTGATCGCGCCATAAGCGCATCACGATTATTTTCTAATTCACTGTTGGCAGTGGATGCCGGGCGGCCGCTTGGACTTGGCAGCGTGCTTGTCACCGCACATTCCATAGATAGCGATTACCGTCCGCTTAGCGCCTACGAAATAAAAGACAAAAGGTTTATAATAATAGATGGGTATAGAAAATATAGAACCGCATTGTTTTAACGCGCCTTATAACCCGGTTCTGCTGTACTGGGTTGCAAGGCGCGTTCCACTTTTTTGACGCAAATTGTGATGAGTTTCCAAATCCATGTTTCCCACAGATGACAGCCTCCTCAAAATGCTGCATCTGGCCATGATGGACATTATTTGTCTTAACATATGTAAAGCACGCGCATTTTATGACATTTATAAGTTGAACCTGATCCCACACTTTTTTTGAAGATTAGTTGAATGAAGTATTATCCGTTTATAAAAAAATAACCCAGCAGTTGCAGAGGATAGCGCTTGGGACACTCTTGCGTATAAAATGCATAGCAGCAATTAAAACTCAAAAGTCGGATAAAGTGTACACAAAACGATTCTGCACATAATCCGGTGTCTTCATGCGGTCAAAAAAGTTTGTAAAATAGCTATTCTTGCTTGCATTTTATTTATGTACACT
>JAISGK010000024.1 GCA_031263155.1 Clostridiales bacterium
ATGGTGCTGATGTACCAGCCCATGCCGACGCGCGCTCTCATATTCGCGGCATACCTCCAAGGCCTCCCATTCGACCTCGTCCACGCCGCCGCGACCGCGTTTTTCCTGCTGGTCATCGCTCGCCCCATGCTGGAAAAACTCGACCGCGTCAAGGTGAAGTACGGGCTTATAGACTGATGGGAGGGCGCGGTCACGCGGTTATTCCCATTGGGTCGTATTCGCTTATGGCAGCTTCGAGTTCTTTTTGCCCCCCAGCCTCGAACACCCTCCTCCGCGCACTCTTTCGCTTGACCGCGCTACTGTGTGACTATTTTATAGCGCTGCGCGTTGACTGCGTAATCCATATATCCGCCGTACTGCTCGTGCTTGATGTCGGCGCAAGGTTCTCGCGCCGCTCTATTGAACCCTTCAGGAGCTTCCACGCGGAGCACTCCGCAAAGAACCTCGCTAAATTGACATCCGCTGTATTGCGGCATCCTTAAGGCTCAAAAAATATTTTTTTGAAAGCCACTTGACAAATGAGACGATTTATGTAAAAATATAGCATATCGCTTATATATTCAAGGGGGGGATGGCTATTATGCCTGTTTTCAAATCACTCGGCATACCTGTCGACGCTAAACACGCAATCACAAACGGAATTTTCATGGCGATAACAAACGACATACCCGACCTTATTCAAGAACACACACTTCCGACAAATAATGGTATTGGGCTATTTCGTTGGAACTTCATTCACAAGAGACTAGAGGAAAATCTTGGAGGGTGGTTCCAGTCAAGCTATGTTTCACGCGGGCCGTGTAAGTTGTTGTTTTTGTTTGAACAAAAGCTTGGATTTACGTTTTCTATCATGGCCGAAAAAACTTGGCAAGATTGCAGAAGCGTTTGCCGAAGGGTATTCATTACCTTGAGGCACTTGTATCAAAAAACACAGGATATGAAGTTGTAAAAGGGCAAATGAGATTAGAGTTTTGTGAATATCAACGCGATCCGTCGGCTATTGAACAATTGCAAGATAGACTTTTGAGTGATTTTGCGGGGATAATTAAAAATCATATTCTAATTCTGTTTGACTATAATTTTAGCGGAGTTATATCCGTAAGGGCTGTTTTGTTGACGCCTCAATTAGATGTTGCATTCGATGAGGATTGGAGCAGTTATCTCAAAGAATCTTATGTAATTGACAAGACTTCAATTATCAAAGAAATGATTTCCAATGATGAGGAATCACTTGTTAAGTTAAGACCAGAAAAGCAGAAAGAATTGGCTGATGGATTGGTTTCATTGATAGAAGAATCTGATGTTGCGAACAAATAATATGAGATGGAGTCAATTATGGATAGCTTCAATCCGGTGCGTTTAAATGAAGCGCGTTTATATAGAAAAATGACGATTGAGGAATTGGCAAACGCTGTTGGCGTGAAAAAACAAGCCATTTCTCAATTTGAAAACGGCAAGAGTTTGCCGGAGTTCGATACATTAAATAAAATCAGTAAATCTCTCAATTTTCCTATACGCTTTTTTAGGGAATACAGCAGAGAGAATTCCGTAATTGGCAACACATATTTTCGCGCACCGTTCTCAAGCAGCAAGAAAGATATGAACGCACAGCGCATTAAGGCAAAATATGTTGCGTTTATTCAAAGTTGTCTTTCCGAGTATGTTAATTTTCCTCTGTTGAACATCCCACATTTTGATGAGGTTGATGACATAGAGCGCATAGCAAACCAAACGCGGGATTATTGGGGATTAGGAATAGACCCTATTCCTGATATGGTGGCGCTATTGGAACGCAATGGCATTATTGTTTCGGAGTTTTCAACAGAGGGGCGAACAATAGACGCATTCTATCAATACGGGGAAATGTTTGGCCGTGAATACTATTGTGTCGTTTTAGGTACTGATAAAGCCACCTTCACAAGACGACAATTTAATGCTGCACATGAATTGGCACATATTTTGTTGCATGAACGCAATAATGACATTGATGAATTGGATAGGGATGAGTTTAGAAAAAGAGAGGATGAGGCAAATAAATTCGCTTCTGCTTTTCTGTTGCCGAGAGAAGCATTTGAACAGGATGTGCGCTTGTATTGCAATAAATTGAATTACTACATTGAGTTAAAACGGAAATGGAAAGTTTCAATTTCTGCCATGATTATCCGTGCTTTTGGCATAGGGATAATTACTTCAAATCAATATCAATACCTTATGCGTCAAATATCGCGAGAGGGATGGAGGACACAAGAACCACTCGATGCATATATGACGCCCAAAAAGCCAAAGGCTCTAAAACAAGCGATAAATATGCTTATCCTTAACGACTATCTTTCCCCTAAACAGATCTTCGCATTATTTTCAAAATATAAGATTTCATTGCCAAAAGATGTAATTGATGAGGTTCTCAACTTAGAGCCGGATACATTGCCCGATGAACTCGAAGAAGAAATTGAATCTAAAATCGTAGCATTATTCCCGCGCAGACTTACGAATTAACGGAGGCGATAGGATGAAAGCGGTATCTTTATTTTCGGGCGCGGGCGGCATGGACATCGGCTTTGCCAAGTCCGGTGTTACTGTGATCTGGGCAAATGAGCTTGACGCGGATGCTGCGGGCACATACGAGCGGAACAATCCTGATACGGTTTTGCGGCAGGGTGATATTAAGGCTTTGAAGAAAGAACTCTCACAATTTGGCGATGGCACCATTGATTTAGTGTTTGGAGGCCCTCCCTGCCAAGGGTTTTCCGTTGCGGGGAAAATGGATCCCGACGATGAGCGGAGCAAGCTGATATGGGAGTTTCTGGACGTCGTTAAGACGCTAAAGCCTAAAGTGTTTGTTATGGAAAACGTAAAGGCTTTGGGGAAACTCCAACGGTGGCAATCCATAAGGGAGCAAATCGTCAAAAATGCTTTTGATATGGGATATACTTGTTTCTATAAGGTTCTTAATGCCGCAGATTTCAATGTACCTCAAAAAAGAGAAAGAGTGTTTTTCATTGGATTCCATAATGTAGAATTCAATGTTGAAAACCTATTTGAATCTGAAATGGCAAAACAGGTGAAACCCCGGATAAAATTGCGTGATTGTCTGGGCAAGCTCCCGCCTGTCGGAACAGACGGCAACCCTATAACTTGCACGGCGAAAATATCCCTTGCAGCAAGCCCGGTAATGAGAAAATCGCCTTATGCGGGAATGTTGTTTAACGGTTTGGGGCGTCCGCTCGACTTAGACAATCAGGCAAACACGCTACCCGCTTCAATGGGCGGCAATAAGACCCCTGTTTTGGATGAACTGCTCTTAAAAAATTCGGATGCCGAGAATTGGGTTCTGCGCTATCACGCAAACCTTAATAAAGGGAAAACATCAAGTGTTCAAGAATGCGTCCTCTCTCACATTCGCAGGATTACGACAGTTGAGGCGGCTGCCATTCAGACTTTCCCGCCAGATTATGTGTTCATTGGCGAAAAATCATCTGTTTATCGACAGATAGGCAACGCTGTTCCCTGCAATCTTGCGGCGGCAGTTGCCGAAGCTACTATAAAAGTCCATAATCGGGTGCTTTCTCAAAAAATCAGCGCCTAAAACGGGGGGGCGGGATGCTTGCCTCCTCCTTGCTTTATATCTGCAATACCTTTTTTACAGATTCGTTCCATTTGATTTTAACTGCCGCTGGCACATCTCTGGAACTTAAAAGGAACAGCATTTTGTCTGTGAATATATCACGCGCATTTGCAGGCAAGGCAAGAAAGTTGTTTACAATTAAGTCTACGACATTGGCAAAGTTGATTTCATAACCTTGTGAAAATAGATTCCTTGCAACTTGACGCGCTGTATCATTTGGTTCCGTATTAGTGAACACAAATAAAAATTACCGCAAAACAAAAATTATGAAATTAATATCGGTTATGTCGTGTTGGAGGATGGCGGGGTATTTATGAAACAGCTTCATAATCTTTACCGTTACTAATCCGAAACGTACCCGCGCGCGACCTCCGGCTCATCCCAGCCTTCCGGTTCCGGCGCGGCGGGGCGGCGCAGCAGACAATACGCGAACACGGCGGTCAGAAGAAGTCCAAATACCAGTACGATCGCCCCGCCGACAGCGGCGCTGCCCGCGTCCGCAATTTCCGCATCCGCGCCCGACGCCAGCGCCGACATAAGCTGCCCGATCATATTGAACGATATGTGCGCTATTACCGGGTACCAAAGCGATTTGAACCGGACGTAAATATATCCGAATACCACGCCTAAAATTACCGCGTAAATCCCTTGCAGAAGATTAAAGTGGATTATACCAAACAGAACGGCTTGAATTAAAACCGCAAGCCATATTTCTTTATTGCCCAGCCGATTGAGGGTAACGCCCCTGAAGCACATTTCCTCGACCACGGGCGCGACGAGCCCGACGGCGATTATCCTCATCGGCAAATTGTCGCCTGTGATCATGTCCTCGACCATTTGATACGATGGGAAAAAGCGCGTAATATCCGTCAGCGCGAATACGCCCGAAATCAAAAAGTGCAGCCCGGCAGAAAGTCCGAGCGTGAGCGCCGCCGTGCCGATATTAAACCCGCCGCCGCCGAATCTTCTGTAGTGCTTGCGCGTTTTTCTCCACATCGGCAGGAATATGACGAACGCGAGCAGGTACCCGATAAGCGCGAACAGCATCGCGTTTGCCATGATCGAGTTTTGTATTTCCTGCGCAATCGCGGCGGCGTCTGCGGCGATCACCGAGAGATCCTGACCCGCCATCATTTTTGCGGACATAATAATTCCGGCGAAAAAGGCGACTATGACGGATGACGCGAAATAGATCAGCGTGGGATATATAGCGCGCCATATTTGGCGCGGCAGTGAATATTGTGGCATTTTCATATCCACCCTTATTATTTGTATGCCGCCGCTTCGAGCGACGCTATGAACTCCGTCGCCGTGTCGCGCGTGTCGGCGGTGTACGTCGCGTTTAATACGATATATTTTACTGCGGATGAGTAATATAATATATCGCCTCCCCGATCCCATTACCTAACTCGTACGCAATACTACATGCCCAAACAGCAAGCAATATGCAGATTAGAATTTTTATCACTTTGTTACCATTAATGAATATGATAATATTCTTAATTACATCAGACATATGACATTTCCCTCATAATTTTTACTATTAGGCAAAGGTGATCATTTCTTTAGCTGTTTTTACATCAGAGGGCTGCTACACAAACAGCGGTTTATTACCTGACAGGAAATCCTTTAGGCTGAGATTCGCGGCGCCGACGACCAGAGAGAGAGCTTCGGGATACTGCTGTTTGAACACAAGACCGCCTCCCGCGTTTTTTACCCAGCCGCTTTTCACCTCGACAGCGGTCAGCTTATTGCCTTTCCTGATGACGAAATCCACTTGCTTACCTTTTGTATTTCATCTATAACAATTAACGCTTCACCATTCTTTGCCAGCGCACGAGCCAAGTGCCACTCGTTGCGGAGCCACTCCGCCGAGACGAGATTCGGGTCGTCCGCACTGACAACCTGCATATCAAGTGTTAGGGCGTACCCGACCCTGCGGCGGCGCAAAGAGCCCTTTCAATCGACTGTCTTCAGCAACGCCCGTTTTACCATGGTCTTCGCAAGCTGTATTTTATACTGCGTCGCCTCGAACGGGGCAGCGCCGCGGACGGCGGCGCGTCCGGCGGCGTCCACCGTGGCCTCGTCTATCGGTTTACCCGCTATAAACTCCTCGGCCTCGCGCGCGCGGTATGGGGTGGGCGCGACGGCATTGAGGCATATGCGCGGCGAGTCCGTCCCCACGGAGACGGCGCAGTTGACCACGGGGAAGTCTATCGACTTGCGGAACGCGAACTTGATGAACGCGCTCTTGGCGCCGGCGGCGGGCGCCGGCACTCGTATCTCCGTGATTATCTCGTCTATGGACAGCGCCGTGCCGCTCGGTATGCGGACGGCGAAGAACTCCTCCGCGCCGAGCGTACGCCTGTTCGTCACGATCTCCGCCCCGAGCGCTATGAGCGCGGGCGCTATATCCGAGGGGTGGACGGCGTAACAGCTGCACGTGAGACAGCGGCGCGCTTCCAGCGCCGCCTCGCCCTGCGTGGGCGTGAACGAGTCCTCAACGTCTATGCGCCGCGCGGACACGTCAACCTCGCGCAGCTTCATTGCGACCGTCGTCTGATTATACTCCGCGTCGGAGGTCAAAAACGCGTTCGACTGGCCATACTCGTCGCCGGGCGCGTCAGCCTCTAGGCCCAGGAACGCGTTCATGCCGCCGGCTGCCCTGTGGCCGTTGGCAATGGCGCGTATGACCGTGCCGGGACCCGTCGCGGCGTCGCCCGCCGCGTATATGCCCTTGCGCGACGTCATTGAGTTGTCGTCTATCTCTATGAGCCCGCGCCCGCTCAATTGGAGCTTGTATTTCTCGTCGAGGAACGAGAGATCCACGCTCTGGCCTATCGCCATCAGCACGTTCTCCGCCGACACAGTTATCTTGTCGTTTTCGTCGTACACGGGCCTAAACGCCCCGCTCTCATCGCGCGTAGAGACACAGCGCTTTAGTTCCATCCCCGCCAC
>JAISGK010000051.1 GCA_031263155.1 Clostridiales bacterium
AAATTTGAGAAATTACGCCGTGAGTTACATGGTGTCAGCCTGTGGAGAGTTAGTGGAAACAGTCACCTCTAAGAAGCAGGAACTCAACATCACTACTGCATAGATTTAGTTATCTATAGGTAGGTATGAGTAGGTTTGAGATAACGGTTTATCGCTAAACGGATATATTGATTCGAGCTATGATGAGTATGTACTTGAGCCGGCGGATCACGGCACGCATGTTTCCGGCACGATAGCCGAGACATGGAATGACATAGGCGTAACGGGCGTTATGGGCGACAAGGCCAGGCTATATTACGCGCAGTCATACACAATAGATGAGGACAGCGAGTTACATATGTATTCAGTCAACGACTGGATAATGTCCTTTAGGGCTTTGATAAATGACGACGTAAAAGCCATAAACCTCAGCATGGGCTGGAATGGTGTACTGCCCTACGCGGCCAGCCGTGGAAACGCCAACGCCATTAACGCGATTAAGGCGGAGAGCGCCCCTATTTCTAACGCGCTCAAGCGCCTTATACTCTCTGGCAAAGAGTTTATAATTTGCGTTTCGGCGGGGAATAGCAACAACAAGCATTATTTCAAGGATGATTCGCAACCCTATGGCTATCGCACATCTGCCGAGCGAACCTTGTGGGAATCCTTTTGGGGGCTTGACGGCGAATCGGGGGACGTAGAGGCGCAATATAACAGCTCGCTGGCCTATATTGGTGACGACGCAGTAAAAAGTCGAATTGTCGTGATCGGCTCTGTCAAGAACGAAAACGTTGATGGCGCGAAGTCCGAATCCCGTTTCCAATATTCCGATTTCTCAAATATTGGCGCGCGGGTGGATATAGTCGCGCCCGGCGAAAGGATATACAGCACCGTAGTAAATGGGTATGAAAACAGATATTGGGCCGAAAACGACCAGTCATGGCACGACTGGTCGGGAACGTCTATGGCCTCCCCGCACGTTACGGGCGCTGCCGGACTTATTTTCGCCGCGAATCCCGATCTCACAGGGGCGGATGTAAAAAAGATTCTGCTGGCGTCTACATATGGCCGTTTTTATTACACGGGCGGCTACGCCGGAATGGTCAACGCCGAAACCGCTGTTGTTAACGCGCTCAAAACCCGTGACCACTCCGTTAACCGTGTTATCAAAAGCGATATGGACGACGGGCTTGATCTCTGTTTTGTGGTTGACACGACCGCGTCGATGTACGACGATATAGACAACGCGAAACAGAATATGAGCAATATTTTAGCCAGCTTGTTTAGCAAGAGTGAGAACGCGCGGGTCGCGATTGCCGGATATCAAGATTTTAAGGAGAGAAACCCTGATATCCCAGAGATTGAGCCGTCCAGCCTGTACCTTGATTTCGTTTCCGATAAACAAACCATACAGAGCGCCGTGGACGAGATAACGATTTTGGAAACGGGTAACTGCGATTGGCCAGAGGCGGTTTTTTCGGGGCTTATAGAAGCCGTTGGACTAAACTGGCGTCCATTTGCCCAAAAGGTTATTATCATCATGGGCGACGCCGAAGCGCTTGACCCGGAGCCGAACACGGGCTACACATTTAACAGCGTCCTTGCCGCGCTGTACGACGCCGATATTGCCATCGACATAGAGAGTTCTGACGACCGCGTTTTGGGCGACGCCGGAGACAGCCTTATCAAGGTTTACTCAATCGGCACAAGCGCGGGCGTGGAAGCCGCCGATTTCTTTGAGCGCATCTCTACAGAAACGGGTGGCGGGTATACGGATGTGAACTCCGCAAATGAGGTGTCTGACGCGATTGTAAGCTCCATTGAGCAAATAGAGATCACCCCTACAAAGACCGTAAACGTCGAGTTTGGAGCGGACTATTCCGGCGAAACTGTGGAGATCTATCAGGGCCGCGAATTCTTCTTTGAAACGCGGCTGGACGAATATGGGCGCGTCAGGCTTGAGAGCATGGAGTTTGATCGCTATGACTGGAAGATCCCGCGCCTTATGGCAGCGGGTACGATTAAAATAAGCGAAAGCGGCAAGACGGCAAGGGTGGCGTTCGATGACGCGCCCTGGTATCAATTCGCCGTAAACCTGTGGCAGAGGGAACGCGCAATCACGATCGTCTGCGGTACGGGAGCGGCTTTACTACTTGTTCTCGTGTGGGTTTGCGTCAACAGGATCAGAAAATGGGGTAAAAAGCGCAGGCAAGCGAGGCTTGAGCAGGTCGATAAGGTTGTTAGGTCCGCCAAGGTCATTGAGGGGATTACCGAACCCGCGACTATGGAAGCTGTTCCAAAAACTGTCGCGATGGTTGACCCGGTATATACGGCAGTTATGACAGAGCAAACAACAGCGGCTGGCGCACAGCCGATAACGCCTGAATTTACATCCGTTATTGCCGCTCCGACGCGGTTGCGGCCAAGTAGCGCCGAACCGATTATAAAACCGCGCGAATATATCTGCCCTAACTGCGGCGCGAAATATGAAAAGCCCGTGAATTTCTGCGGCAGATGCGGAGTAAAGATGTGAAGCTGATGTTGTCAATCATGCTCCATGCCCTCTAATTCCGCCATGGTTTTTGTGATCGTTTCGTTGCGTTCCGCTTGCCCTATGGAGTGCATTATACGCTCCATTTTTGCGCCGGAGTAATATTCGTCATAGGGTTTAAGCTCGAACGGTATGGACTGCTCTCGGATTGCCTGACGAAAAAACACGTTGATGGCGGCGGACATGTTTAAGCCGATTCTGTTGAACAATCGCTCCGCCTCCTGCTTTATGTTTTCGTCTATGCGTATGGTCAAATTTGTTTGCGCCATGTTGAAAATCTCCTCTACTTGTAATTTGCACTAACACAATACTATATATTATGTGCGTTGTCAATGTGCTTTATGGAGGTGTTTGTATGAAGCGGATTATATGCGCGTTGCTTGCGTTCGCTATGGCGTTGCCACTTGCCGCCTGCGCCAGTAACGACAACAATACCGAGGTTATTCTAAGCGGTACTTATGTGCCGAAAGATAGCGCGGCGGCAGGGGTAACGCTCGCCGATGGAAGCGTTGCGCAATACTTTACGTTCAGCGGCGATAACGTTAGCACGGATATTCATGACGCGTTGGTAGCATATGTCGTTAAGGACGGCAAAATGACGTTTGGGGAGTACAGCCTTGATTTTCACAAGTACGAGAAGTCCATCTTCCTAAACGGCGTGGAGTTTGTCAAGGGCGAAAGGCCGTTTGCGGATTCAGAGTCCGTAGGCGAGAATGGTATTGCGGAGGATACATCGGTCGCGCACAGCAACGTAAACAACATCGTTAATCTTGGCTATGCCGCCAGTACGGATGATTTTGTCTACTATTCCTATGGTGAGCCGGGTCTGTTTCGTATGCGCCACGACGGGAGCGACAAAATAAAACTGTGCGGTGATACTGCGCTCTATCTGAACATAGCGAATGGATGGATTTATTATCAGAAGGCGGGCGGTGATAAGGCGATATATAAGATACGCACCAACGGCACGCAACGAACGCCCATTAAGAGCGGTTATTTTGAAAATGTTATAGTATATGGCGATTGGATCTACTATCTCGACAAAATAACCGAAGCCCAATCTTATACTGCTATATCCCGTATGAAAACAGATGGGACAGAAGTTGAGCGGCTTACCAATGGGCAGAGCGGAACCGTGCGGTCATTTGTTGTATCGTTTGATAAAATTTATATGATTGCCACCAATTTGGGTGACGATGGACTTTATAAAATCAATCTGGATGGTAGTATAGACGGCGACGATGATGATGTATACTCCAATGTCAAATCCATCTGCGCCACGGACAGCGCGGAGTACCCTATCATATTCACTGTTGAAGGCGCGGACAGCGCTCTATATGTGTGTAATGGAAAGACCGCTTACAATAGCGGTAATGCCAAACAACTTAGCGAAAACGCAAACGCCCCCGTTAATTACTATGACGGCAGCATTTACTGGTTTGACGGTTTTTTATGGAAAGCCGAATATACCGATACGCGGGATCTCGATAGACAAGGCGTGTACTCGCCCAAAACCCCCACATCAAAAGCGATAACCGACTTTAACATTGTGGAGAGCAGGATTTTCTTTTGCGATATTACGGAAATGCCGCTATACTACTTTATGGACACAGATGGCGCAAACATAACGCCATTGATATCAACCCCGTCGGACGGAGCCTCAGCGGCCGATGTTGATTATACCCATGGTTTAGAGGCGGTTATTCCCAAAGCCTCATCATTTTCAGTGCCGGATAACCCCGATAGCAATTACGACATACCATTTATGCTTATGGCGGTAAATTATCGTTTCGCACAATGGATGGTTTCCAACAACTATATGGACAACTATATGGACAGTGGCGGCGGCGGAAGATTACGCTGGGTTCTCTATGATAATCACGAAGCGGTAATGGCGTCGGTTGACAGCGGCGAGGTTGATGTTGCGTTTATCCCTGCGGAATACTTCGACGCGCTACCCAACAAGGATAGCTATCGAAGTGTCATGAGCGACGCCAGCAACGCGCCCGCTTCCACCGCGCCAACAGCAACACCATCCGCAGTCGCGCCCGCAACAGGAACCGCCTACGAGATTGTATACGCGCCTTACGGCGGCGCGACGCCAAGCGCGCCGGAGGTGGACGCGACAAAGTACATACTTGAATATCGGCTTAAAGCACAAGATTTTACGGTTAACGACATCCAGTTTGATGAAAACAGCCGGCTTTTTACGGTAAAATTCACCTGCCCGTCGGGTCTTGGCAATCCTGACGCCGCCGCTTCTGAACTTGGCGCGATGGCGGCGCTGACATTCCGCGACCCCAACGGCAATGTAATTTTACAAGACGCTGACATTGTCTCGGCTGCGCAGGACTATTCCAGCGATGCAGGATATTTTGTTCAAGTAGAGCTGTCGAAAGACGCGCAACGAAAATTCGCTGACGCTACAGAACGATTAAACGGTCAGCAAATATCCATCTGCCTTGACGAGGCTGTTTTGTCCGCGCCAACAGTAAACGGCAGGGTAGACACAGCTACAGTAGTGATTGCCGGGGGTTTCACCTCCGAACAGGCGACACGGTTAGCGGCTCTGATAGACCGCGAGGCATTGCCATTTAAACTTGAGGTTATATCGTGGAAAAACACGCCCGTGCGTTAATCCTCTCAGTATTGGCAGCGAATTAAGATTCATTATCCAGCAGCATAAGAAAATTAGCAGGTGTCATAACAAACTCTTCATGGGGATAATGTTTTATATTGCCAGTTATAAGTAATGCGCCGCTCTCTTTTGCCGTATCGTAAAAAATACGATCCGTTTCATCTGGCAATGGCATACTGCTGACGGTTGGCTCAATCAACACGCCAACCCTTTTTATACCTTCGATAAATGTATTTTGTTTTTCGGTGCTAAAATTAAATCGTGGTCTTGATAAAACATCTTCATATTCAGCCAATATTTCCGCATTGTAATAGACCCGCGCTTTTCTATCAAAAACCATGTTCATTATTTGGGCGGATTTTCCAAGTGGCGATAGCGCCGCTGAAACAATAATGTTTGTGTCTATAGTGACCTTCATCATTTACAGCCCTCGTTTTTCGCGCCGATACGCCGCTATCTCGGCGTCTATCTCATCCATGGTCATTTCAGATGTTCCGTTAATGACGGCTTCCTGCTGCATGGCTTGCATGGATTCTTTGGCCCGCGCCAAAATAAGTTTTGTTTCCCGCTCGTTAGCATTTACGTCAGTAACGGCAAACGGCAATTCGCGGGTACGTAAAACAGCTTTTATAAACATATTAAAGGCTGTAGTAATATTCATCCCTACATTATCGCAAAAGTCATCAAACTGCCGTTTTGTTTCTTCCTCAACTCGTATTGTTACGTTTACCGAAGCCATATTACGCACATCCTTTCAAATAACTTTGCACATAATCATACATCATATTTAGTGCATAGTAAAGTGATAGTTTTTCGAAAAATATTTTCAAACAAAATAATATTGAAAGGGATTGCTGTAATGAAAGTTTTACGAAACACGCGGCCAGTAACTGAACCAGCATTCATACTTTCCGCCAGTGAGTTCGAGGTGACGCCGGTTAAACAACCCTGCCAACTCCATCTGGCAAAATGATTGTCTTTACCCACAATAAATATCCACGCCCGTGTGTTAATCCTCTCTTGTGCGCCCGAATAAAATATGTTACTATCTGGGTGATTGATAGATTCTTGCTTTTCACATACCGCGCGATATCATCATCAGCCTTGGCTAAGTGGGTATAAGTATGAAAAAAATAAACAGCACCGAAATCGCAAGACTCGCGGGGGTGTCGCGCAGCACTGTAAGCCGCGTGGTAAACGGCTATTCCAATGTGCCCGACAGCACTCGAGAACGCGTTATGAAGGTCATCGCCGAACATGAGTACTATCCGCTGCTGTCGGGTCAGTTGCTTGCGGGCAAGCGATCAGGCACGCTGGGCTTTTTTTGGGTCTCTAACGGCACTATTCACTGCGATATGCTTTCGAGTTCTTTTTTTGTATACGTTACCGAAAACGCCGCCAACAACGGTTATCTTTTACTTTCTGGCATTTTGCCGAATTTTACGGATGAGATAAATAGAAACTGGGTAAAACGCATCTTTATGCAAGAGCGTATCGACGGCGGAATTTTCGTTGGAGCAAGCAATAACTCGCCGCTGATAGACGAGCTTGTAGCAAAAGGTAAAATCGTCGGCGTGTTCGACTACCACCACCCCGACGTTAACGTTTCAAACCTCATTACCGTAAATTTTGAGAACGACACAGGCGCTAAGGTTATAGACTACCTTGTTGGCCTAGGGCACAAAAAAATCGCCATAATAGACGGCAATATGAATAATTACAGCTCACTAAAACGTCACGAGGGTTTTATAAGCTCAATGCAACGCCACAACATTCCCTTGCACCGTGGGTGGATGATTTACGCCGACGTGACAGAACAATCGGGTTATATCGCGTGTAAAGAATTAATGGCCAGCGCGAAAGAATTGCCAACCGCCATAGCCGTTAACAATGACTCGTGCGCGCTTGGTGTTTGCGCCGCGCTTGACGAGGCGGGTATATCCATACCACAACAGATCTCCGTTATTGGTATAGACGGCCATCCGAGGGGAAGGTATCAAGCGCCCCCGCTTACCACGTTTGAGTTTGACTTTAACGCGCTTTTTCGTTCGCTCGTTAGCCGCACCATAGCGGCCATCGAAAAAGAGCCGGTAGAGACAACCGAGTTTATACCCAGCAAATTGACCGAACGCTGCTCGTGCAGAAGGATTGGATAAATATATGTGCCGCCTGGTTTTAATTGACAGGCGGCTTTGTTTATTTATACCAAATAATGGCGATCAAAATTGGCTTATGATAAGAAATAATGATAAATTCACTATTGACAAAACTGGAAAGATAAGGTATATTTCTTTGTATAATTATCACTAATGATTTGCCCAAGATAGTGAATATTATGGGTAATTTGTAGGCTTCTCAGTTTGCTGTTGGTTTTTTGATAAAAATTTTATTTACTGTTCGCCTTTTTCTGCTTTGTTTTGACATGTATTTTGGCATTGTGGCCAAATTTCGACATGATAAGTTTTTGGCTGACAAGGAGGTGTGACATGTACGGATAGCGCAACCTTTACCTGTAGCTTTGGCATTATGGTAAAGGAGGATGTGAAATGGGATGAGCGCGTCTAATCGTGATGAAGTCCGGCTTAACCGCGACAAGTCGGTGTTCGCCAGGTTCATTCATCAGTGGGATTTGCAGGTTTTAGTGATTCCCTCGTTGATACTGATTCTTGTTTTCTCTTACATACCCATGTACGGTGTCATAATGGCTTTTCAAGAGTACAAATTGGGTGAAAAACTGGGTTTTAGCGAGTGGGTCGGGCTTAAACAATTTGTGTACCTTTTTTCCGAGCCAGCTTTCCCTCGCGTGCTACGCAATACCTTGATCATAAGTGGTCTTAAAATTTTGATCAACTTCCCCATACCCATTATCTTTGCCGTTATGATAAATGAGATGCGCGCGAAGCAATTCAAAAAAGTCGTGCAAACCGTTAGCTACCTGCCTCACTTCATATCCTGGGTTGTATGCGCGACACTTATGTTTGATATGTTCTCCACAGACGGCGGAGCAATTAACGAACTCTTAAAGTGGGTGGGCGTTACCAAAAGCGGGATACCGTTTTTTAACCGGTCCAATTATTTTTGGGGATTAACTGTCGCAACCGATCTATGGAAAGAATTGGGATGGAACTCTATCATCTTTATAGCCGCCATTGCAGGGGTAGACCCTCAACTGTACGAGGCGGCTGACATAGACGGCGCGACACGTATTCAGAAAATTTGGTATATTACAGTACAAACGATTAAGCCCACCATTATCATATTGTTGATCTTTACGGTGGGCGGCATGCTTAACGCCAACTTTGATCAGATTATGATGCTGACCAACCAGATGAGCAACGCGCAGCTTCGCGAAACCGGCGATGTTATCGATACATTCGTATACCGCTTCGGTTTGCAGCAAATGAGATATTCGTTTGCCACTGCCGCCAGCCTGTTTAAAACGGTTATCAACTTTGTGCTTCTGCTCATTACCAATCACGTTGCCGGAAAATTAGGTGACACGGCGTTGTTATAATATTTGCTGACTGCCTATAATCCGCAGCGCAAGAAAGGGGCGTAAGAGTGCGTATAAAGCGAAGCAGGTCGGATTACTTTATAGACGGCCTTATCCTTTTGGTCATGCTGATGGTTCTGGTTATTACACTGTATCCATTTCTTAACTCGCTTGCCATTTCGCTCAATGACTCAAAAGATTCCGTAAAGGGCGGAATCACGATTTGGCCCCGCGTCTTTACGTGGAACAATTATGTATTGATCTTTAACAACGAGCGCATACCACGCGCCTATCTTATCTCCATAGCGCGTACTGTTATCGGCACTATATTGGGTTTGCTGTTTACCGGTTCATTGGCTTTTGGCCTCGCGCACACTAATCTTGTGGGACGCAAGATTTATACCATTATATGTCTTATCCCAATGTACTTTGGCGGCGGTATAATCCCCACGTTCTTGTTGATCAAATCCATGGGGCTGCTTAATAACTTTTGGGTATATATCATACCCGGTGTGGTAGGCTTGTGGAACATGATACTCATGCGTACATATTTTCAGACGATACCCGATGGGCTGGAAGAATCCGCCGTCATAGACGGAGCAAGCTACCTTAGAATATTTTTTCAAATAATAATACCCATTTCAGCTCCTATTATAGCGACAATAGCGCTCTACATAGGCGTGGCGCAGTGGAACTCATGGTTCGACGCCGCTATGTATATTACCAAAGACAGTTTGAAGCCCATGCAGACCATCCTTATGAACGTTATTTCTGAGGCGAGGTACGCTGAACAACTAGCGCAATCAGGCATAACAGATGTGGGCAACATGCTTAAAGGGCAAAACACAAATGTGCGCTCAATTACAATGGCCACGATGGTTGTCACTGTGCTGCCCATACTTATGATATATCCCTTTCTTCAGCGGTATTTCATCAAGGGCATTATGGTAGGATCGTTGAAAGGTTAGTTATAACATATTTTTGAGGAGGATTAGTAATGTTCAAACGAAATATTATTGCGCCTATACTGATACTGTTGTTTGTAGCGTCGTTGTTTGGTTGCGCAAACAGCGCCACAACAAACGCGTCAGCATCCGCAAGCCCCCCCACCCAGTCCGCCGCAACCCAAGCCAGTAGCGCGGCCGAAGCCACCGCTTCTGAAACCAGTGAAGAGGCAGGTTCGGAGTATGAGTATTACGAGTTCGACTTCTATTTTGACAACGACACTCAAACCATCCTTAGCTGGGGTTCGGACGCTGTATCGAAATATCTTAAAGATAAATTTAACATTCAAGTTAACTTGAGCCGCGCCGACACCGACCCGGAAACAAAGCTGAACCTTATGCTCCAGTCTGGTGATTTGCCGGATTTGTTTTACATGGATAACTACACGCGCATTAGACGTGTAGCCGAAATGGGTTATCTGCTGCCTCTGGATTCTCTTATTGCGGCAAACCCCTCGTACAACGAATATGTATCTGAAATCACCCGTAAAATGCAGGTTATGCCCGATGGCAACAACTACCTTATTCCTCTGTGGACGCGCACCATCCCCACTGGCGGCAACAATGTATGGATGGTAGACAAACGCATTTATGAAGCCGCCGGTTCTCCTCCGCTTAAGACCCTTGAAGACATTCACGCGTTTATGCTTAAGGCGAAAAACGACGTTAAGGTAAATGAGGAAGGCTTAGAGATTATCCCTTACGAGGTAGACTGGTCCAGCGTTTCGACAGTGGTTAATATGGTAACTCCCGTTTACCGCGCATACGGCGGGTATGGACTGCCCGGCAACTGGTACAGCCGTGTAGATGGCAAGATGCAGCTCGCGCTGCGTGACGAGAAGTATCGTCAAAGTATTCTTGAACTCAACAGGTGGTACAATGAGGGGCTTATTCAAGAAGGCACATTCTCTGACAACCACGATCAAGCTGTTGAAAAGTTTGTATCTGGGCGTGTAGGGGTTTTGTGGTATGACCACTCCCAAGACGATGTTAACAAGTTCCGCACCATCTTGCAGGAAGATTTTGAAGGCGACGACTATCTTATCCTTCAAGACCCTGTGTTCCCGCCCGTCGCCGGCTTGGCGCAAAACGAGATATTTGCCGACTATAAAGAGGCTTTTGGCTGGTATGGCGAATATATCACCACTCAGGCGGAGCAGCCTCAACGTATCTTTGATCTGTTGATGTTTATGCTTTCCAAAGAGGGTTCTATCAATATGATGTATGGCCCTCCCGGAGCCGGCATGTATGATGAGCTGGATGAAAACGGCAACCCCATTCTTCTAAAATCCGAATCAGAACTTACATCTGACGAGCGCGCCGCTATTGGTGTGTGGAGTTGGTCTATGGTCGCTCACGCCGATAACGTAGACTTAACCAAGTTTGCTGTAGACGCCGCGCTTCCAAAAGACAGGCAAAGCTGGGTTGTAAGCACCCAACGCGAGATCCTTACGCCTATATTCTTTATGACTAATGAATATGTGCAAACAGGCGATGTTATTGAACCTACCAGTGACATCGGCATAAACATGAAACGATGTGAGGATGAGTTGGCCGCAAAGTTGCCCCTTGCCGTTATGGCGGCCACACCGGAAGAGTGCAACAGGATTTATGACGAGGCTATAGCGTTCTGCGACGCCAACGGCATGAAGGAAGCCGAGGCCCTGCGCGACGCGAAATACCAAGCCAACCTCCAGTTGCAAGGCGGAACGGCGTTTGAGCCCGCGAAAAATCCGGTCGATAACCCCGTTCTCAATTATTAATCACTCTACTATATTCACTGGTGATCATCACACGAGTTTATGATATAATCGCGTTTGTGATATAATTTCCTTAATAAAGGTAAGATGAAAGGTAAGATTATGGCAGAACAAAAATTAAAAGTGGCTATCATCGGAGCGGGCAATATAGCGCAAAACGCCCACTTGCCTACGTACAAAGATATACCCGATGTAGAAATTGTCGCCATTGCCGACTGGAACCTGGAGCGTGCGCAAGAGGCGGCCAAAAAGTTTGGCATACCCAACGCTTTCGCGTCTTGCGAAGAGGCGTTTGCTCTGCCCGGTTTGGACATTGCCGACATATGCGTTTGGAACAAATCACACGCGCCCGTCGCAATCGCCGCCGCCAAGCGTGGGCTTCACATTTTGTGCGAAAAGCCCATGGCCTGGGACATGAATGACGCGTACGCCATGGAGGCGGCCATAAAAGAGAGCGGTAAAGTGTTTGTTCTGGGCGTCATGAACAGATATCGCAAGGACGTTCAATTGCTGAAAGAAATGGCAAACGCAGGCAAGTTTGGCGATATATATTACGGCAAAGCTATCTATCTGCGCCGCAGGGGTACGCCGCTGGGTTGGTTTACCGATACGCAAAAATCGGGCGGCGGGCCTGTCATAGATATCGGCGTGCATTGTATAGACCGCACATGGTATCTCATGGGGTGTCCAAGACCGGTTCGTGTTAGCGCAAGCACCTCGTATCGTATAGGCGACTATCAAACAAAGGGTGTGAGCCGCTGGGTAGCGCTGGACAGCGATGTGACCGCGTTCGATACCGAAGACTCCGCAAGCGGGGTAATTCACTTTGAAAACGGGGCTTCAATGTTGTTTGAAGTCTCTTGGGCAATCAATCTGCCCAATGAGGAAGTATCGTTTATAGCGGGTACCAAGGCGGGCGCCAAACTGGGCAGCCCAATGGAGGATAAGCCAGTAGCTGTTTACGGCGAAGATTGCGGCTTTCTTACCGACAACGAGCCGTACATAGAAAAAAGCCCCTTCTTTGGCTTTGGGGGAGATAACCCATTTAAAACAGAGATTTTGGAACTGGTTAATTGTATAAGAACCGGCAAGAAACCTATAAGCCCGCTGGAGGACGCGCTGGGAATAGAAAGAATTCTCATGGGCATTTATGAGTCGGCCAAGGCGGGAAAAGAGATTACCCTATAAACTTTGGGGATCAAAGCATGGAGAGGGCGCTCAATGCGCTCTCCTATGTTTCACAGAATAATTTCCAACCAAGAGCGGATTATATGTTTCAACGAAGATAGGAGCACTGTTATGGATTACAGTATTCAAACATTTAGCGTGCGCGACGTCTTGCCCGCCAATCTGGAAACAACCCTGAAGGCATTGGGCGAAATGGGCTATACGCACATAGAGTATTGCGATTTTTTTGGCAAGACAGCTGAAGAGCTTAACGCAGCGCTAGACGCGGCCAACCTTAAAGTTTCTGGCAATCACATTAATCTTGCCAAAATAGCGGAAGATTTTGAAGGCAAAACGGCATACAACAAGGCAATTGGCAATAACCTGCTCATAGAACCAATGGCGGACATGAGCACCAGCGAAAAATTGGACGCGTTTGTCGCGTTGGCAAACGACCTGCAACCCAAGCTGGAGGCTCTTGGCTTTACAGTAGCCTACCACAATCATAACGTTGAGTTTATAGCCAACGAAGATGGGCAGATCATATTTGACGAATTGGTAAGCCGCACAAATATCAAGCTGGAACTCGATACTTTTTGGGCATACGCCGGTGGCCGTGATCCCGTCGCGATGATGGAACAATTTAAAGATCGTTTAATCTACATACATATTAAGGACGGCATTAGCGACGGCAAGCCGAAGCCGTTCCCAAAAATTCCACAAGGGGCGTCCGAAAAAGAGCTTATAGAGCTTTTTAAAGACTTCCCAAAGGGTGTGCCGCTGGGGATGGGCACAGCGCCCGTTAAGGCTGTGTATGCCAAAGCAATCGAACTGGGCATACCGATGTGCGTGGAAAGTGAAACGCTAACGCCGGATGGCCTTAGCGAAGCCAAGGTATGTATAGATTTCCTCAAAGAGCAAGAAAAATAAAAAATAGCAATATATTCTAAACGCGCGCTTTCCAGATTTGATATGGGTGCGCAGCGGTAAATGGGTATGCTTTCGTAGGGGCGCGCAGTGCGCGCCCGTGGGCCTTTCTAAGCCTCAACAATATCGGGGAACCGGGCGGTTGTCGGGCGGCCTTTTTGACCTGGTTATCGGTCGGTTGTCGTGTGCGGGCGCGCAGTGCGCGCCCCTACGAAAGCAAAAGCCGCGACCAGCAGCGTCCCCTGCTTTTTTGTCGGGACTGGTGAATAGTAACACATCATGCGTTGTTCAATACACAGGTTACTTGTGTACCGTCGCGCTCATTGCTTTCTATTGATACTCCCCCTCCGTGCAGCTCCGCTATGTGCTTTACAATTGCCAGGCCAAGCCCGGTGCCTTGGCTAGAACGGGATCTATCAGCGCGATAGAACCTCTCGAACACCCTTGCGATATGCTCTGGCGCGATACCAATGCCCGTGTCTTTCACAGTGATTGTGTATGTGTCGCCGTCGTTGGACACTTTAGCCGTTATGTCGCCTTCGTTGGTGTATTTAACCGCGTTGTCCAGCAGATTAAATAACAGCTCGTCTAGCATACGTTTATTGGCGCACACGTTAAAATGTCGCCCTTGGGCCTGTATCGTCAACCCCTTGGCCGCCGCTCTTTCTTTTATTTCTTCCATTGCCGCCGCAAGCGCGTCGTAAATGTCAAATCGCGCACGCTCGGCGATGATTCGCCCCTCTTCAAACTCGGATAAACGAATGATATCCTCTACCAGATTGATCAGGCGTCGCGTTTGCCCGGCTACCTTCGCCCCGATTTCTTGTACGTCTTGCGGCTTTATCATCCCTTTTTCCAACATTTCACAGTAGCCAAGAATTACCGTAAGGGGAGTTTTAAGCTCGTGCGAAACGTTGGCGGAAAACTCGCGGCGTTGCAGCTCCGCCAATTGCTTTTCTGTTTTATCCAGCAATAATATAACCGCGCCTGATACGACAGAAGCAGAGGTGTCCAGATCCCATTCCAGCGCCCCCATTCCCTCGCTGTCAACCGTGTAGCCGCCTCCCGCCCATTCCGCGACAGGGTTGAGAAATACGTCAAACACCTTGCCATAACAATTTAGCGTAAACTCCACGCGCCGCCCTGTCAAGCAGCTCTTCACCGCCGCGATAAACCCCGTGTCGCGCGTTACGCGCAAAATATTGGTGGGCAGTTCGTGCTTGTATCTAAATATATTCAGCGCGCTGCTGTTAAAAGTCAGCGTCAATCCGTTTTTATCTATAATGATAAGCCCTTCGCGCATGTTATCGATAAATATGCCCATTGTCTTAAGGCGGCGCTGCAAGTCCGCTTCTCTCAAGATGAATCCATTTTTAATTGTGGCGCATTTATCGGCCACCGGCCGCGCCTCAAGCACAGATGTTGGCTCAATGGCATACGCCAGGTTTAAAAGCAGCTTTGCAAAAATGTTCATTACTCGCCTACCTTGTATCCCACGCCGCGAACCGTTTTTATGCAGCCGCCCGCCTCGCCCAATTTTTTGCGCAGGGTTTGTATATGAATGTCTACCGTTCGCGTTTCGCCCTCGAAGTCAAAACCCCAAACACACTCCATAATTTGTCCGCGGCTTACTACTATGTCTGCGTTTTTTACTAAGTAGCGCAACAGATCGTACTCTTTAAGCGTCAGTTCAATCTTTGCGTCGCTTACAAATACTTCGTGCTTAGCATCGTCTATAACTATGGATCCAAAACTTAGCGTATCGCGCCTGGCGGGGCCCGAGCGCCGCAGCACGGCGTTAATGCGCGCTATAAGTTCGGTTATGCCAAAGGGCTTGGTCACGTAATCGTCCGCGCCGGCGTCCAAGCCTTTTACCTTGTCAAACTCGCTGCCCTTTGCCGTTAGCATAATAACAGGCGTGGCAAAGTGGGCGTGCAGTTTACGCAAAATGGCGACACCGTCGTCGTCGGGCAGCATTATGTCCAACAAAACAAGCGCAGGTTTGGGAGCGCTTGTGTACGCCTCAAAAAACTCCGCGCTGCTTCCGAACCCGCTCGCGTCAAAGCCGTTGGCCTTAAGCGCGTAAATTACCAGTTCCCTTATGTTTTCGTCGTCCTCGACAATGTAGATACGCGGTTCAGTCGCCATCGGTCGCTCGTGAGGCAAGATGTTTCAGTGCATGTGTGCCTGTTATGGAAAACGCTACCCACTCGGCGATGTTGACCGCATGGTCGCCTATGCGCTCCAGATACTTGGCAATCATGATAAGGTCTATGGCCTGCTCGCCGTTATTGCCGTCCGCGCGTATCATGTCTATCAGATCAAATTTTACCATGTCAAAGAGTCTGTCAACCACATCGTCGGCGCGTTTGACAGAAGCGGCCTTTTCGAGGTCGTGCCAGATAAAGGCGTCTATGGCGTCTGTGACCATCTTAATGGCGTCTTGGGCCATTTGGGGTATGTGTACCAATTTTTTGATATATGGCTCTTTAGACAAAAGAATAACCATTTCGGATATATCCTCGGCGTGATCGCCTATGCGCTCCATGTCGGTGATCATTTTGAGGGCGGAGGAGATAAGCCTTAGATCCTTCGCGACTGGCTGCTGCTGCAATAGCAATCGCAGGCAAAGCTGTTCTATATCTTTTTCCATGGCGTCTATTTCGTTATCAAATTCGATAGCCTTGTAGGCTTCTTCCACATTCTGATTTTCCATAGCGGACATTGCCCTATTGATGGCCGTTTCGATAAGTCCGCCCATTTCTATTAGCATGTTGTTGAGTTTATCAAGCTGTTCATCAAAGTTATTACGCATATTTTATCATCCCTCCGTGTATTAATCATAAACGAAAGCGGCGCACAATCAAGTAAATTATTTGTTAATTTTACGCAAAGGTTAAAGCAGGAATTTTCGCGCGGTTTTAATATGCCGCTCAAAGTCTACCAAGTTAAAGTTCGTGGTATCAATTTCAATGACTTCACCACCAATGTCAAAGGCGTCAAGCGCATGGCACCATGTATCGAACTCACAGTATGGCATTTCATAAAACATCATGTTTGCCCGCCCTCGTTCGGGCAGTATATCGCGCTTAATAAACCTCTCGTGCAAAACCTTGGTATCGCCCACAAATTTGTATGTAAGCGAACGACACATGTATTTATCAATCAAGGCCCTTATAGCGCCGGCTTCATCGGTTTTTTTAACGCCATGCGGAACAAAATTTCCCTCAATTATAACAGGATAACCTGTTTCGATTAATCGTTCCGCAACGTACATTATGGCATCAAAGGTGACAGCGGAAAAGCGTCTTCCGTCGCTTCTGCCGCTTATACTCACACTGGCGCACAACGCGCTTTTGAATGTGTCCTTTATAAGGCGCGGAACACCCGCCGCTTTTGATAAACGCCGCGCAAATGTGGATTTACCCGCCGCGAGATATCCGGCGACAACGACAATACGCGGCGTCATAACAATTCCTCCAGACATTTCTCAACACGTCCATCCGCAACCGTCAAATATGATACGACTGCGGAGGTCGTGCCTATTTGATAGATTCTAAATGATCCTGCCGCAGGTGAGGCAGTATATGGCTGTAAGCTCGTTTTTTGCACCGCAATGGCGGCATGTCTTGTGCGTCGGCGCGGGCTTTCCCGCAGATTTATCGGCGATGCCCGATCCACTCGCGGCAGGCACGGCGGGATAGCTCCCGCTGGCCGCAGATGTTCTGCCCGCCTCTGGTTCGAAATCTGACGGCAGCGAGCGGCCAACTGGCGGTCTATAGTCAGAGGCGATCGTTTCCCTTGCTTCGGCGCTCGCGTGAGCAGACTCCACATCCTCGCCCACCTTTGCCCCGCATTTGGGGCAAAAAACCACTGAACGCTGCATCTGCGCGCCACACCGGGCGCATGTCTTAACGCCCTTGACTATATTTAATTGATCGCGCAGGTCGTTTATTTTTTCCTCCTGTTGAACAATATCTTTATATTTTTCATCAAAAAATTTACCCAAGCTGCCGCCGTATTGATAAATTTCGTGTACCTTTTTCCCGATCTCTGTATATAGCCTTTTTAGCTCCTCTTCTTCGTTGCTGAGGCTGAGTTGCAACTTGGTGCTTTTTAAAAGTTCATTGGAAGTTCTACCCACGTTGCGCGCGAATTTAGTCAGGCTATTCTTTATATCATCCACCATTGCCGCCTCCTTTGATATATTATTATACTATGTGAAGTAAAAAAAGTCTAAGCCAACGCAGATAATCGCGGCAAAAAAATATGGCGTAGAAAAGCCGCAAAACAATTTTGCGGCGAGAGAAAAAAATATGGTACGCGGCATTGCTTCAGATCGTTATAAACCCTTAAGCCATTGCACGCTTAAGTCAAACCACTGGGCTATGTGATCTTGCTTGCGTCCGCTGTAGCCATTGGCAAGGCCAATGCCGTGCTCGCCCGTGGCAAAGAGGTGACATTCGAATGGTACGCCGTGTTTTTTGAGCGCGCCAAGCAACAGCAGAGAGTTTTCTATGGGAACGGCGGCGTCATCCACCGTGTGCCACAAAAATACGGGCGGGGTATGTTTGCCGACGTGCTTTTCAAGCGAAAACAATTCGGGGTCGCTGTCGCCCGCCAACATAAAGATGGATCCCTTGTGCGAGAATTTACCGGCGGTGATAACAGGATAGCACAGCACGACAGAGTCCGGGCGGTTAAGCCCGTTGTTGGCGTCCCATATCTCTTCCAGCTTGGGATGATTCCATAAAATTGCCAAACTGCCCGCTAAATGTCCTCCAGCGGAAAATCCCAGCGCCGATACGCGGTTTGTGTCTACACGCCAGGTGGAGGCGTTTTCGCGAATGGTTTGCACAGCCCACGACGCGTCGCGCAAAGGCACAAGCCCCAATGGATCTTGCGATTGCTCCGGGTCGTACACGGTGTAGCGCAGCACAAAAGCGTTAAAACCCTCGGCGTAATACTTGGTCGCTATAGGCTCGCCCTCGTGCGTGGCGAGTATGGTGTAGCCGCCGCCGGGTAGCACCAGCATTGCCGGCCATCTTTCCGTAGTGTACCATTCGGTTGGATCGTCGTGCAGGTATCCGGTAAGGGTAACATGCGGAAAAGGCGCGGCAATTTCGATTATCTTCATAGAGTACCTCCTGATTTTGATTGTTGTTTTTGGCTAAATGTTAATCATTTACATACAGCTCATCCGCCGTTGCGATTGTTTATATTATATCATGTTTTTGGTGAAAGAATAAACGTTTGTTTTCTGGAGAACAAATCATCGTAGGAAAAAGCCATAATCAACGCAAGCGGTTTTGTTTGTCAAGCCGATTTTTTTATGCTAAAATAACCTCAAACACTGTGTGAAAACGCGGAGCTATACTTGTCACAGGAGCCGAATGATATGGCAAACACCAACACTGCCTCTGATGCGCTTCGCATCATGCGTGATCTTATTAGAAGTGTAGAGCAGGTTATTATAGGCAAACGTCTGGCTGTTGAACTCACTGTAAACGCGCTGGCGTGTCGTGGCCATGTGCTCATAGAAGACGTGCCGGGCGTGGGCAAAACAAGCCTCGCCGCAGCGCTTGCCAAGTCTTGCGCGTGCACGTTTAGGCGCGTACAATTTACACCTGATATTATGCCCAGCGACATAACGGGCTTTTCTATTTATAACCCCAAAAGCGGCGATTTTGACTATAAGCCCGGCGCGGTGATGAGCCAATTCGTTCTCGCCGATGAGATAAATCGCGCCAGCCCCAAAACGCAGAGCAGCTTACTGGAGGTTATGGAAGAGAATCAAGTTACGGTAGACGGCGTGACATACCCCGTTCCAGAACCGTTTATGGTGCTCGCGACGCAAAACCCCGTGGAGTACCTTGGTACATATCCCTTGCCGGAGGCGCAGTTGGACAGATTTTTTTTGCGTGTGACGCTCGGCTACCCCAGCGCAAGCGACGAAAGTAAAATGTTAAGCCGTTTTAAAGCCGGCAGCCCTTTGGACACGCTTCGCGCCGTCGCCGATGAAGCACAAATAAAAACGTTGCAGCACGCCGTAGATGCCGTGTATGTTGACACGCATTTGAACGGTTACATTGTAGATTTGGCGCGCTGCACTCGCGTTATGGAAGATGTAACGCTTGGCGCAAGCCCTCGCGCGTCGCTTTATCTATACAAATCGGCTAAGGCGTGGGCGTTATATCAGGGGCGTGAATATGTCATACCCGACGATGTGATTAAAGTGGCGCCTCACGTGCTTACACATCGCATACTGCTAAAGCAGGAGAGCCGTGTGAAAAAGATAACAGCTGCGGACGTTGTTCGCCACGCTCTGGAAATTGTTCGCGTTCCCTCCATATGATTAGAAGACGTATGATCAAGAATCGTGTGCTGTATGCCATTGCGCTGGTTCTCTGTTTTATTCTCCTGTTTTTTACCAAGGCGCAGACAGTTATCACCTTGTTTTATGCTTTGTTGATTTTTCCGGTAGTGGCAATGGCGCTTAACGCCATATCAGCGCGATTCTTAAAAATAACGCAGCAGCTGGGCTCAAGTTCGTTGATAATCGGTGAGGAGTCAAAGTACACTATTACCATATTTAACAAGGGTCTGCTTTTTGTTCCGTCTTTCTCCTACACGCGGCCAGCCGTCAGCACACGCAAACCGCTCGCCCCTGTATCGTTCTCCATAAAATCACAAGAGACGGTAACGGATGAAATGAATGTTTCGTTCGCGCATAGGGGGGTGTATCATTTGTCGCCCGGTGAGGTTTACGCTACCGATTATCTTGGGCTGTTTAGGATAAATTTGTCTAAATGGATTTATAAGCCTATGTCAAACCCCGCGACTGTTACAGTCTACCCGCAGATTATTGACATTCATAGCTTTCCGCTGTCCTACAACCTCATATCGTCCGCCTATTCACATTTCGCTCTAATGAGTGAGGATTACGCCAGCTTGGCGGATCTGCGCCCTTACCAACCGTCGGATAGTATGAGGCGTATCCATTGGAAAGCTAGTGCCAAGCGAAATGAGTTAATAGTAAAAATGTTTGAAAGCAGCGCGTTTAGCGCGGCGACTGTCTTTGTCGATACGCGCGGGATACACGGCGCGACTCAATTTCGGTTGGAGGCGGAGGATAAAATCGCGGAGCTTACGGTAAGCGTATGCCGCTATTGTTTGGCCAGGCACATACCTGTCAATATCCGGCTTGGGCATGAGGAGATATCGGCTCGCGGCATGAGGGATTTCGAGCGCCTGTATTCTGCGGCCGCCTGCGTACCATTTGACGACGAAAAGGATTTGATGGAACGCCGCCTGCAATTATTCCTTAATGAAGAAGCGTTGGGATGCAACATCGTCGTTATCGCGTCAACGCTTGACGGTAAATTGCTGGATGTGTTGTTGCGCGCGAAAGCCTTCGGTCATTATGTCGTTGTTATTCATGTGCCCTGTGAGGATGAAGGCGTAATCGCCGTGAGAATGCTGGATTCGGGTCTTACGCTTATACGCTGCGACATTGGCGCAAATTTGCCAGAGGTGTTTGGGCACGGATGGTCCGCGAACGCTCGATAGCGCGCCTGATATTGATAAAACGCGGAGCGGGTTTTCATGGAGGTGAGTTATGCGCCGCAATTGGTTTGATGTGGTTGTATTTTATATAATCGGCGGTCTGGTTGTCTACGCGCTAAGCCTGAGTATTATCAACGCGACGGTTATACCCGTCGATCGCGCGCGGCTTGCCGTCGCCATTCTTGCTTCGCTTACCCTGCTCGGCATCATTTTTTACAACAAATATACATTCATCGTCGCTGTCGTCCTTGTGGTTATTGCGCTTGGCGTTGCCGCGTTAAATTGGGAAGAAAGAATTGCCGGTTCAGAAACTTTTAACGCGTCCGCAGAGTTTTTAATGGAGCTTAACCTGTTCGTGCGCGGTTACATTCCGTTCACTCCAGACTACGGCATGGCGGTGACATGGTTAACAGTGCTTATTATATCAGTGTACATAGCTCTGTCTTTGTATGTAACATACCAGTTTTTGTTTGTATGCCTATTGGGGTTCGGGTTGTTTATCCTCAACTGGATAATGGGTTACAAGCAATCGGATGAGGCGTTCTTGATATTCGCCTTCTGCTTTTGTACACTGCTCTTCAAGTATCTTAACGAGAATAAACCTGACGCCAATAAAATCACTCTGCGTATAATGCCTTTGTGCGCGGTTATCTTTGCGGGGGCGTTCTTCATTCCGCCGATGAAAACGGAATGGAGCGTCAACAGGGCGATAGAATTCTTTCAGGATCCGCTGGATAGCGCCAATGATTTTTTCTACCTCCTATTCAACCCAAAATATTATACCTTTGACCTGACGGGCTTTAGCAATGGGCAGTCGAAACTGGGCGGCAGCATATCGCTCAATAATAATCTTATTATGACTGTAGACGCCGATAGGCGTACATACCTGTCTGGATTGACTATGGATACATACACAGGCTCCCAGTGGATCGACAGCCTTAGTGATCGTCGGCGCCAGGTTTCTACCACCGCGCGGGATTCGGAGTTTGATCTCATGAACGTTAACTTTGCCGCCGTGCCAAAAAGCGATAGCGATTACTATACTTTGCGTCAACTGACCATAAACATTGGCAAAAAGCGAACAGGCACGATTTTTCGTCCCCACCGTTACTTTAGCTACTCATTGGATACTACCCTTGACACCTACCAAACGGGCCACGGAGACATATACCTTTCTGACGTGCTACCCGCAAACGCGCAATATTCTTTCGAATATGCCGATATAGACTATGCAAATGATGACGTGGAGTCATTATTGCGTTCATCCGAACCCGGTATGTTAAAAGCGGCGGTCGAAAACAAGTTTTTTGTATACGACTTTTACAGCAGCATGATCTACGATGAGACCGATCGCGCCGAATTGACCATTGGCCGCAGCAATACCGTGGTGACAAGGACAGACGAGATACCCGCCTATAACTTGCGCCGTAATTGGGCCATGTATTCTTTATACGCCTCGTTGAGACAGGACGCTCAATATGAATGGCTTGTTGACCTTTTTAATGATCGACTGATACCGGAAGCGGAGGAGATAAGTGAGATATATACCCAACTGCCTAACACCATTACGCCGCGCGTGCAAAATCTGGCTTTTGATATAACAAAGGACGCGGATAATAATTATGATAAAGCCCGCGCCATTGAGGCGTATCTGGCCGTCTTTCCATACACCCTGACCCCTGATGAAGTGCCCGAAGGCGAAGATTTTGTTGATTATTTTCTTTTTGAGGGTAAAGAAGGCTACTGTACGTACTATGCCAGCGCAATGGCGGTATTATGCCGCGTTATCGGTTTGCCCGCGAAATTTATGGAGGGTTACGTCATGCCCGCCGAAAAAACTAACGGCGTGTATGAGATAACCGGTATGCAGTCGCACGCCTGGGTAGAGGTCTTTTTTGAAGGCTTTGGCTGGGCGCGCTTCGAACCGACCTTGCCTTATTATATAAGCATGGGTGAAGAGTCACAAACTCCGAATGACACGGTATTTTCGCCAGATTTCGCTTCCGACCCCTATTATGAGGATTATATACAGGAAATGCTTGGCGACAAGGCGGGATATTATCTGCCGCCAACCGTGCCGGCGACGGTAGAAGAAAACGACGGGGCTGAAATAAACACGCTTACAGCCATGACAGTTGTCGCGGCGTTGGTGTTGCTTTTCGTGTTGGGAATATTGTTTTATGGCGTCGCGCGTGTGGATATTCGCCGCGCAAAGCTCGTTAAGGCCACGCTGAACAATCAAGCTATAGGTTATATGCAGGATATCATGAAAATGGCGTCGTATGTGCATTATCCCCTGCGGTTAAATGAAACCCCGGCGGATTTTGCAAGGCGCGTTGGCAAACGCTTCACCTGGGTTAATCAGACAATATATATGGACGATATAGTACCCATTTACTATAAAGCCAGGTATGGCGACGGCAGCATTACAGCGGGAGAAAGCTCCTTGCTGCGCTTGTGCGCGGAGGAATTTTTGGATGATATAAAAAAATCTCGCCATCGCGCTGTTTACATTTGGGATAGGTTTATCACACGAAGGATATGACGGGGCGCAAGTCGGGAGACGGGAGCCGGAAGAGGGTCATAAGCACACGCATATAGATTTGGTGATATGGATGTATCTTAAATCATTGATATTAACAGGCTTTAAATCTTTCCCCGAAAAAATACGGCTTGAATTTGTTCCGGGCGTGACAGCCGTGGTAGGGCCTAACGGCAGCGGCAAAAGCAACATCTCCGACGCGGTTCGCTGGGTTTTGGGAGAGCAAAGCGCAAGGAGTCTGCGCGGGAGCAAGATGGAAGACGTGATATTCGCGGGTACGGAACACAGGCGTTCCCTTGGGTTTACAGAGGTCTCCATTGTGCTGGATAACGCCGACAGGACTATCGACTCTGACTACACCGACATCGTGGTCACGCGGCGTATGTATCGTTCTGGCGAGGGTGAATACAAACTCAACGGCGAGACCTGCCGGCTTAAAGATATTCACGAACTTTTTATGGATACAGGCATCGGGCGCGAGGGCTACAGCATTATTGGGCAGGGCAAAATCGACGAGATACTTAGCGCGCGCGGTGAAGACAGACGCAACATATTTGAAGAAGCGGCGGGTATTGTCAAGTATAAGTCACGCAAGCAAGAGGCGTCGAACCGGTTGGAACGCGAAAAAGTCAACTTGCGGCGCGTGGAAGATATCATCGAGGAGTTGTCAGGGCGCGTCGAATTATTGGCGGAGCAAGCCGAGAAGGCAAAAAAATATCTTGATTTGCGCGAGCAGCTTAAAATCGTGACGATTAACAGTTTTATGATACAAGCGGACGCGGGCAAGGCTGGCATAAGCGAGTTTGGCGAAAACATTCGCGTACTGTCCGCTCAATTGGATTCGGAACAGGCTCGACAAAATCATCTGAGTGACACGCGGCAACGCCTTGGCGAGGAGATTGCCGAAGCGGAAGGGTCACTGGCCCTGTATAATAACGATAAAGACCTGCTAAACCACGAAGCGGAAGATATCAGCATAGGCATTAGGGTAACGGAAGAGCATATAAAAAACATGCTGGCCGATGAGCGACGGCTTGCGAATGAGATATCCGATCATGTTCATCACGCCGAAGAGCTGAAAACTGAGCTGGCGGCGCAACAGGTACAAGAGTGTGAGTGGAAGGAAGAACTTTTTGAGCGAATGGAGCAATTGACGGCAAGCCAGAAAGAGTTTGACGATTTTTCCGCCAGTTTGCGCGAGAGCGATAAGGCATATGAAGAGATAAACTCTGCATTGATGGAATTTGTACGTCAATCTGCCGAGGTGAAAGGGCAGATAAACCGGCTGGAGGACTCCATCGAAATGTCGGGTGAGCGGCGAGGTTTGCTGGAAGACGAGTTACGGATCTGTACAACAGATATCGAGGCAAAGACCACTGAATTCGACAAGGCCCAAGAAGCGCTGACCGACACAAACTCCCGCCTGGAATTCTTGCTCAAAAGGATTAAGACCCTGGAGTCTAACAGGGATAAGCTGCAAGAAGAGGTGGAACGGCTGGGCGTTTTAGCCTCAAGCAAGGCCAAAAAACTTAATGAGGCGGAAAGCCGCCTTAAAGCATTGAGCGAATTGGACAAGGACTTTGAGGGTTACAAACGCGGCGTAAGAGCGGTACTCAAAAACAGGGAGCATTTGCCTGGCGCCGTTGGGGCGGTTGGCGAATTGATCACGATGAAGAAAGAACACGAAGTCGCGATAGCGACGGCTCTGGGCAGTTCGGTGCAAGACATTGTGACGCTCACAGAGAAAGACGCTCTTGCCGCGATAGAATTTCTCAAAAAGAATAACGAAGGGCTGGCGACGTTTTTGCCGCTTAACGCGGTGACGCCGCGAGCTGTAAACAAGGATAAACGCAATATCTTTGCAGAGTCGGGCATTTTAGGACTCGCGAAGGATTTGGTTACATATGACAAGAAGCTCGAGAATGTGTTTGCCTATCTATTGGGCGGAATGATTGTCGCGACAGACGCGAAGACCGCCCTTGCCATGTTTCGCAAGTACAAAACCGTGCCCATTGTTACCCTGGAGGGAGAGATGTTCCATACAGGCGGCTCTATAAGCGGCGGGCGCGGCGGTAATGGAAAAAGCGATATTTTGAGCCGCACAAGAGAGATGCGCGAGCTGAAAGAGCGGGTCTGTGCCTTCACGGCGGAAAGCGGCAAGATAGACAAAGAGCTTGATGAGATAAAACAGCGTATAAAAGCAGAGGCCGAAAGGGTAGTGTCACTGCGCGGCGAATGGCAGTCACTATTGATGGATAAGAGTAATAAAGCCAACATAGCCAGTTCGTTGCAAGCGGCTATAGCTGAATTGCTAAAGAAGCAGGCAAATATTCAAGCGGAGGTTGACATTCATTTGGCGCGCGAAAACGACGCTCTGGCGCGGATAGAGCCGCTTCGCGCGGCGCTGGCTGGGCTGGACTCAAAAATAGAAGAGGCGCACAGACAACGGGGACAATATCAAAGCAACATGTCCGAAGAACGTGATATGCGCGACGGATTCGCGCGATCGCTGACCGATCTTAAGGTGCTTATCAGCGGTTTGGAGCAAAGGATTATTAACACTGTTGACAATGTCAAAAAGCTGGAGCGCGACATAATAAAAAGCGCGGCGGAAAAGGAACGTTGCGAGCGCGGTATAGTGTTGAGCCTCGCGGAGCGGGAAGGTAAGCAACGCGCGATACAATCGCGGGAAGAGGCATTGGCTAAGGTAAAAGAACGCGCGCTCGGTCTGCTTGATAGCATCTTGGCGCTTACAGGCAAGCTCGACAGCCTGCGAACGAAGCAAACGGAATTGGAATCCCGCTTGCGCCAGGTTAGTGAAACGATAAATCAATTAAACGGAAATATCGCCATGCTCAATGTAAAGAAAGAGCACCTGGAAAGCGAAAACCGCAGGTTATACGATGAGATATGGGACGAGTATAGAGTAACCCCGCAGACCGCCAGGGAGATAAAGAAACTGGACATGACCGCCAGCCAGCTTAAGCGCGACGAGCGGCGACTAAAGCAGGAGATAACAGAGACAGGCGACGTTAATGTTGGCGCTATAGATGAATACAAGGCGACTAACGAGCGTTTCCAGTTTCTCAAGTCGCAGCGCGAAGATATTCTTGCGGCGCATGAGAAGCTTAATGCCGTGATAGCAGACTTGACGGAACTGATGACGCGACGCTTTCGAGAGCAATTTGAGATCATATCTACCAGTTTTAATATTGTTTTTGGCGAGATGTTTGTAGGCGGCACAGCCAAACTGATTCTTGACGACGAGGGAGACATTTTGGAAACGGGCATAGAGATTGTAGCTCAACCGCCGGGAAAAAATTTGCAAAGTATGTCTCTGCTGTCAGGAGGGGAGCGCGCGCTCACCGCCGCCGCGCTGCTGTTCGCCATATTGCGCGTAAAGCCCTCTCCCTTTTGTATTCTGGATGAGATAGAGGCGGCGCTGGATGAGGCTAACGTGGCCCGCTTTGCGGACTATATACGCCGGGTATCGGCCAGTACGCAATTTATTTTAATAACCCACCGCAAGGGCACGATGTACGCCGCAGATGTACTATACGGCGTTACCATGCAAGAGGTAGGAGTGTCAAAGCTCATATCTGTTAAGCTGGATGAGGAGATAGGAGCCTGAGCGGGGAGGGGAGCGGTGTGCCAGGGGGACGTACCTGATATTTTTCAGCAACGGGACGCTGTAGGCAGCGTCCCATACTGGTGAACAGTAACCCGCAAAGGAGAATAAACGTGACAAACGACGCGCTGATACTGGAAGCGATGTTGTTCGCGAGCGGCGCTCCCGTACCCGCCGCGATGCTGTCTATGGCGATGGGGCTTTCTGTTAAGGTTGTGCGCGAGCTGTTGCAAAGCATGGCGCAAACCTATCAGCTGGAGCGACGCGGATTTTCGCTCATTGGCGTTAACGACGCCTATCAACTCCGCACCAATTCCATATACTACGATGACATAAAAAAACTGGTGGCGGCTCCGGTACGCAGAAGCCTTACTCAATCCGCGCTGGAAACCCTGTCAATTATCGCTTATAAACAGCCCGTTACCCGATTGGAGATAGAGGAAATCCGTGGCGTTAACGCCGATCACGCCGTTAATCGACTGCTGGAGTATAATTTGATCACCGAAGTAGGCAGACTGGATGGTCCCGGGCGGCCTCTATTATTTGGCACTACAGATGAGTTTTTGCGATATTTTGGTATGAGTGTCATAAACGAACTGCCCAGGCTGGAAGAGCTTTCGGATACGAGCGTGCCTACAAAAACCGACGAGGCGGAGCAAATGCCCATAGAATAGTCAGCGGTTTTTTAGAGTTTTTTTGCGAACACACACAGAATTTCGCAGAAATATCCAACCATTGACAACAGACTTTCTATCTTGTAAGATTGCTGTATTGACGATATATACATAGAAACGGAATAGAAACGGAACGGAGGATGACATAAATGGTAAAGCTGAAACCGATGTCGGAGGGTATGGTACGTATTCCATCCGGCTGCGCTATTTCGGGTATGTTTTCAAGAAATGGCAAGAGGTTTTCTGGCGAAGACATCATTAAATCCATAGAGATTATGCACGATCGAAGCAACGGGCTTGGGGGAGGGTTTGCGGCCTACGGTATTTACCCCGAATTTAAAGAATACTATGCCTTTCACATTTTCTTTGACGACATAGAAGCGCAGCGCCGTTGCGAAGCGTTCCTTGACAAGCATTTTGAAATCGCTCATTCCAGTGAAATACCTACCCGCCATGTCGCGAACATCACCGAGCAGCCGCTTATATGGCGGTATTTTGTATTGCCGTTCACGTCTCATTATATAAGCAAAATGGATGAGCGAGAGTATGTGGCTCAATGCGTTTTTACCATTAACTCTGACTACAAAGGCTGTTTCGTGTTTAGTAGCGGAAAAAACCTCGGCGTATTTAAAGGTGTGGGCTATCCGGAAGACATAGCGCGTTTTTATATGCTCGAAGACTATTATGGGTACTGCTTCACTGCGCACGGGCGATACCCCACTAATACCCCCGGCTGGTGGGGCGGGGCACACCCTTTTTCCCTGTTGGATTACACAGTAATTCACAACGGCGAGATATCGTCGTATGATGCCAACCGCCGCGCAATCGAAATGTATGGTTATAAATGCGCCCTGCTAACCGACACGGAGGTCATAGCCTACATCATAGACTATCTTCACCGCAAAAAAGGGCTCACAATGCAAGAAAGCGCGTGGGTTATCGCGGCGCCGTTTTGGCAGACCATCGAACGTATGCCTGAGCAAGACAGGGCGTTACATCAATACCTGCGAATGGCGTTTAGCGCGCTGCTAATAAATGGCCCGTTTTCTATCATCGTCGGATTTGAGAATGGCATAATGGCGCTTAATGATCGACTGAAACTGCGAAGCATGGTTGTGGGCGAAAAGGACGATATGGTCTACATTGCCAGCGAAGAATCCGCCATACGTATCATAGCGCCCGTGCTGGACAAGATATACGCGCCCATGGGCGGCGAGCCATTTATCGCGACGCTGAATGGAACGGAGGATGGATATGGGAGTATATGACTTTTTTCCCGAATACGAGGTTGTGCGTAACGATACGACATGCGTTAACTGCCGTGTATGCGAACGCCAGTGCGCCAACGGCGTTCATTCGTACCATCCCGAAATCACTCCCGCTCGTCTGCTTGCGGACAGCACACAGTGCGTGGACTGCCAGCGCTGCGTTCTCCTGTGCCCTACCAAGAGTTTGAAAATTGTCCAATCCAACAATACATACAAATTAAATAACAATTGGACAAAAAAAGAGATTAACGAGATCATAACACAGGCGAGCACGGGTGGCGTGTTGCTCTCCAGCATGGGCAATCCGGAGCCGTATCCCATATATTTTGACAAGATCACAATCAACGCGTCGCAAGTCACCAACCCATCCATCGATCCTCTGCGCGAGCCTATGGAAACACGCGTCTATTTGGGCTCCAAGCCCGAAAAGCTGACACGTGGGCCTGACGGCAAGTTGCAAAGCAACCTTGGCCCTCACCTTGCCCTTGCCATGCCTATGCTTTTTTCGGCCATGAGTTATGGGTCGATTAGCTATAACGCCCACGAATCCTTGGCGCGCGCTTCGGAAGAGCTGGGTATATTTTATAACACCGGTGAAGGCGGGCTGCACGAGAATTTTTATAGATACGGAAAAAATACCATAGTGCAAGTAGCTTCCGGGCGGTTCGGCGTTCATAAAGATTATCTGTACGCCGGCGCGGCTATAGAGATAAAAATGGGGCAGGGTGCGAAACCGGGTATTGGCGGTCACTTACCGGGCAAAAAGATTGTAGACGACATTTCACGCACACGTATGACACCCGAGGGTTCTGACGCGATCTCCCCCGCGCCCCATCACGATATATATTCCATAGAAGATTTGAGTCAACTGGTTTATTCTCTAAAAGAAACCACGGCCTACACCAAGCCCGTTATCGTAAAGATAGCGGCGGTACACAACGTGGCCGCCATCGCCAGCGGCATAGCCCGTAGTGGGGCGGATATTATAGCCCTGGACGGCTTCCGGGGCGGCACCGGCGCGGCCCCTACCCGAATACGCGACAACGTGGGCATCCCGATAGAGCTCGCGCTTGCTGCGGTCGATACGCGCCTGCGGCAAGAGGGTATACGTGAGCGGGTGGGCATTATCGCGGGCGGCGGCATACGCTCTTCCGCCGATATAGTAAAAGCCGTCGCACTGGGCGCGGACGCGGTGTATCTGGGCACGGCCGCGCTGCTTGCGCTGGGCTGCCATTTGTGCCGCGCGTGCCAAACGGGTAAATGTAACTGGGGCATAGCGACACAGGAGCCTGACCTTGTTAAACGCCTTAATCCAAATGTGGGCTACAAACGGCTCGTTAATCTTATGCGCGCCTGGCAGCACGAGATAATGGAGATTATGGGCGGTATGGGTATTAACTCTATTGAGAGCCTCAAGGGCAACCGCCTTATGTTACGCGGCGTGGGGCTTAATGAGACCGAGCTGGGCGTGCTGGGCTTAAAGCACGCGGGAGAGTGATATGCGGCGAATATATGTAAATGAAGAATGGTGCCTTGGCTGCCACCTGTGTGAATATTACTGCGCGTTTGCGCAAACGGGCGGCGCAAGCATGGCGCTCGCGCTGAAAGATAAGCAAATAAACCCGCGTATCCACATTGAGGACGCCGAGAAGTACGATTCCAAGGGCGCGGAGGTCCACTTCGCCGTGTCCTGCCGCCATTGCGTGGAACCCTATTGCGTAAAAGGCTGCATAACGGGCGCGTTGTCGATAAAAGATGGCGTTATCCAGATCGATCAGGAAAAATGCATAGGCTGTTACACCTGCGTGCTGTCTTGCCCTTATGGCTGCGTTGCGCCTGCCGACGACGGCAAGGTAATGCAGAAGTGCGAGCTATGCCTTAACACGACCTCTGGCGAGCCGCAGTGCGCAAAAAATTGCCCTAACGCGGCGATAGTGTATGAGGACAGGGGGTAAGGGTTATGTATGTCATAATAGGAAACAGCGCCGCCGCAATCGGCGCGGTAGAGGGTATTCGCCAAATGGATGAGTCCTCGCAAATAGTGATCGTATCGGACGAGCCGCACCATACCTATTCGCGCCCGCTGATCTCGTACCTGCTGTTGGGCAAAACGAACGAGCAGCTGATGAAATACCGGCCCGATACATTTTATGAGAATAATAACGTAACATTGCTTGCGCCGCACAGGGTTACAGCCATCGATCCCACTGAAAAAACGATCAGCCTTTCCTCTGAAAGCAAGATCAACTATGATAAACTGCTTGTGGCGGCGGGTTCTTCCCCGTTTGTGCCGCCTATGACCGGGTTGGATACAGTCGAAAAGAAGTTCTCTTTCATGAGTTTAGACGACGCGAGGGCGCTGGAGCGGGCAGTAGACGATCAATCGCGGGTGCTGATCATTGGCGCGGGCTTAATAGGCCTTAAATGCGCCGAGGGCATTTTGGGGCGCGTTAGATCCGTTGCCGTAGTCGATCTCACCGACAGAATACTCTCCAGCATTTTGGATGAAAAAGGCGCGGCAATAGTGCGGCGTCACCTGGAAAGTAAGGGCGTATCGTTTAAGCTGGGCACAAGCGTGGATAATTTCGAGGTTAATCGCGCCGCGCTCAAGAACGGTGAGCACGTTGAATTCGACGCGCTTGTTCTGGCGGTAGGCGTTAAACCCAACACAGGTTTAGTCAAAGCTCTGGAGAAAGATAAACCGCTGGTAAATCGCGGTATTATCACCGATACCAAAATGCGAACGGGAATAAATGATATCTTTGCGGCGGGAGACTGCGCGGAGAGTTTTGATATATCCCTCGAGGCCAATCGTGTGCTCGCGGTGTTGCCCAACGCCTACATGCAGGGTGAAACGGCGGGTATTAACATGGCTGGCGGCAACGCGGAATTTAATAAGGCCATGCCGCTTAACGCCATTGGTTTTTTTGGGTGTCATGTGTTAACGGCAGGGTCATATGTGGGCGACAAGATCGAACGTAGCGAGGGAGAGACGTACAGGTTATTCTTCGCGCAAGATAACCTGCTTAAGGGTTTCATGCTGATAAACTCCCCCAATCGCGCGGGGATATATACAAGCCTTATACGCGAAAAGACCCCGCTGGACAATATAGCTCAAATGATATTTGATGACCCGTCACTGGCCGCCTTTTCCAGGGCGGAACGCAAATCCATGCTTGGGGTGGTGCGCTATGCGTGATGTTTCGCCAACGGCGGATGTGCTCTCTATCAGCGCCGAAGGGCTTTCATTTAAAGAGCTCAACGACAAATTACGCGCGACAAACGCGACTGAAATAGTTATAAATAATGCGGCGGGGCAAAGGTATATCGCCGCCGGAGCGGAGGGAAGGCGGCTTACCATTAACGGCACGCCCGGCAATGCCCTGGCCGCCTATATGGACGGCGCGGAAATTATTGTTAACGGCAACGCGCAAGACGCGGTTGGCGACACGATGAATGATGGGCGGGTAATAGTTCACGGCAGCGCGGGCGACGCTCTAGGCTACGGTATGCGCGGGGGCTTAATCTGCGTTAAGGGGTGTTCGGGTTATCGCACAGGTATTCACATGAAGCAATATCAGGACAAAAGCCCTGTGATCGTCATTGGCGAGAGTTGCGGAAGCTTTTTGGGCGAATACATGGCCGGCGGCACTATAGTGGTATTGGGAATCGGGCTGCGGGGGCAAGCGCCTGTGGGCAACTTTACCGGTACAGGGATGCACGGCGGCGAGATCTACATTCGTTCAGACGAAGAGCCCAAAAATTTGCCCGCGCAAGTGAGCATAGACACGGCGAGTAATCTTGACGATATACGGGGGCATGTGCGAGCATTCGCGCAATTATTCGGTTGCGACGCCGATGAACTGCTGAGTGGCAACTTTTTCGTTTTGCGCCCCAACGCGAAAAATCCATACCACTCGCTATACACTCAATATTTGAGATAGCGCATGTAAATTAAGCCTTCAGGAGGGGGGATTTTTATCCAAAGCGCGTTAATTGTCTCCAGCTCCGAAAACGCGACCGCTTTCATACAAGAAACGTTGAAAGCCGCCGGCGTCCATGAAATGACAGTTGTGTCCAGCTGCGCCGACGCGAGAAAAAAGGCGGTAGGTGAATATTACGACGTGACCATTGTTAACAGCCCGCTTAGGGACGAGTCGGGCGAGTCGATGTGCGCGGCGTTCGCTAAAGACATGTCGCAGGTGATAATCATTGTAAAGCGTGATATATATGACGAGGTTTCGTCGCACATGGAACGCGTTGGGGTTATCACCGTGCCAAAACCCATAGATCGCCAACTGTTCAGAGCCGCAGTGAAAATGGCGAAGGCTGCTGACACCAAAGTGCGGCGGTTAAAATCAGAAAATACCAAGCTCATGCAGCGTATAGAAGATATGCGCGTCATTAACCGCGCGAAATTGTTGTTGGTCACTACACTGGCAATGTCAGAAAGCGAGGCGCATAAATATATAGAAAAACAGGCGATGGATACTCGCAAACAAAGGCGCGATATAGCAGAGGGGATTTTGCGGACATATGAAATCAGATAATGAAGTCGAATGTTGCGGATCCAAAGATAATGTAACGACAAATTTCCATGCGCTTGATAAGTCCGTAACACAAACAGGTTTGGCGCTTTACGAAGATTGCCAAACCCGTAAACCGCGTGAATACTGCGCGTTGTTCGGTGTAAGCCTAAAACCGGACGCCCCAAACCCCGAGTCCGCCGGTGTTACATACAACGGGCTTTTGGCGTTGCAGCACAGGGGGCAGGAGGCGGCGGGTATAGCTGTACTTCATGGCAATGGCCTATACTGCCAAAAAGGTATGGGCCTGGTGAGCGAGGTGTTTGGCGGCGATAAACTGCGGCGCTTCCCCTCCAGCCGTACCGCCATCGGCCACACGCGATACAGCACCACAGGCAGCAACACATGGGAAAATGGTCAGCCCTTTGTCACAGAATACCTCACGGGCAGAATAGCTACGGCTCACAATGGCAACATCACCAACGCCATATACTTGCGCGAAAAACTTTTGTCTCTTGGTCTAAACTTCACCGCCACGTCAGACAGCGAGGTCATTTCATCCCTTATCGCGTACTATACCATGAAGATAGGATCCATTTTGGACGGTATAAAATACGCGTGCGATATGTTACGGGGCGCGTTTTGCCTTGTGCTTATCACAGGCGACAATCAGGTGATTGCCCTGCGCGATCCTACGGGTTTTCGCCCGTTGTGCTTAGGAAAAAACGAGCATGGCGTGGCCGTCGCCAGCGAAAGTTGCGCGCTTGACAGCTGCGGCTATTCTTTTGTGCGTGATGTGAAGCCTGGCGAGGTAGTAGTTCTAAACAATGGCAAGATTGTTCACGAGGAGATTATTTTGCGCAACAACGACCGCGACGCTGGCCTGTGCATTTTTGAATACGTATATTTCGCGCGGCCAGACAGCGTTATCGACGGGCTGTCTGTCTATGAGGCGCGTTACAACATGGGCAAGATATTGAGTGAAGAATACCCCGTAGACGCCGAGGCCGTCTGCGGTGTGCCGGACAGCGGACTTGAGGCGGCCATAGGTTACTCCGCCGCCAGCGGCATACCCCTTGTGCCAGGGTTCGCCAAGAATCGCTATATAGGCCGCAGTTTTATATACCCCGTACAATCCCAGCGCGAAAACGCGGTCAACCTTAAGCTTAATCCATTGTCGGCAAATGTAGCCGGCAAAAGGGTTGTACTGGTAGATGATTCTATAGTTCGCGGAACTACCAGCGGCAATCTTGTACGCGCGCTGAAACGCGCCGGAGCAACCGAGGTGCATTTTCGCGTGTCGTCGCCTCCATTTCTGTTTACATGCCACTACGGCACCGATATTGATGATGAAAAAAACCTGATAGCCAATAATATGAGCTTGTGCGATATATGCAAGCAGATAGGCGCCGATAGCCTGGGGTATATAAGCATAGAGGGGCTAAAGCGCGCGTGCGCTTCCTCACGGCTCAATTTCTGCGCAAAATGTTTTTCTGGCGAACGCGACATTGTAAGAGGGCATAAGGACGATTTGGAGGTTAAACAATGAGGTTCGAGTTTGTAAAAATGCAAGGCTGCGGCAACGACTATATCTATTTCAACTGTCTTAAAGCCCCCTTTCCCAACCCTGAAATCAACGCCGTCAAACTCTCTGACAGGCATTTTGGCATTGGGGGAGACGGCATCATTCTTATTGAGCGCTCTGATAAGGCGGACGCTTTTATGAGACTTTACAACGCCGATGGGAGCGCTGCGCGCATGTGCGGTAACGGCGTACGCTCCGTCGCTAGATATCTGCGTGACGCCGAGCTTCTTGCAGATCCCCTCCAGGCAAAAATTGACACGCCCTGCGGCGTAAAAATAATTACTTTTGAGGATGATAATATTACGGTAAACATGGGTAAACCGAGTTTTGAGCATGACGACATACCCATGCGTATCCCATTTGAAATGAGACACGGCAACCAGAACACCATTATTGCCGATGGAGAGGTTTATTATTTTGTAGGCGTTTCGATGGGCAATCCCCACGCCGTCGTTTTTGTGTACGACCCCTATTCTTTGGATTTGAGCAAGATAGGCCCCATTTTCGAAAAGCATGACTATTTCCCCGACTCTGTTAACGCGGAATTTGTGCGCGTGCTTACGCCAAACAACGTAACCATGCGCGTATGGGAGCGCGGCAGCGGCGAAACGCTGGCGTGTGGCACCGGCGCTTGCGCGGCCGCTGTCGCGGCGGCCAAGATTGGATATTGTGATGTCGACAAGGGCGTGACCGTACATTTGCGCGGGGGCGATCTGTTTATCCGCACAATCAATGGCGAGGTTTTTATGACTGGTACCGCTGAAAAGGTATTTGAGGGGGTCATTGACATTGGTTAAGCACATTTTCGTAACAGGTGGCGTCGCCTCTGGATTGGGCAAGGGCATATGTGTCGCCTCGCTGGGAAGATTGCTGAAATCGCGCGGGCTTAAAGTTTCCGCGCAAAAACTTGACCCCTACATAAATGTTGACCCAGGCACAATGAACCCCTACCAGCACGGCGAGGTGTTCGTTACCGAAGACGGCGCCGAGACTGACCTGGACTTGGGGCACTATGAGCGTTTTATAGACGAAAACATGACTCGCTATGGAAATCTAACAAGTGGTCGGGTTTATTTTAATGTGCTATCCCGCGAGCGCGAAGGGCATTATCTGGGGCAAACGGTTCAGGTTATACCGCACATCACCGACGAGATAAAATCTTTTATCCACAATGGAGCGGACGGTTCGGACGTCTTGATCACCGAGATTGGCGGTACGGTGGGTGATATAGAAAGCCAGCCCTATCTGGAGGCCATACGGCAGATATCCCTTGAAAAAGGCAGGGACAACTGCCTCTTCATTCACCTTGTTCTGATACCATATATAAAAGGATCGGGAGAGCACAAGAGTAAGCCGGCGCAGCACAGCGTAAGGGAACTACGCGCCGTAGGTATACTGCCCGACATAATCATAGCCAGAGCGGATGAGAGTCTGAACAGTGAGATAATGGCGAAGCTATCGCTGTTTTGCAATGTGAAACCCGACTGCGTTATCGAATGTCTAACCCTGGACAATGTGTATGAAGTGCCGCTCATGTTGAGCGACAACGGATTGGACACCGTGGTATGCCGCGAGCTTAAACTGTGTGACAGCCACCCCAAATCAGACATGCGTGAGTGGAAGGTTTTGGCCGACAATGTTAAAAACGCGAGCCGCACCATTAAGATCTCTATGGTGGGCAAGTATGTGCGCCTGCACGACGCGTATCTGTCTGTTATAGAGGCGTTAAGGCACGCGGGATTCGCCATGGGGGCGAAGATAGAGATAAACTGGATAAACGCGGAACAGGTAAACAATGATAACGTGGGCTCATACCTGAAAGACGCGCATGGGGTTCTCGTGCCCGGCGGATTCGGTCAGCGCGGCATAGAAGGGATGATAGCCGCTTGCCGCTATTCCCGCGAAAACAAAATTCCCTACTTCGGGCTATGTTTGGGGATGCATATAGCCGTGATGGATTTCGCGCGGCATATGTGCGGGCTTACGTTGGCAAACTCCAGCGAGTTTTACGCTGACGGCGAGCACAACGTTATAGACCTTATGAAAGACCAAAACGGCGTTATAAACAAGGGCGGGACTATGCGCCTGGGGGCTTACCCCTGCGTTATTTTGCCAGGGACGAAAATGGAGCGATGCTACGCTGTAAAAGAGATATCCGAGCGCCACAGGCACAGATATGAGTTTAACAATAGTTACAGGGAGCGGATGAGCGACGCGGGGCTGGTGATAGCCGGTCAATCCCCCGACGGTTTATTGGTCGAGGCCGTGGAGCTAAAAGAGCATCCCTTCTTTGTGTCAGTGCAGTTTCACCCCGAATTTAAAAGCAGACCCAATAAGCCGCACCCCCTGTTTTATGGTTTTATAAAGGCGGCGGCAGAAGGAGGGCAATAGTGCGACTAAACACCAATTATGGCAAACTGGTAGACAGCTACCTGTTTTCCGCCGTCAGTAAAAAAGTAGAGTCATTCAGACAGTCCCACCCGGAAGCGGACATTATCAGTTTAGGCATTGGCGACGTAACACTGCCACTGGCAAAAGCCGTTACAAGCGCTATGCATAACGCTGTGGATGAGTTGTCTGGCGCGGCGACCTTTAAAGGCTATTCGCCCGAGGCGGGCTATGATTTTTTGCGTGACGCCGCGCAAGGCTATTATGCTCTTAAGGGCGTCGATTTAGATCTTTGTGAGATATTCATCAGCGACGGCGCAAAGAGCGATTGCGGCAATATTTTAGACATTTTTGGCGCAAACAACAATGTGCTGATACCCAACCCCGTATACCCCGTCTATGTAGATACAAACATCATGCGCGGCACAAATGTAAGGTACTCAAATGGCGGCGTGAACAATAATTTTTTGCCTGTGCCACGCGACACAGACTCCAGCGGCGCGGTCGATATCATTTACCTGTGTTCGCCCAACAACCCGACCGGCGCTGTTTACGATAGGCTACAGCTTAAGCAATGGGTAGATTACGCCATTGCCAATCAAGCGATAATCCTTTTCGACGCGGCCTACGAGGCGTTTGTGTCTGACGATAACCTGCCGTCATCAATATATCAAATTGACGGGGCAAAAGAGTGCGCGATAGAATTTTGTTCGTTTTCAAAAACGGCGGGATTTACGGGCGTGCGTTGCGGCTACACGGTTGTTCCGCAAAGCCTAAACTTCGATGGCATAAGTGTAAACAAGCTGTGGGGCCGTCGCCAATCTACGAAGTTTAACGGGGTGTCCTATATTACGCAGAAAGGCGCCGCCGCCGCCCTATCGCCAGAGGGGCTTAAACAGATAAAGGATAATTTGAGGTATTACAAAAATAACGCGTCGCTTATCGCGAATACGCTAACGCGCTTGGGCGTATGGTATACCGGCGGTACGCACTCACCCTACATTTGGCTAAAATGCCCGAACAATATGAAATCGTGGGATTTTTTTGATTTGCTGCTGCAAAAAACAAACGTTGTCGGTACCCCCGGAGAGGGATTTGGCGCGAACGGAGAAGGGTTTTTTCGCCTTACAGCGTTTGGGAACCACGAGAATGTAGCAAAAGCCATGCAAAGGATAGAGAGGATGCTGTCTTGACCCGAGTTTCGCAGATAGCGGGGGATGCGGCCTGAAAACGGCTTAATTATCTAAAAAATTTTTTATGGAGGGTACATAAGTATGCCTACAGAGATCGTTAAAACTTACAAACAGGAGATCCCTGCTCTTAGGTTTATTGGGAAAAAATACGGTGATAATGACCGTGTCAACGGATCATTTGGCAAGTATTGGCAAGACTGGCTTCAAAACGACTGGTTTGGCGTGATTGAAAAACAAATTGGCAGTAGTATCGACACAATATATGAAGATGGCGACGCGTACATTGGCCTTGAAAGGTATAAGAAGGGTGAACCGTTTGCGTATTGGATAGGCATGTTCGCGCCTCCAAATACCCCCGTTCCCGAAGGATACGTCTTTCATGATTTCCCCAAAGCCTCATTGGGGGTTTGCTGGGTTTATGGCAAAGAAGATGAAATTTTTGCGCAAGAGAAGAATTGTATGAAAAAACTGGAAAAAGAAGGGTACGAATTTCTACCTGATGAAAATGGCTTTCAATGGCTTTTTGAGCGTTATGGATGCCCCCGCTTCACAAGCCCGGATGAAAAAGGGAATGTCATATTGGATATTTGCTTTTATGTAAGCACAGTAAAGGATCTGGCCGTATGATCATATAAGTCGATCAGATAGGAGACTGCCCATTAATTGAGCAGCCTCCTATCCGATTTTACACCACTTGATAACCCGTATCATTTATGGCTTTTGTGATTTGCTCCACGCCCACAATGGAAGCGTCATAGTCGATTATTGCCTCTTTTTTACGCTTGCTTGCCTTTACTTTTTTTATTCCGCTCAACTTGCGCACCGCGTCCTGTATGGCGATTTCACAGTGCCCGCAAGACATGCCCTCGACTTTTAACATCAGCTTTTCCATTAACCTATTACCCCCGATCTTTTACGCAATGCCCCCATCCCGCTGGCCGCCTCATCATTTTTACTTCTTTGTCACACTTGTCACACTCATCGCTCTCATAGCGTTTAGTGTGGCGATAACCGCAACCCCGACATCGCCGAACACCGCCACCCACATATTTACGAAACCCAACGCGCCAAACAAAAGTATAATCCCTTTCACGCCAAGCGCGAAGACGACATTTTGCGCTACAATAGATCGCGTCTTTTTCGCAATTTGAATGGCTGTAATAAGTTTACTGGGTTCGTCGGTCATAATCACGGCGTCGGCAGCCTCGATCGCTGCGTCAGAACCCACGCCCCCCATTGCCACGCCTACGTCACTGGCGGCAAGCACTGGGGAGTCGTTTATGCCATCGCCCACGAATACAACGCGCCCTTTGCCAGAAACGCTGTTTTTAATGGCCTCAAGGCACTCCACCTTCTGTTCTGGCAAAAGCTCGGCGCGAAACTCATTAACGCCGATGGCTGCGGAAACTTTTTCAGCGTTTGCCTTGCTATCGCCTGTCAAAATAACTGCCTTTTTCACACCAAGGGCTTTAAGACCTTCTATTGTGCTTGCCGCGTCCTGCTTGACAGAATCCGCTATGATAAGATAACCCGCGTATATGCCGTCGATGGCGATATGCACGAGAGTCCCCGTAGCGTTTACGCTGATAAAGTCAACGCCATTGTCACGCATAAACCTTCCATTGCCCACAAGCACGGTTTTCCCGTCAACTACAGAACGAACTCCCATACCGGCGATTTCTGATACGGAGTCTATGCGGTTTGCCTGTATCGCCTTGCCGTATTTACTTACAATAGACACGGCTATAGGGTGGGTAGTGGCGCTTTCGGCATAGGCGGCGTATTCCAGCAGCCTCTGCTCTGTAAAACCATTCGACGGCGACGCTTTCTCCACAGAAAACACGCCCTTTGTCAGCGTACCTGTTTTATCGAATACCACCGTATCAACATTGGCAAGCGACTCAAGATACGCTCCGCCTTTAATTAACACCCCACTCTTTGAAGCCCCGCCAATACCGCCGAAAAAACTAAGCGGCACGGAGATTACGAGGGCGCAGGGGCAAGACACGACAAGGAATATAAGAGCTCGCCCGACCCAATCAGCCCACGCGCCGCTCATAAGCAGCGGTGGCAATATGGCAAGAGCAATCGCCCCAAACACCACAACGGGGGTGTAGTAGCGGGAAAACTTGGTGATAAAACTTTCACTTGGAGCTTTTCTGGCTACGGCGTTCTGCGTAAGGTCTAGTATTCTGGAGACGGCGGACTCGCCGTATGCCTTGGCAACTTTGATGGCTAGCAGGCCATTCTTATTCAAGAATCCTGATAACGCCTCGCTCCCAACCGATACGTCGCGCGGAAGGGATTCTCCTGTCAGCGCTGATGTGTCAAAGGCTGATGAACCGGAAACAACAACGCCATCCAGCGGTACGCTTTCTCCTGGCTTCACAATAATTGTCTCGCCGACCGCGACCTCTTCCGCCGCAACGGTAAGCAATTGTTCGGCGCTTTTCAGGGTCGCGCTGTCAGGGCGAATGTCCATAAGCGCGGAAATAGAACGCCTGGACTTCCCTACGGCGAAACGCTCAAACGCTTCACCGATTTGATAAAACAGCATAACAGCCACGCCCTCTGGGTATTCACCAATCGCGAACGCGCCGATTGTCGCGATGCTCATCAAAAAGCACTCATCGAACGCGCCGCCTTTCAAAACCCCTTTGGCGGCCCGAAGCAAAACCTCGCCGCCAATCAGCAGGTACGCGGCAAGAAACAGCGCAAGCTCATAATACTGCGGCAATTTTGCAAACAATCCAACAACTGACAGTGCCACCCCCGCGATAATGGCGGCGGTTTGTATCTTCTTGCGCCTAATCTCCATCATATCCTCTGCGGCGGCGGGGGAATGATATATAACGGTTATGTCTGCGAACTCCGCCTGCAACGCCTCGCGGGCTTTACGAAGTACGACGGGAAGACGCTCGGCGTTTTCAGCCTCAATCAGCACAGAGCCGTTTTGCTCTGACACATTTATTACTCCATTCACGGAGCGTATTACCCGCTTCGCGCTTTCGATAGAAATGTTTGCCCCTTCAATCCAAATGGCTTTTTGGCCGGGTACTATATCCCTTGTTTCGGAAAGCGTGATATCCGGATCGTACTGCTTGACAATGCGCGTACTCTCCACCAGCACATAAGGAAGTTTGTCGGCGCTGTCAAGAGCGAGTGATAATCGAGCGGTTGTAAATTCAATTGCCGCTTCTAATACGCCGTCCAGTTTGCGGATTCGTTTTTCCATCTTCGCGGCGCATATAGGGCAGCAAAGCCCACTAAGAACATACTCCTTTTTCAAGACGGCCTCCATAGCGCGTTATGCCTCCTTCACCGCAACGTCTTCGTCAATATCCGCCACAATCGACACAATGGACGGGAATATTAAATCCGCGTCACAGTCAGCCGTGATAGTGACAGTTTTGGCTTCATAGTCAATTTTTGCCGCCGTTACGCCTGGCAGCGCGGCAACGCTCACTTCAATCGCCGCAGCGCAGTTTTCACAGCAGAGATTTTCAAGTAAAAATGTTTTGGTAATTAACATGGTTTACCCCCTCATAAATTTTTCTTCGCTTACATGAAGCAAGCTTTGATAAAAGATATTGCTGACGTGCTCATCGCTCAGCGAATAGTAGACGACTTTACCCTCTCTGCGATATTTAACAAGTTCACTCTGGCGCAAAACCTTCAAGTGGTGTGACACGGCGGGCTGCGTCATATCCATCAGAGCGGCGATATCGCATACACACATCTCGTTAAGGATTAGCGCGTTGATTATTTTCAGGCGGCTTGGGTCGGCGCAAACCTTAAACAATTCCGCCGCTTTTTGGAGTTGTTCGTCCTTACTGATTCCTTTGCGAACCCGACGCACAACCTCCTCGTGAATGACAGTACAATTGCATAGGGTATCCTCGTCGTTGACTATCCTCATTGTTACCACACTTTCTGATAATTATAAACATATAAGCAACTGTTTATATTATAGATCGCCTTTCAGACAAAAGCAAGAGGAAAATTTAAGTTGTTTTTATTGTCAAAAATAAAAAGACCTAATAACGTCGTGTATATTACTTTACTTGCACGGGATAGTATACTATAATGAGCATATCAAAGGGGGTGTTCATTATAGCTCAAACAATCAATGTTACTATTCGTTTAGACCGTGACGTAAAGGAAAACGCTGAAAAACTATTCAACGATTTTGGTATGAATTTATCAACCGCGTTTAATATTTTTGCGCGTCAATCCCTACGTCAAGGACGAATTCCTTTTGAGATTTTTGACCCATTTTACAGTGAAAAAAATCAAGCTGAATTAAACCGCCGCATTGCCGACATAAACGCGGGTAAAAACCTTACCGCCCACGAGTTAATTGAGGCAGAAGCTGAAAATTGATACCGCCCACTTGCAGGGCGGTTTTTTATGAAAATATGAATTATGTTGAAGGTTTTACCCGATAATAACAAAAGAGTAGTTGCTTGAGGTGGTAAAGTGAAACGGCTTGCTGTCACCCTAATTATGCGCCCAAAGCGCGTTTTAAGACGCGCTGCGCTGATTACCTCCATTATCGTATTGTTTTTTATAAATACCTTGGCGTATGCCGCAACAGACGATTATATATTTAATGGCTCGCCTGCCGCTACTTACCTTGGCCGGGCCGAGGCGCAAGAGCTTATTCGCAATTTGGACTTCGCGGATCTGTCTCCCGAATTTCAGGCGAAGGATGCTATAGTGCGCGGCGGCGCGCTAAATATAATTAAGGCATACGATAACAGATTTTACCCCAACGAGGTTGTTAGCAATGAGCAGGCATTGGGCTACGTACTGCGTATGATCGGCATGGAACAGATATCGCACGATATGTCGTTAACGCTGCAACCTACCTTGCCAGCCAACATTTCAACCGACGATCTATGGAGCATGGGCTACATCGCGCAGGCATCACAAATGGGTATCATCTCCCAAGCGCAGTACACAGACGCGCTTGCGCCAGATCCCGCAGCGCTCGATCCCAACATGAATTTTGCGCGCACAGCGCCTGTTACGAGAGAACAATTGGCAGACTGGCTTATGCGCGCGCTGCAAACGGTAAACGCGGCCGTTTTTGAATTGGGGCGCGCTGAGCAAGACATTTACGAGTACGACGACTGGCGCGATATAAATCCACAATTTATTCGAGCCGTCGAATTGATGAGCGAGGCCAATATCATAATGGGAGATGAGGGCCGCTTTCGTCCAAAAGGCAGTGTAACCAACGCCGAAATGGCGGAGATTATAAAGAATTTGGATAGTCTGTACTACCCCCTTATGGGCATAGAAAAAAAGCATGGAACGGTGGGCGGCATAAAGGACTCGCAAACGGAGACCACCGCTTCTGCGGGTCTTAGTCGTGATATATATATTCGCGCCGCAAATGGCTCTATTGATGTGCTGCGTTTCACTATGGATGTGTCGGATTCGCCACAGGCCGGCTCAACCGACAGCGTCGTGCTGCGCGGCGGAAGCGTCGTGGGCCTGGGCGAACTCCAGGAGGGCGATATGATAGAGTATCTCGTGCGCCCTGCGGACTATCGATTGCTGTATGCGCAAGTTATCGACGACATTAATTTTCGCTTAGTGAGAGGAGAGCTAAACGCCGTTGACATGAATGGCGGCACAATATCCATTGTAGACGCCACGGGGAAAAAATATCAGTACACCATGGCGGCCAATCTTTATGGCGCCGATGATGGAGTGGAGTACATTCGCGTGTCAAAAATACGCCGCGCTCCAAGTGAACTGCCCTTCGGCAGCGTTATCGAAATTTGCCTTAAAAACAATATCGTCGATGAGATCAACTATATCGGCGATCCCGCTATGAGAAAATCTTCTTTTGGCGTCGTCATGGAAAATAATCCCGCGTTGGGTTACATTGTTATCGCCAGCGATGATGGAACGACAGAAAACAAAAAATACCTCGCGTATTCTGTTAAATCCGAGCGCAAGTCATATTTTGACAATGCGGATGAAGTCGGCTATCTGGATTCTGTTTTTGACACCTATGGTTTTGATCCGGTGGATCGTAGCATATCGGATATTGAACCCGGCGATATCGTTTCATATACTACAGAAGGAGATTATGTAACAGAGATATACGCCTACGAAGAATTGAGAGCTGTATTCGGAGAAATAAAAGGACTGCGCGTTCGCAATAACGCAACCTATATTTTGCTAAAACTGGGAGACGGCGAGACCCTGCTTATTAATACCCCCCTTGGCACACGCGTCACAAAGGCTGGCAAACCAGCAGATATTCAAGACATTGTGCCGGGCGACAAGGCGCGGCTGCTGGTAAACGCGATATCCGTCGGCGCCGTCAACGCAATACAAACGGTGAAAGAGATCATAATCGACGATGCCAGCGGCGGGATAACCGGCATATTGAGCGGCACTTTGGCTGGTGTGGACAAAATTCAAAAACAGTTGCGCATAGCAAACTCACGTATGCTTTCGAAACAAGGCTGGACAAATGAGAAACAGCTAATACTCCTGCCCTATAGCAATAATATTGAGTGCTACAACGAATCGCGGCGCATGAGTATCGAATACGCCGCGTCGCGGTTTAAGAACGCCAACGGCCTATTCTACGCCGCGCTGGAAACAACCTATGCTGGCGAGCGCGTAAAAAAGCTGACATTTCGCCCTAACCGAGACGAACGCTTAGAACCTGATGTCGTTTTGGGATCTAACGGCAGCGGCTCGCTATTTGTAAGCGGCAATCCCAGTCCAATAACAACCGATTCCGGAACTATAGTGCGCCTGTTTGGACGGCTAACAGACACAAGGCATATTCGCCCGTCTCAATACGCGTCGGTCTGCCTTAATGGAGAGAACACGGCGGCAGTGGTGGACATAAAGCCCATTCCTGATACAAACGGCGTTATCATTGCGCGGGGGCGGGTAATGGCAATAGACGAGTGCAAAGGCTTTCGCGTGGAATCCATGGCTCTGCTGTATGGTACCGAATGGAGTTACACCCCGGTAGAGCGGCGCTTTGTCGTAGATGGGCAAACACTGTTTGTAACGCCAAATGGTATAAACCCCAACTATTTTTTTAGGGGTTACACCCCGCAGTCGTCTATATCCCGAGTATTTAACATCGTGATAGACGGCGCCAGGGCCGCGCGAATTATCGAAGCGCCTTATGTAACAAAAAACCTGCGCGGCGTGGTATACTCCCAAGCGGATGGTTTGATCTACATTCGCGATACGGCGGCATATGACGACGCCACTGGGAAATGGAGCGCAACCAGCGCTTCAGACGCAACGGCTGTTGTTAGCGTGCCGCTTAACTCGATCATTGTGAAAGAGAGTAGGCTCATTGAGGCGTCGGAACTGCAACCAGGCGATAATGCGCGCGTCATGACAGACTCATTGCCCGCGTACACGCCCGGCATGGGCCTTGTGGGTTATATCATTCTGGTTGAGCGATGACCAAACGGAACGACCACTGCCAACAGATACACATTTTACGGGTGATGAGGTGATAACATGAAGCTATTGTGCGCAATACTCTTTTCTGTTTTTATATTAACCGTAGAGTGCGAAACCTCATACGCGCTGGCTGGCGACCTGGGCTTTTTTGGCGGGGTGTCGGAGGGACGACGGCTGCCAAAAACGATTGAAACCCTGACAACGGGAGAGGCCCGCACAGAGAGCAACCCTAATCAGCCTCGCGCGTTCGTGTATAAAGAGATGATATTTTTATCGGGAAGGCCGGTCGAGTTTACCGGACTCATAGAGATGACAGGAGCGGCGGGGGTGACCGGCCCCAATGGTTCTTATACCCAGCAATTTAGCGTATACGCCTCGCCGGGTACAGAACCAGGCGCCAACATTGAGCGCACGGTCGTTTTTAACATAAATTACCGCACGCGCGGCAATGAACTGATAAAAGACTACACCCTGCAAGATTGGACAGAGACCATAACGCTAGACGGCGAGACATTCGCGCTTGACACCGGCCAATCTGGCTTTGATGTTAGTATTATTGAACATAACGCGCCCGGCATAACATATTATCGGGGCGACGTATCCCGCCGCGCCGTGTACACATCGAATGATGAACGATACACCTTGGACTCTTCTGATGCCTTTTATGGTTACAACTGCGCCTGGAGCGCGTCTGAAACCCATAGAACAGACGTAACCCTGCTGGCTCCCTATTGGCAAACGCAATATCAGATACGCCCCAGCGCGACTGTATCCAAAAGTTTGGAGTACACATCTAACGAGCCAGAAGCCATAGGCTTTGAGGGAAATTATAAAGAAGTGATACATCGTGACGCGGGGCTTAAATACGATATACTGCAACCCGCGTTAATATACCCCGACCAACCACCTACCGGCGGGGCGTTTATCACTCAGCGCAACACCTTTGAGCAGTTAGCCTCTACGGATTTGAGCTTTCTAAAAGGCAGCGCGGCATATGAGGATATATCCAGACTATACGCCATGCAAATTTTAGAGGGCGACCCAAAATTTTACGCGCCCGATCAATCTATAACGCGGGCGCAATTTGTAACCGCATTGGTAAAAGCCGTTAAATTGCCCGTGCAGACCCTGGCGGCGGAGACGCGCGGTCGCAAGGCTCAAAGCCCTCCTATTGTATTTCCAGACGTATTGCCAACAAGGCCCGATTATCCATACATCATGTCGGCTTATCGAAATGGGGTCGCTTTCGGACGAGATTTTGGCACATTTTACGCAGACGAACCAATAGAGCGGCAAGAGGCATTTACAATAATCATACGCGCGCTGGGGTTGAGCGGTTTAGGGCAACCAGCGCCGGCGTTCGCCGACGACGATGCAATATCTAGCTGGGCAAAGCGCGATCTTTCGGCGGCAAAGCGCCTGGGTATCATAAAGCCGTATTCAGACGGCAGTATTCGCCCGCACAATATGATATCCAAGGCGGAGGCCGCCGCGTTGCTTACCGGCATGACCGACTATATGCGCGCGTGCTTGCCGGCAAATTATAGTGACCATTTGGTTAACTATACCCTGTAAAATGATATGTAGCTTGTGGGTCATGCGTATCCCCAAGGTGCGAGGCTGCCCACTCTTATAAAAGGAATGGTTTGCGTGAAATTAAAATGCTTTGCGCGGCTCGCGCTATGCGCCCTGCTCAGTTTTATTATAATTGCCCCCACTTGCCCCGCGTTTGCAGACGAGGACACCTCAATTACCGAATCGGAAAAAACGCGTCTTGCGGGAGATCTCATTAGCGCGGCCATGGATCTGGTGCTAGAAAGGTATAAGTACGCTGATGAGCTGACCCCCGAATATTTATACGAAAACGCTTTGCGTGGGGTTATGGCGGGGCTTGACGAGTACAGCGCCTACCTTTCGCCCAATGAGATATACGAGCTGGAACGCGGTTTCTCTGGCCAATTGTATGGTGTTGGCATCACACTGATTCAAGCGAATGGCGAAACGCGAATTGGCGTGGTTGTAAATGACAGCCCCGCAGAGAGAGAGGGTCTTCGCCCGGGAGATCTGGTGTACAGCGTCAATGGAGCGGACGTTAACGATATGGATGTGCAAGACATCTTGAGTTTAATCGCTCAAACAAACACGGTGATCATCACCCTTGAGCGTGATGGGGCGCAAACGGATATATCCCTTCAAAAAGCGCAAATAAAATTCCAAACGGTATTTGCACGCAAATTTGACGAGTTAATTGATACCGCAAGTAATAAGGGCAATAGAGATTGCGGGTACATGTATATCAGCGAATTTGGAGACGAAACGCCCGAAGAATTCGCTAGGGCAATCTCGAGCTTTCTCTCCGGCGGTATTAAACACGTTGTTATAGATCTGCGAAAAAATCCCGGCGGCTATGCGGATTCTGTCATAGACGTGTGTAATCAAATACTCCCCGAGGGTCCGATAATGCATACTGTAGACAGGAAGGGAGGATATGTCACCTATAAATCTACGCTGAAAGAGAAAGTGTTTGAGAAGATCGTCGTACTTACTGACCGCTACACAGCGTCGGCGGCGGAAGTGCTGGCCTCTGCCCTGCAAGACGCAGATGCCGCTATAATAGTGGGAGAACGCACATTTGGAAAAGGGGTCATACAGTCGCTGTACCCTTTGCCCGTAGGCGGCGCGCTAAAGTTCACTACAGAGGAATATCTGCGTCGCAGCGGCGAAAAGATTGACGAAATAGGTGTAACCCCCAATGTGATAATGGATTGCGACACAGACATATATATTCCGGCCCAGCCTGCGTTTAGCACAGATGACAAATTTTTGCAAAAAGCCTACGAACTGCTACTTAGCCGGTAATCCGCCCAAGGTATTTTGCGCGTATTGCGCGCTTTTTTTTTTGGTGCTATAATTTGCAACATTATTGGGTTTTATTTTCTTATTATAGCTGGGGATGTGATCATTACGAAGCCAATGGGGCTTAACGAAGTGAGAGAGAAATATCTATCCTTTTTCGAAAGCAAGGGGCATTTGAGGCTGCCAAGCTATTCCCTTGTACCTGCCAACGATAAAAGTTTGCTGCTTATCAATTCTGGCATGGCGCCAATGAAGACTTTTTTTACAGGCCAAGAGACGCCTCCCCATCGACGTGTCGTCACCTGCCAAAAATGCGTGCGCACAATAGATATCGAAAATGTGGGTAAGACCGCGCGCCATGGCACATTTTTTGAAATGCTGGGCAATTTTTCGTTTGGCGATTATTTCAAAGAAGACGCCATAACCTGGGGCTGGGAGCTTTTGACCAAGGTTTACGGCATCCCCCGCGATAGACTCCATATTACCGTATATGAGGAAGACGGCGAAGCGTTTGATATTTGGACAAACAAGATTGGTTTAGACCCGGCAAAGATTCACCGTTTTGGCAAGAGCGAGAATTTTTGGCAGCACGGTGCGGGACCGTGTGGGCCGTGCTCCGAAATTCACTATGACAATGGCGAAGAATACGGCTGCGGCAAGGATACCTGCGGTATAGATTGCGATTGTGACAGATATTTGGAGATTTGGAATCTCGTTTTCACCCAATACAACGCCAACGACGATGGCACATACAGCGAGCTGGCAAGCAAGAATATCGACACGGGCATGGGCCTGGAGCGGGTCGCCGCGCTGCTGCAAGGCGTGGATACCATTTTCGATGTGGATACCATTCGTTCTATTCGCGACAAGGTTTGCGAGTATACCGGCAAGGCATATCACGCCCTGCCCTCGCGCGACGTATCAATACGGTTGATAACAGATCACATACGTTCGATAATATTTCTCATGGCCGACGGCGTTACGCCAAGCAACGAAAGGCGCGGTTATGTGCTTCGGCGTCTGTTGCGCCGCGCCGCGCGTCATGTCAAATTACTTGGCGGCAACACCATACTCGCAAAGCTGTGCGACACGGCGATAGACACAAGCGGCGAAGCCTACCCCGAATTAAAGGAAAAGCGCGAGTATATCAAAAAAATGATATCGGTTGAGGAAGAGAGATTTAACGAGACCATAGACCAGGGATTGGCCATCCTTCGCGATCATGTAGAAAGAATAAAGCAAGCGGGAGAGACCACGCTCGACGGCGCGCGCGCCTTCCAACTGTATGATACCTTTGGATTCCCCCTGGAGCTTATGGGTGAGATTTTGGAAGAAGAGGGTTTACAAGTAGACAAGGAAGCCTTTGCGAACGAAATGCAAAAGCAGCGTACTCGTGCCCGCGCCGCGAGAGAAACGACCGATTATATGGGCGCGGACAAAACGGTGTACCACCAGTTAGGCAAGGGCCTGACCACCGAATTTTCAGGATATGATAAACTGGAGACAGACGACGCGACGGTATTGGCATTGGTGGCCAAGGGCGTGCCGGCAAGCGTGGCCGAGGGCGAAGATGTTTCTGTTATTATCGATAGAACGCCGTTTTATGCTGAAAGCGGCGGGCAAAAGGGCGACAGTGGCAAAATTGTGACAGACACCGGTGTGTTTGAGGTTCAGGACACCATAAAAGTCATAGACGGCAAGATTGCGCATGTAGGCCGAATAACCAGCGGTCAATTATCAATAAGGCAGCCAGCAACCGCTACAGTCGATAAGGCGCGCAGAGACGACACCCGCAGAAATCACACCGCCACCCATTTATTGCAAAAAGCGTTGCGCGAGGTCTTGGGTCCGCACGTGGAACAAGCGGGATCGAGCGTGTCCGCCGAACGACTGCGCTTCGACTTTACACACTTTAGCGCCCTGACCGACGACGAGTTAAAACGGGTGGAAGATATCGTTAATGACAAGATACTGGAAGGGTTATCTGTATGCGTAAGCGAGATGAGCCAGGATGAGGCCCGCAAAAAAGGCGCCATGGCATTATTTGGCGAAAAGTACGGCGAGCGTGTGCGCGTCGTGCAGATAGGCGGCTTTAGTATGGAGTTGTGCGGCGGTACCCACCTGGATAACACAAGCCAGGCGGGGCTGTTTAAGATAATTTCAGAAAGCGGTGTGGCGGCTGGTGTGCGCAGGATAGAGGCGGTGACGGGTCGAGCCGCGCTAAAACTTACGCGAGACACCGAAGATAGACTGCGCGAGGTGGCGATCCTATTGCGCTCAGCGCCCGAAGAGTTAACGAAACGCGCGCAGCATCTGCTGGATGAGAATAACAGGCTGAAACGGGACATAGAGAGTCTAAACGCCAAAGATCAAGTCAGCGCGGCGGGCGAATTGCTTAAACAAGCCGTATCGATAGGCAGCATTTCCGTTGTGACGGGCAAAACAAAAGATATGGATGCCTCTTCGCTGCGGGCAATGAGCGATAAAATACGCGACAAGGCGGATAGAAACGCTGAATCGCTTGTCGTCATCCTTTGCAACGAGGCTGACGGCAAGGTTCAATTTCTTGTAAGCGCGGGCGACAACGCGATTGCAAAAGGCGTACATTCCGGTGAATTGGTGAAACTCGCGGCGAGGATATGCGGGGGCGGGGGCGGCGGCAGGCCAAACATGGCGCAAGCGGGCGGCAGGGACGCGGCCAAGGCCGATGAGGCGCTGGCGGCAGTGCTTGATCAGTTAAAGGCAAGCCTGTAAACAGGTCATTCTACACAACATGGGCGTTTTTATCTGAATCATTCAGAAGTGAGAGAAGAGAAATGGTAGTTTTTCAACTACCATTTCCTTCGGCTTTTGACATTAACCAGGGATGGGATTGTTCCAACCGTGCATCCGTACTGCACCGCTCCTATTCAAGAAAATGTACTCACCTAGAATAGTTCGCAGCCCTGTTCCTTGAATTCCTCAATCTTTGCAAGTAGAAGCTCAGTATCGACTTCCAGATATTCAGCAAGGCAATCAAGGCAATAGAAGCGTTTTGAATCCTTGGCGAGCAACTTTTTGGTCAGCCCGATTTCATTCTTGCTTAGGGCTTCTTTTCCACAAATGTAACAGTTCCTTTTCTCCACACTCTTTACCCCACTTCTTCAAGGTCAGGTCTGACGCTGAACACAGGGATGTCTTTCCCGCGATACTCCACATCAAGAAGCCCCAACTGGTACTTAATCGTATCCCGCATCTTTCGCGCCCGGTCAAGGCAGTAACGCTTGAACTCGCGGGCGCTAATATCACTCGCGCTTCGAACTTGGGGGAATAGCAGTTTCAGGTACGCTGTTGAGATGCGCTTTACTGCCTCAGTATCGCGAGTGTCCGCAGCCTCAGGAACTTCAATGAGCTCATCCACTATGGCGCGATAACTCATATCATCACGCAGTTCGTGCATAATTGAGCAGAAGTATTCCGAGTTCAACGCCCAACCCGCAATCTTGAGGTCGTCATTCATTCTGGGAATGTTCCAACCCTTTATAAAACCGTGAAAACGCTCTATCAGCGCTGACTCGTGAAAGACGGGTGGGAGTTCCTCAAACATATTACCGAATCCATCCGCATCCATCGTTTCTTCCTTGATGTTGCCGCAAAGAATAACGCCCGCATCACCGTCTACACGATGATTGCCAATATTGCAATAGCCATTTTCACAGAAAGATTTCAAAGCTCCGCGCATTTCATTAACGTCAGGAAATGTTATCGTCTGCACTTCATCAAGTGTAACAAAGTCATTACTAGCGACTAATCCATCTGTTCGCTTTGAGACATCGTAAAACATCTTTGCGCGACTCATAACGCCACCGCTTGACAACCAGCCATAGCGACTTACCTGCCCAAATAAATATGATTTACCGGTTCCTTTAGGCGCAAGCTCAACTAAATTCAACTTCTTTTCCACAAATGGAAGCAACCGGGTAAGCATCGTCAGTTTCTTTTCCTCATTACCAAGATAACCGCTCGCGTTGTAGTCCACCGCGCCAAGTAGAACATCAAGCCACTCCGCAGTAGTGAACTCACACCGCGCCTCTTTGAAGTAATTGATGTCAATTGTATAAGGACAGAAGCTCTTGAACGCCGTCAACTTGATTTTGCCCCGGTTTGCGCCTTTCGACTTGTTTTTGGAAAGCTCCACATCATAGCTATCAGGCGAACGATAGCCGATTTCGACCATTCCCCACGTCTCGCGTCCACGCACCAAATCATCTTTGCAGGTCTGCCATACGGCATCCTCAATGATTGTGTCTTTGTTTGACAGCCCAAAATCGGGCAGAGCAAAGGACACCTCTCCCGTTTTGATGTCAATGTCTACAGATACCTTGGCGAGAAATTTCACCCGCTCATGTTCAATAACCACTTGATTCTTTATCGCCGTCCACTCATCCTTGCGCGGCAAATAAGTCCGCACAAAGTGAACCAACTCGTCGGAATCAAAGTGCCCGCTCTCGTCCTCAAACTTCTTTAAGAGCCAATCGCGCATAAAGGAAGGTAGGCTCAGAGCGGAAAAAAAGTTGCTCTTCTTAAGGTCTTTGTATACGACCATTTCGTCAAAGCAATTCCTGAGTTTCTCAATCACAGATATCACCCCCCTAAAACAAGTCATCAAAAGCGTCGTTGGTTTTGCCGCTCTTGCCTTGAGCTTTTATCACAATCTCGCCAATCAGGTCGTCGCCGGCGTAAACACTCGCCGGATGGTCGCCCGCTCGCTTTGTATCGGGCAGTTTCACGATATAGTGGCTGTCGTCTGTTTGCGTCGCATAATATGGCTTTCCGTTCAACACAACGGTAACATCACGCACGGGAGCGTTAAAGAACAGCTTGATCTCTGTGCCAGCGCGGAAGTCCACGATAACTGTCTCATTGACCAATTTAACGGTTACATGGGCGTCTTTCAGCGACAATTCGATAACGGGGACGACGACCTCTTCCAAGGATGCTCCGCCGTGAACCTCGACATTCGCCGCTCGGCTGCCCTTGAAACGACCGTAATCAGCAAGCACGAGGTATTCGTTTTCCTCTGCGGCGAAAGGCAGGTCATAGGGTTGAAACAGCTTACAGCATCGTCCCGAATGCTCACCCGAAGTGTCGGTATCGTACTTCTCCTCTTTACGGCGCAGTACAGCAAGGCGAGAAGCTCCGTGGTCGCTAACAATCAAGAATCGTTTATAATGCCTGAGCGCCAGTTCCGTCGCTGCCTTGTCTATCATCGCCGTGATGATCTCCAGCTCCCTAGCGAGGTGAATAGGCAATTCGTTGTTGGTAAAGTTGTACCCACCCGCATCTTTGTGCTTGGTATCGTCAAGTTCGTCGTTCTTTTCTTTGTGCCCTTGCCACGAATTAAAGAATCCTTTGTTAGTTGACGTTATGGTTGGCAATTGTGCTCGGGCGATGCCAACGTGAAATGAAAGCTCCTTCTTTTGCGCCAAGGTTTCAATCAAACCCAGATACTCTACGCCAAGCGCGTCAAGACAGTAGAGGCATGTCTGGCTTTTATTCACACTATCGATAATCATCTCTCGTGTGGGAAGTTGATTAAACGGGCGCAAGAGGGCAAATTTATCCACCTTTTCTAAAAACTCAGGTTCAAGCTGATTGGACAGCTTTTGACGTTTGTATGCCTCAAAGTAATCAGTCAGTAGATCCGCGAGTTCAGGGCATTTGAAAACATACTTTTTTAGATAAGCCGCCAACATCGGGTAGATGCTCTCAAGCTGCGGTATAAATCCATTGCTTGAGAGCCAAGCGATAATCTCCTCACGCTCCACCCGCGTGCCATCGGTCAGCTTATAAATACTTTCGGAGGCTACTTGGCGGCTATTGACCACGAAATTGGCGATATTCGATTCGGGGAATTTCTCAACCAAAGCCTTACGCTCCTTATAAAATGTGGGAAACCGCTTATCTGTGTGCGAAATTTCGATGATTGCGTTCAAAACGATGCCGATGAAATCCTTGAAGCTGCTTGATTTATCCAGCACGAAACGAAGATAGCCGCTGTGCAGTGTGTCAACTTTGCTTTTGAGGTAGATGAAATATAGCCAGTTGCGGTAGCCGTTTCCCGCGATACGAGAGTAAAAATCGGCCATTGGGTCGCGGTTCAGCCCGTGCTTTTCAAACACAGCATCAAGCGAGCCATCTGACTGGTTTAGTTCTGCCAGCAACTTTTCCCATTGTGTGTCCGTTCCGCAAGAGCGCGCCAAATCAAAGCCGCTCGTAGAGAATTTAATGCCCTCATAGGCGTTATTTATTTGACGAACTGTGAATATCTCCTTATTGAGATTGATCACTGTACTTACGGTTATGCCGCCATTTCGACCGTTTTCCAATTCCACGAGCATAGCCTTGAATCCTGCCAAAGCTGATAACCCAACAGAAGGAGCGGCAAGCGTGAAAGATAGATTGCACTCGGCGCCGTCAACAATACTGTGCCTGCGGTTATCAAAACGCGGGTCCGTCTCTAATCCGGCAATCAGCGTAGCAAGCCCTCGAAGGAGCAGAACAACTTTCGCTCCACCAACATTGAGATCTTTCAACCTTGACAGCGTGCGCACCGCTTCGTCAATTCCCCGAAGGGCAAGAAACTCCCCAAGCCCGGTCACAACAAACTTCTTCCCGATGACGTTCACATCGGCCGCCTCAATATGGTTAAGAAGCCCGTCGATGTCGGGAACCTTATCATCGCCGCTGCAGAAGCTGCTCATTGAGATAAAATCCAGTCCGCAAACCTTTAGCTCATCTATCGCGGACAGATACTGATCGTCGCTGATGAACAGGAAAAACGGCGTCTTTACTATGGAAGTCAGGTAGCTTTTTACTGAGTCAATTTCCATTATCTTCAGCCTCCATTCGCCAGTATTTCAATTCCCACCGTTATGTTGTCTTTAACCAAACGTTTCAAATATTGCTTCAACTGAGCGTCGTCCATCTCATCAATTTTCAGGAGAACCTTGTCGCTGCCGCCAGCGTTATACTCAGCATTGGCAAGCTGCTCGACCTTTGTCTTTACGCTCGGATTGTCACGCCAGTCGTAAACATCGACCGAAAGGTGGTCGAGCGCGTCCCTGACCTTATTGAGGTCGGGAAGCATTGTGCTGTACACACCGATGATGTCGCGCTTGAACGCCGCGTCGCGCTTTCCGTCCTCCGCAAGAACATCAAACAGCGTGGTAGATTCAAGAAACACCAGAGCAGCCTTGATTTCGGAATCCGTACCCCAATTGCGGTTAAGCGTATCAAACGTCTTCTTTGCCCGCTCAAACTCCGTTGCTGAAACCAAACACAGAATGGGCGTCCTGTAACGGCTCGACCACTCACGCGGATTTTTCGTACCCGCTTTGTCTTTCCACAGTCGAAATAGTTGCGATTTCAACTGGTTCTTGCGGAACTCCTCCGCAGCCTCTTTGACCTTGATATTGCAATCTGTTCTCGGCAACTCGAAAAGACCTGTCCCGATATTGGTCTTTACGACGGCGATGTCGTCAGCACTGAGGTCTTCAAGGTATGCTTGGTAAACTTCGGCAAAGACACGCCTGTCGCTGTTCAGAAGTTCTCTGATTTCCGCTCCGTGCGATAGCAGTTCGGTGTGGAGGGTTTTCAATCGTTCAGGCAAAATATCATCTTGCTTGTAGATTTTTAGGAGCGTGTCGAAGGTTTTTGCCAATGCGGGATACTTTGCACGTAAAGCCTCGCAAGAAACTCCGATAAACCTTAGCCGCTCGCGCCACTGTTTATACGCCTCATTAAGGGAGTGAGTGAGCGTGTTTAGGATGGTGTTGCTTTCCTTGACCACACTGTATTCTGTCAGCAGTTTGCGGAGTTCATCTTCACCCATCTGCTTATCCCAGAGACACGAGTGCTTCACAGCAAATAGGCGGCGTATGTCGGCAAGGACGTTGTTCTCCGCGCCAATATCCGTTGCAAGTCCTATAACCTTGCCATCCTCAAAAGAACGGAGGTACTCTCGCATACCCTTTTGGCAGTTCTCGCTGGTGAGCAACGCAAGCAAGTTATCGGCAAGCGAGGGCTTTGCGGCCGCAATTTTACCGATTTCAACCGCCTTTTTGTGAGCTTCGTCACCCTCTTTCTGAACAAGTTCAATATACCGCCGCACCACATCAAAGATGCCGATTGCGTCCACTTCTTCAAGACACCATACAGGAAGGTTCAGCCCGCGCATCTTCGCGGTCACGGCTATCGCAGCCTGACCTGCGGATGAACAGGAATTGGCGGGTATGCTCCACGCCTTTTCGGTCAATTCATAGAACGCCTTTTCGTCGGGGGTCATCTTAACAATGAATGTAGGCTTTGGAGATTTGCCAATGTAATTTCCGAGCATCTCGGCAAGTTTGTCCGGAGTCATCTGCTCGTGTCCTCCAGAGGAATCACTATAGCGATACGGCTCACTGCCGTACTCTTTCAGCAAAAAACCGGCGATGAACGACGAGAGGTTGCATGGCGCAAAACCGTAAGTGTCCTCTAGGAAGTCGTAAATCTCGCCAATCGAAATCTGCTCATCTCGGGCAAACGCAGCTTCAATGCGCCTATCCACCTCAACCTTGATTTTCGAGATGGGCAAAGAAGCTGTCGGCGGGTTTTCCCAATATCTATCAATCTTCCAGACGGTCGGGAGAATAATCTTTTCGACCTCGCCAACTGCATGGCTCGTAGTCTGAATAATGCCGGACTTCGCCGATTGTTTCATATTGGTCGTGATTTTCAACTGACTCTCCTTCAGGCCCTTGGCGAAGTCAAACACATATGGGAACTTATTCGTCACGATGGTCTGGAGGACACTTTCCACGCCTTGACCGTTGCCGAGTTTTTCGCCCTCTTGGTTGGCGTAGGTATACACGACAAACTGACCGTTGTAGATGCGGTTTTTCCAGTCTTGGTCTAATACGTGCTTGGCTTTGTCGTCACTTTCCCTAGATGATGTATTCTGATTGCCTTGGTAATACATAGCCATTGCGGAGAAGTCCACATATTGTTCAAATGCCTCCTGCCCCAGCGGGGTGGAGAGTGTATCAATAAACACAATGTTCTCGTACTGCTTATCAGCGACCGCAGCCCTGAGTGTTTTACGGAAAGCAGCCGCTTCCGTGTCATCCTTGGCAAAGGCAATAACCGCGTGGAAATTCCACACTGCGGTCTTATCGCGTAGGACATTGATAGTGCGGGTAAAGTCAGCGGTGGTGACAGGATTAATTTTGCCCGTATCTGTACCCGGCTCGGACTCAAAGCGCAGACGCAGAGCGGGAGAAAGAGACAGCACGGTTGACAGTCCGCCATCGGTCACGAGTTTAGCGGTTGTGCTATTCTGCCTTACGGTCTTTTTGTGGGTGTCAATTTTCGATTGGTCTCCCGCAAGCACTGCGACGGCGTAAACATAGCGCCCTCCGCTCATTGGATTAGAGATGAGGATACCTTTATCCTTCAGCCCCTTGGCGATATTCTCTGCCTTGGTCGCTCCCTCCAAATCGGAAATACCCTCAAAGACATAACTCAGGTTTGGCCCTGTCGGTTTGAAGAGGTCAATCGTGCCGCCCAGACGCTGGTCAATCGCTTGCATAATGAGGATGGCTTTCAAGATCGCCTTCTCGTCCTCACGCAAGTTCTGCTGTTGCGGGAAGGTGTCGAGTATTAGCCGAATATCAGATGTCAGATGCTCCTTACTCTTTTCATAGAAAAAGTTCCAGAGCATATCCACGGTGAGGAGAGGGTAGGCGTCAAAGGGACCCGTGCCCTCAATGAACCACTGGAACGCTTTCACATCATCCGTATTCGCGGACTTGATGAAGTCGAACATGCTCCGCTGGTTAGATTTAAACGAAGAGGCTATGTTTTTCAGGAGCAACGCCGCCATCGGATGAAGCGGCATAATGTCTTTTATCACCTGCGGATTGGTTATCTTCGCAGTCGCCATAACCTTCAGGCGAGAGTCCTTCACACTGTTGTTCAGGTCGTCGGCAAGAATATCCCATTGCGATTTAGCGGCGGGCTTCACGTTGAAGGCGTGGCCGATAAGATTGAAGGCGATATTGTCCGGCAGTACAATTGGTATGGAGATAAAGCGGTCGCTGACCTTGGACTGATTGCCACGGTCGTTATCCGCCACATAAATCTGATGTGGCTCGTGGGTTACCACGATGAAATAGAAGGGCTTGTTCTGAACCAAGGCGGCGACCTTCTGGAATTCGGAGAGGCTCTCTCGGTTGTTCTTAAAGTAATCGGAGAACTCATCCCAAATAAACACGATTCTCGTATTGTTTCGGTCGATGATATCCGTCAGCCAAGCAATGAGCCTATCGGAATCAATAGTCAGAGCCGTGATGCCCTCTTTGTCTGCAAGACGGAAGATGTTCTCCACCAAAGACTTTACCTCGCCGTTCTTGCGAAGCACGTTCAGCACCTCATCGGAGGTGGACTGAGAGAACAACGCACGCCATTCCTTATCAGGGTTATTCAGGAGGCTATTGAACATCAACTTGTGGTCGGCATCTTCCAGCCAAGCGATTATACTCTCTTTCAGCGTGTTCTCGCCAAGATAAGGTATGTTCTGGCGAACAAGAGCAGCCTTGACGCTTTCCTGTATGGCAAAGAAGAGGTCACGCGCTGACATAATGCCCCCGGAAGCGTAGCGATGTGCCACCACGATGCCCTTTTTCTTATGCCCTATCAGCTTCTCACACAGGTCGATTTTTTTTCTGAGCGGCTCGTACTTATTCCAGTAGGCGCGGAATTCTTCTTCCGGTACTTCGAGGATTCGCCGCAAGGCCAAAACGCACTGTGATTTGCCTGTGCCATAAGCACCCTCAATCCATAGCGCCTTGCCGTTGTTCCGTCGCGCAAGGGCACGTTCCATTTCGGTGAGCATCCCAATGAAGGTGCTGTGGGGGTACGTATTCTCCCAAGGAGCGCCCGCGTTGATTGCCGCATCGTCAATGCAAGGGAAGTACCTTTCATCAATGTCAAAGTATTCGCGGTATTTGTTGTTAGGCATTTCCGTTATCTCCTTTAAACAAATCAAGTACGTCCTGCGACGATTTGTCTTCTGCCAGCACTATCTTTTCGAGGTCGTGTGTGAACGATGCCATGATGAATTCAGGATACTTCGCCGAGAGACCCAAGAGCAGTGGCGTCATATCCTCGCGGTCAAGCCCAAAGATACGTGTGGGGCTTATGCCATCGCGGTCGATGCTGTCGTTCAAGAGTGTTGCGAGGGTGAACTCCTTGTAGTCGTTGCACTTCTCCGCGAACTTGAACAGTCCGTACAGCACCACGCGCGGGTCGCTCACCGAGCATTTCGTGCGGACAAGTTTGCCGTCATCGGTGACAAAGCCCCAGTGAAGGTTCGTGCCGAGCGGCGTTTCCACAAGACGCTTATAAGCATAACATATGGAATCGTGAGCATCGAATTTCCCAGATTTACTTGGTTCGACTCCAGAGGCAAGTAACATTTCTACAACATCTTTCTTCGGGTAATTTCTGCCAAGTTCAAAATTCGCAATATACCATTCCACCTGTAGGTTCTCAGCAACGAGGTTAATAAGGATCAGTCCTTGTGCCACATCGGTTTCCCACCCCAAGAAAGATATAATTTCTTCAAACGAAGTGATATGGTTTTCCTTATCAATCAATTTGCAATCCCTCAAAAAGCGGCAGAACGGACCCAATTGGTTCTTCCTGTTTAGCGAGTTGTCACTGAAATACTTATCTTTCTTACTAAAAAAATCAGCAAGCCATTTAGTTTTAGGCGCATGGTTTGACATCGTATTTAGCGTTTTCATTGGGATCCCTCCTCCTTGCGGATGACGTAATGAGTGATACATTAAACAGCCGCTATCTATGGCGTGGCATCTTTGGCATTGAACACATCCAGTAATATGGACTTTCTCGCCCGCAAACCTTATTGCTCCATTCGTACAGTTTGCTTCACATACTTTGCACCCTTGGCAACATGCAGCTTTGTGAAAAACTTGTCGAAATAAACGGCTTAATAATGGGTTCTGCTTAGTCACCTCTTCACTTAGCTTGGCAATATACCCTGTTTTAGTCTCAGCAATGGAATAACTGCCATTTGGCAAATCAATCGTTTTAATCCATTCGCGCCAGTCAGAGACAGCATTTTCAACACTTATTGTTAGAAACCCCATTTCAAACCATTCTGTGCAGTGGTTGAGATTGTTTGCTAAGTCACGTCCATTTTTCCTTGCGCTCCATCCTCCACTTTTTACAAGCTCAACAGGATTTACAGAGCGTCTTCCATTAGATTTCTTTATCAATTCAAAGTATTTACTTACTTCACTTGTGTAATTGAAATATTCAAAATAACTTGCTTTGCCGCCTCCCATTGGGCAGCAAATACAACCAACTCTCGCGCTGCCTTTCTTATAGGATTCATTTAGGGTTACATCATTTGTGTATATATAAAGCCACACTTCGGCTGAAGTCCATTCGAGTATTGAGTTGTGGCTGAATTGCCCTTTTATCTTCTTGCCATCATTAAAGTAGTCATATTCAGCGCGGGTCGCGCTTTCCTGCGCCCGAATACCGACAAACGCCAAGCCTGTATAGTCGTCTTTACCCGTGATTTCCCTCAACTTCAAAGTCTGCGGGGCGCTTTTATGCACCGAGCAGCACCAGCGTAGAACACGAGACGGAGGGCCGAATAACTCCCACGATTCCTTGGGGTTCAGGTGCGACTTGGCAATGTAAAACGGAATTTCGTCTTCCACACATTGCTGTTTGGTCTTTTTTATAACATCGTAGGTATCAGGGAACTCCATCCCTGTATCGCCAAATACCACAACGAAGCTACCCTTGGGCAAGGCTTTCTTGACGAGGTCGAGCAAGACACAACTATCCTTCCCACCCGAAAACGCCACATGAAAGCAGTCCAGCTTATCCTTGTACTTGGCGTAGATAGCCAGTATCTTTTTGACAGTGGTTTGCTCAATGATTTCAAGCATCTCGCGGTTTGTCTCTATCATCGCCTCTATGTCAACGGGGCGAAGCGATATGCCCTTGGGCTCTGGCGTTACCGGCTTGCCGTCCTCACCGTTTGGGATGATAATCTCAGGGGCATTGTAGATGTTCCCGCCTTTTAGCTTTGCGACGAGCGTACCACGATAGTAATAGTAGTTCGCCTCCGCCCACATATAGGGATAGTCGGTCTGCTTGTCGTACTTCCAATATTTATCAAAGCCAAGTACGTCCAGTTCGGAAGCATAAACGGGGCGGGGTTCTTTGGAGAACCCGGTCGGTGAGGAATTAAGAAGCAACCCGCCAGCTTTCTTGTCGTAGGTATATGAGTACATCTTCAACCCCTCCTTTCACGGTAGACTCGCGCCTTGTCTATAATTTCCATGACCTTGGCGGTCGTGCTTCTGCCTATGAAACCGCTGTCATACAGGAAGCGTCCCACATCGCTATCCTTTAAGGGGACATCAGCATTCGCCACGGCGTCGGCCATTATCTCTGTATAATCCATAGCGCAGCTTTTACGGATGACCGCTCCAGCGTTCCGCGAGTTGACCGACGGAGTATTGAAGCGAAAATTTCGACTGAAACGACGGCAGTAACTTTCAAGTAAAAACAAATTCCAAGTATGTCCACAGTCTGGAAACGCGCCAAAAGTTGTGAAAGACTTCAGAGGGATATAGTCGCCCTTAACAACCAGCTCTATTGCCTCGTCTATCAAATCAGCGTCAAAGTAGACATATCTGTCCGCCACATAATTTTCTTTATCAATACGAACTAGGACAGTATTGCCCGCTTCCATAGAGATCCAGCGGTGGACTTCACCAGTTAGTTTCTTTTCGTAGTCCAAGAGGTCGCCCAGAGTGCATTTATTGATGGTTCGACAGTGTTCCTTCATAATAGTCAGCGCGTCAAAGACATCGCCTTTAGGCGTGACAATTTTGCCTTTCTTACCGAATTTGTCCGACAGACAAATACGGTAGACCGCGTTGTGAATCGCCGTGGTGGACAATTCATAGTTACGATCCCCAATATCGCCAAAGGGCAAGTCCGTAATCGAAACATAGCCTCGAACATTACATTCCCGCACAGCGGCAGTTCGGATTGCCTCGCATTCCTCGTTAGTGATTTCAATCCGACTGATATGAGAGAAGGTTTCCACACTGCTCCAAATAAAATCACCGTTTTGACTAAGGGCGTACTTTATCCTTTCTAGTGGTATGTACGGCAACCGCATGGCAAGTTGGTCATAGGTCAGCAATACATCTTCATCCCACACTCGAAGGATCTCGCTCTCCAACGCGGCGAATGCAGAAACGTTTGCGTAGCCGAAATGGGTCTGCGTGAAAAACAGCTTTGGGAACAATCCGCGAAGAATGCCTATCATCATATCCTTCGAGATCACGTTTGCTCCGAACAGCCAATTCTCATTCTTGGCGTAGAACTCAGCGAAAAAGATGGCCTGTGCGCCATCGGCAAAGTAATCCTCCGCCAACCCCTTTATTCGCTCTTTTGCCTCAGTCGAAACCGCATAAACTTTGCCTTCATAGTTCGTTCCGCAGGCCGCAATGTAGACTTTCAGTTCTTCGTCGGAGAGCGTAAGTTCCTCGCTCAAATCTTCTGTGGCAAAGGAGCGAAAGCGCGTCATCTCGATCAGCGAGTTTAATCGATAGCCGTTTGAAAAGTGCGCCGATAGCACATCGGTCAACTGCTCAACAATCACGGGGTCGAGCGTCGGCATCAGTGGCGCGGCGGGCGCGGTGTGAGTTGGCCGTGAATACGTCTGCGCTGCCCTAACAAGTGAACCGACCTTCGGCGCATAGGTGATAACGACATCATCCAAGTTCACAGCGCAATGTTGGCAAAGATTTTTGAGAATTGTGACAATGGTCTGTGGGTTATAGTTGGTGTATATCCACTTACAGTTTGATAGTTCAGCGCAGTTGCCGACTTCTGCCTTCTGGGTTAGAAAGAATACCTTACTCCCATAGATCGGCTCACGGTCCAGCGAGTCAAGATTCGGGGTGCCATCAGAAATAAACCGCTCAGTGATAGCCACCAGCAATTGCGACCAGCTCTGCTTGCTTGGCACAACCGCTTGCCCATTGATGGCGCAAGTTAGCGGTTTGGTCTGGGCACAAAGTTCGGGGCGATTGAAATCGACGCGCTGTGAATCATAAGATTCTTGAGGCTCACGAACAGTAATGGTTTCTGTTGACTCTGATTGTGTGTCTTTAGTCTCTGTGTGTTCATTTGCCTGAACAGCGTTCGTTAGATGTTGCAAGTACCTCATATAGCAATTTAAAGCGGCAGAAAACATCCTTGATGTACTGATATTAACCTGTTTATAGTTTGGTGCAGCCTTGAAAATATCCCAATAGGCGTTCAAATCATCAGGAGTCCGACACACCAAGACATTTCTGACATCCATTGAAGCAGGGATATCAAGTTTTTCTGGAGCCGTCAGGAGTGTGCCCATATACCGGCGAGCCACGTTTTCCAAATATAATGTGCCGTTGGCATTAGGTTGCGTAACCAGCCAGGCGATTACATCATCGGGGTTAATCGTATTGATGGTAGTTTGAATAAGTTCAATAGCCGATTCCATCTCTTTCTCCTCAGCAACGACAGCGACTGCCTCTCTGTGGGCGCGGGCAAATCATGCCGCACGCTGCTGCGCTATGTTGGCAATGTAATTAGATAGCGCTGATTTTCCGCAGAAATGGTTCTGGTCAGTATCCTTTAAATACCTTCCTGCCAAAGCGTTCGTTCGATCTCTCATCATGTTGACTTGTGCTTGGAATTCTGTTTAATCTTCTTCATCGCCCAATCGTAAGGGCTTGCCACAACCGGAATACAGTAGCTCTCCAGGTTCGTTGTTTCCATCCGCGAGAAATGCTTCTTGTCAAAAAGTTCATCGTCACTCAAGGATTCGATCAATGTTAGCGGATTTTTTCCAAACGCTCCTCTTCAAAAAAAAACTTCTCGCCCTTGACTTCAATGCTGAATAGATTATAGCATACAGATATTGGCAATTGGTATAAGACAATTAAATATGCAATCTTCACAGTCGAGAAGGTTCTTGCCTTTTAACTTGCGACTAGAAACAATCGGTGTACCGCCAAGGTTGATTGCGATTTGCATCGTTTTGTCCTCCTTATTCTTTAAACGCCACATTCCCGTCAAATATTCGGTTAAGCCGATGATTCACAGTCACGCCGCGCGCCTTATTACTTATAGATTATACCCTGCGGGCCTCATCAATTATAACATAAAACGACTTAAGCTGTCTCTGTGCGGCTTTTTTTGCTCGTTTCCCCCAGCGTGGTTCCCCGTTGAATTCGGCGACTTTTTGTGCTATACTTCCTGCTCAGAAAGCATTGAAATACGTTCTTATCCATTTGCGAATGATATTCAATGGAGTAATATGGGCTAACTTTGTATGACGGCAGGCCAAAAGAGGACTTACGATACGGTTAAGCAGGAAATTATCAGATGGAGGATGTTATGGGAAAGACTTATGTAGCTGAAGAATCTGATGAGCTTTCTTCCAAATACGAAAAGAGATATGTAATCGTTGACACAGAAACAAGAAAAGTCTTAGATGATGCCCAGGGATATGGATATCGTACACCCCAAAATGCTTATTCGGCATACGGTTATAAGTTTCGTGACAAGAGCAAAGACGCAGCAAAAAAAGCAAAGACTCGTGAAGTCCATAAGTGGTGTAAAGAAAACAAGGATTTTGTGAGTACGCTGGAGCAAGTATCATTTGAGATATGCAAAGGCAGTTGGGGGCCGGATGATAAGTTTGACGCGAAACTTGTTAAAGCCCTTCTAAAAGAAGCCGGCTTCAAGGACTTGCCCTTTACGCCTGGAGAGCTTCTAAAGTATGGGGTATATAAAACATCAAATAGTTGAGCCGATATCTATGCCGTGGGGGGGCGCGCAGTGCGCCCCCCCACGGTAATATACAACGCATACCAATATTTTAAATACCCAACTCGAATAGTATTAGCCTTACAGAATCGCTGCCGAAAGGAGCGCTTTAGTCAATTTCCTTCACAGGCTCAGCGTATTCAATGCCGCCATCAATCCCAGCATCCCCAAACCGACGCTAGGCATACATATCGCTGGCAGTTCGCCAAATATATCGCGATTAATCATCCACAGGATCAAGCCCGCGAGTACAAGTGAAAGCGGCGTAAGCATGACAAAACCCCAGGGCAGCAGCAGCACATTTGCCCAAATGGCGTAGATCACTATGCCCGACAGCCCCACCACCAACAACAGCCAAAAGGTGAGAAATGGTACAATCATTGCGCGGTACAGGGCGTTAACGGCGTTGCTGACGGTCTCTGGCGGCGTTTTTTCTGCGGACAGCGTTTTTGTCATAATGGGGAAATAGCACAGCGTAGTATGGATAAACATTGTCCCGCAGCTGCCGATAACCGCGCAAATCCCAAACACCCCAGCCACAACCGCGCTGCCTTTTAGTAGTTGGTTATAGAGGGCGATACACCCCATCATGTACATCGGAACCGCTATGGCGGCAACCCAGATGGAAGCCTTGAAGCGCCAAGGCGCCATCTTTTCCCAGTTTGTGTCCAAAATACCCGCAGGACCGTATTTTTTATTGCCCTTTCCCTTAAAGTCCAGCAGAATGTCCGCTGCGGCGCATAATATGCCGCCACACAGGCCAATGATTCCAAGTATAAAATCCGTATTCATAATTCGCCTCCACAAAGTTAACCCTACCCGCTTACTCCACCCGTTGCTTTTTTAAAATTCATAGGCGTTTTCTAAAAAACGGCTTGTAAGTGCTGCCATGCCATAGTACAATGTTTGATATCGCGAACATTATACTGTGTAAGGTTAGTCGTGTCAAACTGCTGTCCCGAGTGTGCGGCGCCGGCTCTATCGCCAGATTCTGACGCGCGAGATAAAACAGGAGGTCAACCTAATGCTAAACTATATCGGTTTCATCATGCTGGCTATTTTTTTCGCCCTTTTGATCGGGCGGGGAATCATAATGAAACGCGGCGGCATCGACTTATTGGTCGTTGGACAGAAGGATAAGCGTGAACTTTGGGCGCTCCTTTTGGGGTATGCGTTGATTATTTATATCATCGCGTCAAACTGTTTCCCGCTGCCGATGTTCGATTTCGCAAGCCGCTTTTTTTGGAACGCGGAATGGCCGCGCTGGGCGGGGGTCTTTATCTGCGCGGCCTCGCATATCGTCTTCATTATCTGCATGGTCTCTTTCGGAAACTCCATCCGTGTGGGCATTGATGAGGAACACGCGGGCAAACTCGTGACGACCGGCATCTACGCCTACAGCCGCAACCCTTTGTATGTCTCAATGGATGCGCTGTTTTTGGGGCTATTCCTCATTTTCCCCAATCCCGGCGCGCTGTTTGTGTTAGTGATGATCACTTTGGCCTTTCATTTTCAGATAAAGAAAGAGGAGGCGTTTTGCCGCAAGCAATATGGAGATAGCTATGAGCGCTATTGCAAAAACGTCAGGCGGTATCTGTGAGGGTGTTGAACGCGTATTATTTTTCATACCGCCGAAAATGGGCATTGTTTATGGCCATGCGGCAGTCGCAGTCAAAAAAGGGAAATGATATCTTTACTGCACAGGGGGGCGAAAAATTTCACCACCCCCCTTATCATTGCAAAAAAATTAATCGCCAAACGCCTGACTGAGGTCGGCTATAATGTCGTTGATGCTTTCCACGCCGATTGACAAGCGGACAGTCGTTGGGGTGATGCCCGCGTCCAATAAATCCGCGCCGCTAAGCTGTGAGTGCGTTGTAGACGCCGGATGAATTACAAGGGACTTAACGTCCGCCACGTTAGCAAGCTGTGAGAAGAGCTTTAAGCGGTCAATAAATGCTTTTGATTCATCCTCTGTTCCATTATATTCAAAGGTGAAAATCGAACTCGCGCCTTTATCGAAATACTTTTTATATGTAGCGTTGTTCGGGTGGTCAGGAAGTGATGGGTGGTTTACCTTCGTAACCTTCGAATTTGTTACGAGATAATCAACCACTTTAAGCGCGTTCTCAACATGCCTTTCAACACGAAACGAGAGTGTCTCCAGCCCTTGCGTAAGGAGAAAAGCGTTAAACGGCGACAGCGCCGCTCCCGTATCGCGAAGAAGTGTAATGCGAGCTTTTGTAATATATGCCGCTGCGCCCGCGACATCACTTATTACCGCGCCATGGTAGTTTGGGTTTGGTTTGGAAATGCCGGGGAATTTATCACTCGCCGCCCAGTCAAACTTGCCACCGTCAATGATTACGCCGCCTATTGTCGTACCGTGTCCGCCGATAAATTTTGTCGCCGAGTGCACCACAATGTCCGCGCCATGTTCAATAGGCCGCAGCAGGTAAGGCGTTGCAAAGGTATTATCAACTATAAGTGGAATACCGTGCTTGTGAGCGATTGCGGCGACCGCTTCAATGTCGATCACTGTGCTGTTTGGATTACCGAGCGTTTCAAAGAACAACAGCTTGGTGTTGGGCTTAATAGCTTTTTCCCAATTTTCTGGGATTGTGCCGTCAATGAATGTAGTCGGTTCAAGGCCCCTGTCAACGATGGTATTGGCGAGGTAGTTATACGTTCCGCCATAGATATATTTGTCGGATACAACATGGTCGCCGGCTCTTGTAATATTTTGTACGGCATAGTCGGTAGCCGCCGCGCCGCTTGCTACGGCAAGCGCCGCAATACCGCCTTCCAACGCCGCGATACGCTTTTCAAAGATATCCCATGTCGGGTTCATAATGCGGGTGTAGATGTTGCCGCCCTCTGATAGTCCGAAACGCCCTGCCGCTTGCGCGGTGTCTTTAAAAACATAAGACGTGGTTTGATAAATCGGATAAGCGCGGCTGTCGGTAGCCGGATCCGGCTCTTCCTGCCCCACGTGTATTTGCTTCGTTTCAAAGGACCAACTTTTAACGTCTTGCTCTGTAATTTTTGCCATTATTAATCTCCTTTATAAAAATTTATATTGCCAGATGTACGATGCAAGTGTGATACCATCCCGATATCATATAAAACATATGTGCTTTATATGCGAGTTATCATAGCACACCGCCTATATCATGTCAACAATTTGTTTAAAAAATATTACGGGTATTATAACACATATTACTTACCGGGCGCCGGGTCTGAATCCAGAGTAATAAAGTAGTCGTACAGAGGGACTAAAGATAGCATACCGTTCGCGATTCTGTCTATCAAGTCTTGTGAAAACAATTCATCGCCGTTTGGCTGCTTGTGGATCAGCGAAAATGATTTTTTATTGTACCACGCGGCGGTTTTCTCAGTTGGAGCTTCTTTTTTTCGCACATATTCTGGGCCATCCAGTATAAATTCATCCTGTTTTTCCAAAAAGGCTATAATCCTTTCAAACCTCTTCGGGTCGCGGTCGATTCGCGCGCGCATTTTCGCCATTGTTTCCGGCTTTGCCTGATAGTAGCCTAGTCCATAGCTCCAACCCTCTGGCTCAAGCTCAAACCAAAATACCGGCGCGTAAGTCCATTCTCCACTCGGTTTTTCAATGGAAAACCACATATTGCTCCGATATGGCCCTTCACCGCCGCGCAGACGCCGGGCATCCTTGTAAATGCGCGAGAGTTTATGGATAAAGCCATGGCGGGTGCATTCGTTCGCAACACGCTCAAATACCGCCTGCCCCAATTCTTTCATCGGAAACTGGAACTCTTGTTGAAATTCGTTCTTGTGAGCATAGAACCAAGCCTTTTCATTGTTTAGGCTAAGTCCCCACATAAAGTCTATGGTGCGCGGAGAAAATCCTGCAAATATTTTAGATCACCTACTTGGAGCTTGGAATGTTAGCGTAAAGCATTACACTTCCCGCTTTTTCTATTGCATATTATACACGCTTGCCAATAGAAATGTAAAATATAAATGATTTAAAACCACTTTATACCATGCAATCTAATTTAGGGCACATTCAAAAAGACTGTCTTTGGCTTTTTGAATATGCCCTAATATAATCATAGCTCAGAAAAAGCCAAAGCCTTTGTTCGCGGCGGCTCCAAAACTCATCGTAATAACCTGGTTTAGACTTTCATTTTCACTTTGCGCGGTAAGGGTCACCCCGCCTTTTGCCAGCAGATACACAATCGCCCGGCCGTTGTGAACCCTTCGATATGGGACGGCATACTCCTGGCAATCGCTCAGGTCGCCATTTTCAATGCCTATAATAATTCCATTTTCCACAACATAATTCAGCATTGCCTCGCAATCTAAACATACATGCCCATCCGCGTCAGTAACCTTTACTTCAATTTGATGAAGATAATAATCTCCAACTTTTTGTGCCGCGCCGTATTTTGAGAGTAATATTTCACGCGCGTTTTTGTATTGTTCAGGCAGCGGCGGTTTTTCACCCGTCCACATTTCGCGACGCTTATAATATTCAGGTTTTTCAAACCCAGCGGTATCCAATAACCCACACTGCGCGCCGCGAATCGGCCAGCCTTTTGCCTCGCCCAAAAAATCCACACCGGTCCATAAGAATTGCCCCGCGATATATGGCGCGGCCCTTACTATTTCCCACTGCTCCAATCCGTGCCCATTCTCGTTGGCAATAAACGGCAGATTTGGGAAGCGTTTATGATCTGACTCGAACAGGTGATTTTTGTAGTTATAACTCATCACGTCAAAAGGTTCGAAAAACCCGATTCGGGAGGATAATTCGGGGAACGCCGCCGCAGTGGTAACAGGGCGCGTTTTGTCGTAACGGCGAACTATTGCCGCGAGCTCTTTCGCGACAGTGGTTATTCGCTCCATATTGGGCTTGTTTTCGTTATAAACCCGCTCGCTCGCGGGTTTCCCACTGTCGTTGTTACCCGTCATTTCCCCAAAAAGGGGGTGGACGTAAGGGTCATTGGGATAGTCTATCTCGTTGCCGATACTCCACAAAAAAACGCATGGGTGATTCCTGTCCCGAACAACCATGTCTGCCAAATCCCGTTCGCGCCACTGGGGGAAATCTTCAGAATATCCCTGGTGCGCCGGGGGATAGACATTGTGGCCGTGGGCCCATTTGTTTTTACACCCCTCCCATTCATCGAAAGCTTCGTCCATAACAAGAAATCCCAATTCGTCGCACAGGTCATAAAGCTCTGGCATGGCCGGGTTATGCGCCGTGCGTATCGCGTTGCAGCCGCATTCTTTCAATTTTTCCAATCGTCTGCGCCACACGTCCGGCCATACCGCCGCGCCAAGGCAGCCCGCATCGTGGTGGACACACACGCCCTTGATTTTCATATTCTCCCCATTTAGCGAAAAACCTGTGTCGGGGTCAAACCTAAAGGTGCGCAAGCCAACTTGTATGGGCGGGCAAAGAGGCGCTCCGGCACTTTCAAAAGACAGTTCATATAGATACGGCGTTTTGGGACTCCAAAGCTTGGGATTCTCTATCCGGGCCGATATATCTATGTCGGAGGCGGATGTCCAGCTATTTTCGCCAAGGGCGATTGTAACGGGTGCTGACAATCCCCCCACCACACGCGCCTTTATATTTATATTCTCTCCGTCGAAGGTAAAGAGTACGCTTTCACTCGGTATGTACGCGCCTTTATGCGCTGTAACCGTCACCTTCCTGTAAATCCCCGAACCTGTGAACCATCGCGAGTCCGCTATATCTGTATGAGTAACCTTCACAGCGACGGTATTCTCCGGTTTCAGATATTGCGATACGTCGTATTTGAAGCCTATGTACCCGTTCGGACGCTTGCCCAGGTAGTTGCCGTTAAACCATACTTGAGCGTTTTTATATACGCCGTCAAATTTAATGAATGCGGTTTCATAATTCTCATCCAGTTTGAATTTGGTTCTGTACCAACCTATGCCGCCGGGCAGATACCCCGTTCCGCTGGAATGTTCGCGGGAGAAGGGATACGACACCGACCAATCGTGCGGAACCACCACATCAAGCCACTTTTCGTCGTTATAGTCGCCATAGAACGCGTCAGATACGTCCTCGTGAATAAACTTCCAATCTTGTAGTAAAAGCGATCCCATTATTCTGTCCCCTTTGCCCCATTGACTTGTTTTATGGTATAATTTATTATATCTATACTTCATTATACATTCATTATAAGCAGAAGGACAATTTGCTGTCAAGTATATTTTGAAATCTATTTCAGATCTATTAGGGGTGACTGGGTTTGACCATATATGACATTGCCCGTGAAGCGAAGGTTTCTCCCGCTACGGTTTCCCGCGTCATCTCCGGAAGCGCGAAGGTAAAACCAGAAAAAGAAAAGCTTATACGCTCCATAATGTCGCGCAATAATTTTCATCCCAACGCCATTGCCCAAAGTCTAATCGGCGGTCAGTCGAAGATCATAGGGCTTCTTGTGGCTGACATCCGCAACCCGTTTTACGCCGCTTTATCGGTGGAATGTGAAATTGCCGCCAAGCGCGCGGATTATCGGGTTATGCTCCGCAACGCCTTCAACGATGATTCCATTGAGGATGATTCGCTTGATATGTTCGCCGAACACCGCGCCGGCGCGATTATTCAAATCGGCTGCCGGGTTGACGATCTTGTGGGGGATCCGGCTTACGCGACGCATATTAACAGCCTGGACATTCCCTTTGTCAGCACGGGCACACTTGATGGCTGCAATATGTACACCTATGGGATTGACAACGCGGCTTGCATAGACATTGCCTTTGAGTATCTGCGCGGGCTTGGGCACAGACGTATCGCCCTCTTTGGCGGGCGGCTTAGAGTGCGATCTACATATGAGAAATGGACGCGCTATATCTATCTGCACGGCAAATATGGTATTCCAATTAATACAAGTTATGTTCAAGAGAGCGATTACGATTTCAATGGCGGCGTCGAATGTATGAACCGCTTACTCGCCCTGCCCGAACGCCCTACAGCGGTTATCGCAATAAGCGATCATGCCGCCGTAGGCGCGCTGTCTGCCGCGCATAAGGCGGGTTTGTCCGTGCCAGGGGATATTTCGTTAATTAGCCATGACAATACATTTTTAACAGAAATAACGACTCCGCGCCTGACTGGTATAGACTACGACTACGAAAAACTCGGGGGAGGGCTTGTGAGTACAGCAATTACTCTTATAAATAAGAAAGAACCCCCGCGTGAGGCGTTTATTGCCCCAACGCTCAACATTAAGGATTCTTGCGCAAAGATTTAAGAAACCGATATCCAACTAAATATTTTGTATATTTTATACCATTTGCATAGTATATAAGCATGATATACATAAATATATACAATGATTAAGAATTTTTTAGTTTTTATATTGACATTGCCGTCCGCTTTAATTATAATGGTTGAAAATGTATATATGTTTTTATCAGCTTATGAAATCGATTTCATGTGTGATTTCATAATTGAAGGGAGGAAGCAAGTGTGAAAAAACTGGCACGCCTCGGCAAAGACTTTTGGAGCTACAGAGCTTTGCTCTTAATGTGCGTTCCGGCGGTTTTGTTTTTCTTTGCGTTTTGTTACGCGCCAATGCCCGGGGTATATGTGGCGGCCACAAAATTCAACTATGCCGATGGCATATTCGGCTCGGAGTTCGTAGGGTTTGACAATTTCAAGTTCCTGTTTCAGTCCGGGCAGCTTGCTCTGCTCCTCCGCAACACGGTGCTGTACAACATCGTATTTATCGTGCTGGGCAATATTGTTCAAATGTCAGTGGCTATTCTGCTGAACGAGGTGCGGCTGGCCAAGTTTCGCAAGGTTAGCCAATCGATTATGTTTTTGCCATATTTCATCTCTGACGTGCTTGTCGCGCTGATTGTTTACAACCTGCTAAACTACGATTTTGGCTTTATCTCAAACATTGTGGGCGCAAATATGCCAAAGGTTTACTCCTTGCCGGGCGCGTGGCCGCTCATTATCACACTGGTGTTTATATGGAAAAACACCGGCTATGGTTCTATCGTCTACTTCGCGGCCATTATGGGTATCGGTTCAGAGATTATGGAAGCGGCGAAGGTTGATGGGGCAAACGGTTTGCAACGTATTCGGTACATAACGCTCCCTTGTCTAAAGCCCACTTTTATTATACTGCTGCTGTTCGCGCTTGGCGGGATTGTACGCGGCAATTTTGGGATGTTTTACAATCTTGTCGGGCTTAACTCCATGCTGTTTGGCGCCACTGACATTATAGAAACCTATGTTTACCGTTCTATGATGAACAACTTCAACTTCGCGCAGTCCAGCGCGGTAGGGTTGTTCCAATCGGCTGTGGGCTTTGCGATAGTCTTGACAGTCAATCAGATCATCAAAAAGGTTGAGCCCGACTACGCGCTTTTTTAGGAGGCGGATAAAATGGTCAATATAAAACATAACCGCATTAGAATTGAGCCCGGCGATATGGCAATCCGCAGTTTTACTTATGTCGCCATGACCGCCGCGTCGTTATTCTGTGTGCTTCCATTCCTTCTCATATTGGGCTCGTCTTTCACAACGGATGAGGCTATACGCCGCACGGGCTTCGCGCTTATTCCAAAAATATTCTCAACGCAGGCTTATGAGATCATACTCAAGTCACCTGATATGCTTATAGGCGCGTATACGGTAACAATATTGATGACCGCAGCAGGTACGACTGTAGGGTTGTTTATAATAGCCATGACGGGGTACGCGCTCGCCCGCAAAGACTTTCCATTCCGAAACGCGATCTCGTTTTATATCTATTTTACCTCGCTGTTTTCTGCGGGGCTTGTGCCGTTCTACTTGCTAATGGTGCAGACATATAAACTCCGCGACAGTTATTTGGCGGTTTTGTTCCCGTTAATGATCTCGCCGTGGCTGATAATTTTGATGAAAAACTTCGCTAGGGCTACTCCGTTTGAGATAACAGAAAGCGGCAAAGTGGACGGCGCTACAGATTTTCAGATATTCTTGCGTCTAATCTTGCCTATGCTGACGCCCGCGCTGGCCACCGTCGGTCTCTTTCTCGCAATAAGTTATTGGAATGAGTGGTACTATTCGTCGTTGTTTCTTGGCTCGAGTGTGAAGTATAAGCCGTTACAGTTTCAGCTTTACCAGGTTATCAATAAAATCGAGGCCCTGCGCAACTCCTACGCCGGTTCTGTGGTGCGTGTGGCGGAATTGCCGGGCGAGACGCTGAAAATGGCGACTGCGGTTATAGCTACAGGCCCAATAATTCTCGCGTATCCGTTCGTCCAAAAATATTTTGTCGCGGGAATAACTGTCGGCGCTGTAAAAGGTTAACTCGCAAGCGTAAAAATAAAAGGAGGATTTTAAAATGAAAGGAATTAAAATGCAACGAATGTTTGCGACATTTTTGGCGTGCGCGCTTGCCCTGTCATTGGCAGCTTGCGCGACCAGCAGCAGCAGCACACCCACGGGCGGCGCGTCCGCTGGCGACAGCGACACGTCCTCCCCGGTCGTCATTACCTATATGGTAACGGGAGACGTGCCGACAAATAAGACGACTACCGATGTTCTCCCCGCCATCAACCAGATTCTTGGTGAGAAACTCAATGCCGAATTACAGGTAAAGTGGATAGAGTGGACGGACTACCTATCACACTATAACCTTGAGCTTGCCTCGCAGGACGGCAACATTGACCTTGTAGGCACAGCCACCGACTGGCTCGACGCGTGGCCGAACGTGCAAAAATCGGCCTTTATGGTTCTTACAGAAGAATTGCTGCAAACCTACGCGCCGCAGACATGGGCGCAAGTCCCCGCCGACCATTGGGATCTGTGCAAATATGAGGGAAAGATCTACCTCATTCCCGAAGATAATTATGCTCAATGGACAAATCACGGCTTTATGATTCGCGGCGACTGGGCTAAAGAAGCCGGACTTGCCGACGGCGTTCATTCATGGGCAGATCTTGGAACGTATTTCCAATATATCAAGGATACCTATCCTGACGTTATCCCATGGGACGCGAAACCCGACGCGAGCATTGTTACACAACTTTCCAGCGGCTGGCTGACCTCACACACAACAGGAATAAACATTGAGGGCCTGCGCTCCGAGCTATTTTTTGGCGAAAGCAAAGATAACCCGTATACGCTTTCACGATATTTCATTGAAGGAGACGAACTGATCAATTTTGCCAACAATGGAAAAGTCTGGGCGGATATGGGCTATTGGAAAGAGGATGTGTTAAACAATACAAGTATCGATACACGTGAAGAGATGCATGAAGGTCTTTCCGGCGCGGATCAGCACCACAGCCAAACTTTTTATAATGGCGAATCCCTCCGCATGGAGAACGAATATCAGCCCGGCTCTGATTTGCGGTTCTTCTGGTTTGGGGAAGAGATGGGCAATCTTGTGTCGCTTAATATCACCCACGGCGCAATGGCTATTGCGGCGAAGTCCAAAAACCCGGAACGCGCCTTGCAAGTATACGACTTGCTGCGCAACGACCAAGAGCTTTACAGGTTATTCAACTACGGCATAGAGGGCCAGCAGTATGTCCTTGACAGCGCGGGCAAGGTTTATACCCGCCCCGAGGGATTTGTTGAGGACACCGACGGCGCGGGCTTCAACTATTGGTGGGGAAGAAACGACAATCTGGAGCTTTTAGGCCCGCTTACCGATGTCGCCAAGCGCGACGCGCTTTATGAGGTGTACGACAAGGTGGCGATTCCATATCAGTATGGGCAGATAGTTTTCAACCTCGATCCCATTTCGGCGGAGCTTGACAACCTTACCAACATTTACAATACTTATATGCCGCGCATCGTTTTTGGCAAGGTGTACGATCCGGTGGCGTATGTCGCGGAATTCCGTGAGCAGCTAAAAGCGGCCGGTTATGAAAAGTGCTTATCAGAAATCGAAAGCCAGCTTGCGGCAGTTTATAAATAAGAGCGGTAAGCCGCTGAGAGTAGGGGACGCTGCCCACAGCGTCCCATTTCCGCTCCGATACAAAGTAAGTGGGTACAGCGTTATTAACTTGCTAACAATAATCTGCTAATTCATATCATAGCATAAAATGCTGAAGATATGAATTAGCAGCTTTTGATGCTCACAAACACTATTCTTTTCTTTCTCCCTACAAACATCGCTTAGTGCCAAATCGAATCCAGCTATTGACAATGATAGGATAAAATGGTATTTTTTTTTCATGGCGAATAAGCTCGCATTATAAGCGTTACGCCCGATGCATCCTATAGTGTGCTATAAAGAGACACCAAAATCAATGTCGGTATACACCCTGTTTATGTCGTCTTGGGTTATGCCGAGGTACCGAGATGTTACATAGTATGAAGAATGGTTGTATTCCACACAACTGGTTGAATTTATATAAATATATTATTGACAATACTATTTTATAGTGGTATAGTGCGAAATATGAAGTTAAGAGAATATGCTGGGAAGATAGGAATAAGTTATCAAACAGCTTTTGCCTGGTTTAAGTCTGGTAGGATAAAAGGAGC
>JAISGK010000097.1 GCA_031263155.1 Clostridiales bacterium
CAGCGGGCATAACGGAACCTAAAAACCTGGAAGAACAAGCGCTATTCTTAGTCGGTCGCGATATATATGAGAAACTTATTAAAGGCTACACTGAAAAACAATGGGGGCGCGCCTGCCGCGAACTTCCGGTGTTTATCATAAAGCGCCTGCCGCTTAGATTTACATTTGATAACAACTACTTCAACGACCGATACCAAGGCATACCCATTGGTGGGTACACGAAGATGATTGAGAAAATGCTTGAGGGCATAGAGGTTCGGTTAAATACAGAGTATAGCAATCTTGATGCTGGGGTAGCGAGAAAAGTCGTCTATACAGGCGCTATCGATGAGTTTTTCGGCTATAAGTACGGCGAGCTTGAATACCGCACCCTACGGTTTGAAAGCGAGATCGTTGATATGGATAACTTTCAGGGCAATGCTGTCATCAACTATACGGAGCGCGAAGTCCCATACACCCGCGTAATTGAACACAAGCATTTTGAGTTTGGGACGCAAGAGAAGACAGTAATTACAAGGGAATACCCGGCGGAGTGGAGTCGAGGGTTGGAGCCTTACTACCCGGTAAACGATGAGAAGAATAACGAGCTATACGCGAAGTACAAGAAACTGGCTGCGAAGTCGGGCGTAATATTCGGCGGTAGGCTGGGGCAGTACAAGTATTATGATATGGATAAGGTCATTAAGGCGGCTTTGGAAAGTAGGGAGAGTATTGAGTGTGTTGAGTAATCACATAAGGACGCATAAATCTGAATGGGTTCTTGCATCTATTATCACCATAAGTTTTTTGACGCTCTTTGCCATGTGCGTAAAAAAGACAGGTTTAAATTTTGTTGATGAGCAATGGGTTGTTGCGGCGTCCGCCTCTAAAGAACATGCGTCTCTTAACGACTACGACGGGGGTTGGATAACGCCGGACGCTTTGCGCAGATATATGACTGTTCAATTAGACGAGAGGTTTGATTACAGCATACCCCTAACTCGTTGTATAGATTTATACTCTCAGCCGCCGGCATTCTTTATAATCTTACATACATTGCTGTCGTTTTTTCCCAACCAGTTTTCAAAATGGTTTACCCTGTCCATAAACCTTGCGATGTTTCCATTAACGCTTTATTTATTATGGCTGACTGCAAAAAGGCTGTTTAACTCGAAGAAAAAAGCGTTGGTTATTGTTGGCGTGTATGCTCTGTCAGCCGGGGCGATTGCAACATTTGTTTATGCGCATATATACGCAATGTCCGCGTTTACAGTAGTTCTAACATTGTTTTCTCTCTTGAAATATTATGATAGAGAACCGCGTGATTGCGCGGCGCATGGGTGTCATAGCCTAGCGCTTGTTTATGCCGCCATATTGCTTGGCGGACTCACGAGTTACCTATACTGGTTTTTTGCTGGGGTGTTTGTTGCCGTTCTTTGTATACTGGACATAAAAAACGTTAAACGATGGTTTCCCTTGGCCGGTGTCGCTCTTACTTCACTTATCACGGCGGTTATTCTCTGGCCATATACAGTCCGCCAGTTTTTTGGAGGTAACTGGGTCGCCACCGGCGCGGTAAGTTCGCTGTTTAATATTTTTAAACCCAGCAAGCAACTATTTGATTATATCTACAATTCCTTTTTTGCGTACTATACCCCTATTTGGATGAGTAAGCGCTTATGCCTGTTTATATTCCTGCTTTGTGTTGGCATTGCGGTTGTTAGTGTCTTTAAAGGACAGAAGAACAAGCGCATAAGTAACCTGATCATGGAAAATATAGCAAAGCCGCAAAATAAACTTTTCATCGCCGCCGCATCTGCTCTTATTATGGGCGCGTACTTGATTTCTCTTATATCGCCATTTAAGGATCATGCGGGGCAAAGATATTTTTTCTTACTGTACCCCGTTTGGGCAATGATAATTGGCTGTGCAATATATAGTGCCGCAAAGTTGGCTTTAGACTTGCGGCGCTTCCTAAAGATGATTGTAATACCAGCTTTTATCATAGTATCGTTGTGCTTAAACGGTTTTAATGTAAAACTATCAGCCGCCCCCGTGCAGGTTAATATGACAGGTGTCCGCATGGAAGACTTCAATGGTTATTTGACTGATAGCTATGTGATATATGTGAATGGAGATAACCATATCATACACTATTTAGGGTACACTTTTAAACTGGTCAAAGGCATTTTAAATTACAACTCAAACAATCCTGCGTCTACTCAGGAACATCTCGCTGAATATGCCTTGGAGCAATTAAATTACGTACCCAGCGGCGAACGCATATTGCTCATAGTAGGTGCCAATGGCACAGTTGATTTCGGAACGTTTACGCCCTCCCTCAAAGCATATGGGTATCAAATAAAAAAAATTGACAGTGAAATAGGCAATTCACCGTGGACGAGCAATGTTATATATGAGATATCTGCGCGATGGAAAGCCATAACCCCTACATAAAACTCCTCTCCTCCGCTACCCACCAATAGGCAAAAAACGGGCTGCAGAATAGCCATCCGTTATAGTTATATAGAGAAAGGATTAATCACCATGAAAACACTAATTCTAGCTGGGGGCTACGGCACACGTATTTCCGAAGAATCGCACCTAAAGCCTAAGCCGATGCTTGAAATCGGCGGACAGCCAATTCTTTGGCATATTATGAAGCGCTACTCCGCTTACGGATACAACGACTTTATCATACTTGCGGGGTACAAGCAGCACGTAATAAAGGAGTACTTCGCCGACTATTACCTGCACCGCGCCGATATCACGTTCGACTTTGCGGCGGATAACAAACTTATCGTACATACCGCCGCGTCTGAGCCGTGGAAGGTAACTGTGGTCGATACGGGGCTGGAAACGCTTACGGGTGGACGTGTAAAACGCGCCCAGAAGTATGTAGGAGATGAGGCATTTATGCTCACCTATGGTGATGGCGTGGCAGATATTGACTTGAACAAGCTACTTGAGTTTCATAAAACGCACGGCAAGACGGCGACGCTTACAGCAGTTGGAGTGACTCAACGCTTTGGGGTTATTGAGATAAGCAATAGTGGCGTGGTTACAGATTTTCGTGAAAAGGGTGCCGCTGATGGTAGTGTAATTAACGGCGGGTTTTTTGTATTCAATAGCGGCATATTCGACCTGCTTGAAGGCGATGATACCATTTTAGAACGCAAGATTTTTGAAACGCTGGCGCAGCGGAATGAATTGTTTGCGTATAAACATGATGGATTTTGGCAGTGTATGGACACCAAACGAGATAAGGACTTCCTCGAAAGGCTGTGGGACGAGGGTAACGCGCCATGGGCTGTTAAAGATGGGGAAAGGATATTTTGATGGCAACAAGGTATGGTTACTTGAAAGATAAGCGTGTATTTCTAACCGGGCACACCGGGTTTAAGGGTTCATGGCTGTGCAAGGTGCTGTTGGAATTAGGGGTGGAAGTTTATGGTTATGCGCTTACTCCTCCAACTAAGCCGAGTTTGTTTGAAATTATCGGCATAGGCAGGAATATGCACTCAAGCATTGGGGATGTTCGCGATTTAGACAAACTGGAGGAAGCGTTCAATCACGCTAAACCTGATTATGTTATCCATATGGCGGCGCAGCCGCTAGTTAGCATTGGGCAGTCCAACCCTGTGCTTACGTACTCCACAAATGTAATGGGAACCGTCAACATTATGGAGTGTGTGCGGAAGTCGTCCGGCGTAGCAGGTTTCTTGAATGTCACCACAGATAAAGTGTACCGCAATAACGAGTGGTCGTGGGGTTATCGCGAGACGGATGCGCTAGACGGATACGCTCCCTACGCCAATAGCAAATCCTGTTCTGAATTGGTTACTGCATCATTTAAGCGCACATACAACTTGCCGCCTATATTCACGGCAAGAGCCGGAAATGTAATCGGCGGGGGCGACTTCTTGGGAAATCGCATTGTACCGGACTGTTTCCGCGCTTGCGCAAAGGGAGAGCCTATCATACTCCGCAATCCTAAATCTATACGACCATATCAACATGTGCTGGAATGTTTGTTCGGTTATTTGTTGCTGTTGAGCGACACGAGCAAGGCAGGTAGCTACAACATAGGTCCTGATGCAAAGGACAATATCACTACTGAGCAAATAGCAAAACTATTTTGTAACGCATGGGGAAACGACGCAAGCTACAAGGCAATCCCGCTGGAGAAGTCGTTCTACGAGGATGCGTTGCTAAAACTTGACACCTCGCTGATTCGCTCAATATACGGTTGGGAGCCACGCTGGAATATAGCTATCGCTGTTGAGAAAAGCGTTGAGTGGTATAAGGCTTATCAATGTGGCGGGGATATAAACGCAGTAATGGGGAACCAGATTAAGGAGTTTATGAAATGAAAGATAGAATTCTGCAGTTAGTCAAAGAGTACGTGCATGTGGAACATAGGCGTAACCCATGGCAACCGGGTGAAAGGATAGACTATGCAGGACGCGTTTATGATGAGGCAGAGATATCAAACCTCGTAGAAAGTGCTCTGGAGTTTTGGCTCACCGCTGGGCATTGGACGGACGAATTTGAAAGCAAACTTGCTAAGTACATAGGCGTAAAATACTGTTCGTTCGTCAATAGTGGCAGCAGCGCTAATTTGCTGGCTTTTTGGGCGTTAACGTCGCCACTGCTTAAGGACAGGCAACTTCGGCGCGGAGACGAAGTCATTACCGTTGCAGCAGGCTTCCCAACTACGGTTGCTCCAATTGTGCAGTACGGTGCGTCGCCAATGTTTATTGATGTGACAATTCCGCAGTATAATGCTGATGTTTCTCAGCTTGAAGCGGCGTTATCACCAAAGACCAAAGCGGTAATGCTCGCACATACCCTCGGTAATCCATTCGACATCGGCGAAGTTAAGGCGTTCTGTGATAAGCATAACCTTTGGCTGATTGAGGATAACTGCGATGCACTTGGCTCGGAGTATGACGGCAAGAAAACCGGGACATTCGGCGATATAGCAACCAGCAGCTTTTATCCCGCACACCATATCACCACAGGGGAGGGCGGCGCGGTATATACTAATGACCCCTTGCTGCACAAGATTATCCGGTCTCTCCGCGACTGGGGGAGGGACTGCATATGCCAAAGTGGGAAAGATAACTACTGCGGGCATCGTTTTGACAGTCAATTCGGCGACTTGCCAAAAGGGTACGACCACAAATATGTATACTCACACTTCGGGTTTAATCTGAAAGCCACGGACATGCAAGCGGCAATCGGCGTGGCGCAGCTATCCAAGCTGAATAGCTTTACCACCAAACGCCGAGAGAATTTTGCTTATTTGAAAAACGCGTTAACCGATGTGCAAGACAAGCTAATCCTTCCTGAAGCGTGTCCAAACAGTAACCCCAACTGGTTCGGGTTTTTGATAACCTGCCGCGAAGATGTAAGTCGCGAACGAATAGTAAGTTATTTGGAAAAAAACAAAGTCCAAACTCGAATGCTCTTCGGTGGAAACATGGTGAAGCAACCTTGCATTAATGACGTGGAACACCGCATTGTCGGCGATCTCGCCAACACCGACCGAATTATGAACGACACATTCTGGATTGGCGTGTATCCGGGAATGACACAGGAAATGCTGGCATTTATGGCGGAGAGAATTATTGAGGCTTGTTAGCTGGTTTGGGCATAACAAGATAAGTTTTAGGAGGTAAAATGACTAACGAGGGGTTAGCTAGGCAAATACGCCGCGATGTGGTGGAAATGACGCACATAGCGCACGCGTCTCATGTGGCAAGTGCGCTGTCCATCGCTGATATTGTCGCTGTGCTTTATAACGGCGTGATGAACATTTCTCCGCAAAATGCTGACGACCCAAACCGCGACCGCTTCGTTCTAAGTAAAGGTCACGCCGGAGCAGCGGTGTACGCCGCACTTGCGGAGAAGGGATTTATCCCGCGCGAGGAGTTGAGGACGTACTATGGCATGAATGGTACGGAGAGCAGATTATCAGGTCATATTTCACATAAAGGCGTTCCTGGGGTGGAAATTTCAACTGGTTCATTGGGGCAAGGCGTGTGTGTCGCATGTGGGTTTGCGCTTGCGGGTAAAAAAGACGGCAGGGATTATCGTGTGTTTGCCGTTGTTGGCGATGGCGAGTGTGATGAAGGATCCGTATGGGAGATGGCGCTATTCGCGGCTCATACTAAACTCAATAACTATACCGTAATAGTGGATCGAAACAACTTGCAAAGCTTGAAGTCAACAGAAGATACTATCGCATTGGGAGATTTATCAGCTAAATGGAAAGCTTTTGGTTGGGACGTAGTTGATATAGATGGGCATAATTGTGGAGATTTGAAATCCGTACTGTCTGGAAAGCGTGACAAACCTCTTTGCGTTATAGCGCACACTGTTAAAGGTAAGGGGGTTAGCTTTATGGAAAACGATATTGTATGGCACTATCGAGATCCTCAGAACGAACAATATGAGCAAGCCATAGCAGAGTTGGGAGGCGACCCGCTTTGAGAAATGCTTTTGTAGCAGAACTTGGGAATATTGCGCGGAACAACCCCAATGTTTGCTTAATGATTGGAGACCTCGGGTTTGGGGTAGTTGACAAATTTGCGAATGAGTTCCCTGACCGCTTTATTAACGCGGGAATTAGTGAGCAAAATATGACCTCTGTAGCTACAGGTCTGGCTATGTGCGGCAATAAGGTGTACACATACTCAATTGGAAACTTTCCTACATTAAGATGTCTTGAGCAAGTGCGAAATTTAGCGGCGTACCATAACGCGAATGTGAAGATTGTTTCAATCGGCGCCGGCGTGGCTTATGGAGGAGCGGGCATCACCCACCATGCCACGGAAGACCTATCCATTCTTCGCGCAATCCCCAACATAACTATATTCTCTCCCGCCGATAAGGACGAGGCAATAGTCGCGGCGCAAGCATCATTTGCCACCAATGGTGTTTGCTATGTACGCCTCGGCAAGGGTGGTGAACAAACCTTGCACGAGCTTTGCGCCGAAGCCGAGACAGTAACCGACATATTTAAGCCCCGCAAGATTCGCAGTGGCAAAGGCAAAACTGTAATACTTGCCACTGGAACAATAGCAACCGAGGCATTGAAGGCTGCGGAGCAGTTATACGCGCCGCTGTGGACAATACCCACAGTTAAACCCTTGCCGGAGACATTTATCGAGCAACTTGCGCGTGACTACGACACAATCGTCACTTTTGAGGAGCATCAAATCCAAGGCGGGTTTGGCGGCGCGGTAAGCGAGGTCGTGGCAGGTCTGAACGGCAACCGCGCAAGCGTAAAACGCATAGGGTTTGACAACCAATTTTCGGCACAAATTGCCCCCCCCCCCGAGATTTTGACATATTACGGAATAACGGCAGAAAATCTCGTGCGGCAATTATCGGAACAGGAAACATAGGTGCGGACTTACTTGTAAAGTTGCTTCGTTCCGACTATGTGGAGGTTGTCTTGTTCACCGGACGTAACCTTGACTCCCCGGGTTGCAGGTTTGCAGCCGAAAAAGGTGTACCGGTATCGGACAAATCTATTGAAGCGATTATTGAGCAGGCTGATAATATCGACATAGTATTTGACGCCACAACTGCTGCATCGCATTTAGGACACGCACCAATACTGAAAAAATTCGGAATATTCGCAATTGACCTAACGCCCGCTAAAGTTGGTAAGATGTGCGTGCCGGTGGTCAATCTTGACGAGTGCGTAAGCTTTGATAACGTCAATATGGTCACCTGCGGCGGGCAGGGCTCTGTGCCGATAGCATACGCAATAACAAGGGTTCACCCGGAAACCACATATATTGAGATGGTTTCCACTATCGCAAGCAAGTCAGCGGGGATTGGTACGCGTGACAATATTGACGAGTTCACGCAAACCACCAAAGAGGCGTTATCTTTTTTCTCCCATGTCGCCAAAACGAAAGCAATTATAACGCTTAACCCCGCCGAGCCGCCGATAAATATGCGTAACACCGTATACGCGCTAGTTCCCGAGCCGGATATAGAAAAAATTGGCAAGAGTGTTCACGCTATGGAGCGCGAGGTGCAGAAGTATGTGTCGGGCTATCACGTAACGGTCGGACCGGTGTGCGAGAACGGGCGGGTAACCACAACAGTTGAGGTGATGGGCCTAGGCGATTATCTGCCATCTTACGCAGGGAACCTTGATATAATGACAAACGCGGCTGTGCGTGTAGCGGAGCGCAGGGCGCAGATGGCAGGGGGTGTTTCCCTTGTCGGATAACAAGAAACTGATGTTCTTCGATTCGACCCTACGTGACGGGAACCACGCCATAAAGCACCAGATAACGGCAAACACAATTGCGAATTATTGCAGAGCAGTAGATGATGCGGGGCTGTATACGGTAATCGTGGGACATGGAAACGGAGCGGGAGCATCTTCTCTGCAAACGGGTATCTCCCTGCTTGATGACAACGTTATGCTTTCCGTGGCGCGGGCAAATTTAAAGCATACTAAACTTGGCATATTCCTAATTCCCGGGTATGGCACAATTGAGGATAATATCACACCCGCACTTGCTTTAGGTACTGACGTTGTCTGCGTTGGAATCCATTGCACCGAGGCAAACGTGGCGAGGCAACATATCCAGTATGTACGCAGCCACGGCAAAGAAGCGTATGGCATACTGATGATGTACCATATGGCGACACCGGAGCGGCTGGTTGAAGAAGCGTTGAAGTTGCAAGAGTATGGCGCGTTAGGTGTCACCCTTATGGATTCTGCTGGAGCGTCCACACCAAATATGGTCAGAAAGGCGGTAACGGTACTTCGCACTAAACTTGATATTAATGTTGGTTTCCACGCGCATAACAACTTAGGCGCCGCAGTAGGTAATTCCTATATCGCGCTAGAGTGCGGCGCAAAGATTATGGACGCTTGCGTTTGCGGTTTCGGAGCTGGAGCCGGCAACTGTCAATTGGAAGCGTTATGCGCATTATTGAAAAAGGAGGGCATACAGACAGGGCTTGACCTATACAAACTCCTAGACGCGAGCGAGCAAATCATCGCGCCAATTTGGTCGGATGGCAAAGCGCAAACCGTATTAAGTATAATAAGTGGCATGTCAGGCGTGTTCTCTTCTTTCGCTACACATGTTGCCAACGCTGCAAAGCGGTTTAACATTGACCCGAGAGATATTTTTATAGAGCTAGGCAATCGAAAGGTTGTCGGAGGGCAAGAAGATATGGTGGTCGATGTTGCGATGAATCTGGCTCAAATGAAATCAAAGGATAGTCGAGATTCTTTCTTGGAATCTCTGCTGTAGATATAGAAAGGAGTTTGTATTATGAATGTATCAGAATATATTTTTTCATTCTTGAAGGGTAAGGGCGTTAATACCGCGTTTGTCATAACTGGCGGGCAAGCGATGTATCTGAATGACGCGCTGTACCGGACGCCGGAGATAAAGCCCATATTCACGCACCATGAACAGACAGCGGGAATGTCAGCGGACGCATACTCGCGTATTACCGGGAAACTGGGTCTTGCTGTAGTAACCGCTGGGCCGGGTGCAATGAATATCGTCAATGGCTTGGTTGGCGGCTTTATGGATTCCGCACCAATGATGGTGATTTCAGGACAGTCCAATTACAATAGCGTCAAATATATGGACGAAAGCGGTATTCGCCAGTATGGTGTTCAAGGAATAAACACCAGAATAATTGTGGAAAAGGTGGCTAAATACTTTGTAACTGTTGATGACCCAAGCAAGATCAGGGATTATATGGAAAAGGCTTATTATACTGCTTTTGAGGGCAGGCCGGGTCCGGTGTGGATTGAAGTTCCGCTTGACGTTCAGCGAATGGAAACCCCCGAGCGGCTTTTGCAAGGGTACACGCCAAAACAGAGCGGCGCGTCTGTTGCTGAACGTAAAGAGAACTGCAAGGCGATTATCAAGGACTTGTTGAAAGCTAAGCGATCGCTCATTGTCGCAGGGCAGGGAGTAAGGCTTGCGGGGGTGCAGTCCGAATTTATGCGATTGGTTGAAAGACTACATGTTCCTGTGATTACTACTCGGCTTGGCATCGACTTAATAAACTCAGACCACGAGTTGTATGTCGGAAGACCGGGCAACTATGGTGAACGCTCCGCCAATATCGCCGCGCAAAACGCGGATTATATGCTTGTGTTGGGGAGCAGGTTATCTACGCCATCTGTAGGGCATGATTTAAAACAATTCGGCAAGAACGCTAAGATTGTGTATGTGGAGATTGACGAGCGTGAGCTTGACAAGCCCGGCCCTAACATCGCGGTAAAGATATGGGACGATGTGGGAAAGTTTATCCCGCAGTTACTCGCCGAAGCAGTAAAATGCGATATGCCTGTTCGATCCGACTGGATCGCGAAATGCCGAAACTGGAAACACAAATATCCTGTCGTTTTGCCCGAGTATAAGGACGAGAATCCGAGCAATTCCTACTGGTTCATGGAGAAACTGTCCGAGGCATGTGATAATAGGGCAATGGTTCTGATAGATACAGGTTCGTGTTTTCATGTTGCTTGCCAAGTGTGGAAAATAAAGCAAGGTCAGCGGTTCTTGACAACAGGCGGGTTGTCGTCAATGGGCTACTGGGTAGCGGTACTCGGCGCTTGTGCTGCTAACGCCTACCAAAATACCATTGTTGTTACCGGCGACGGCAGCTTGCAGATGAACATTCAGGAGTTTGCCACAATCAAGCACCTGAGCGCACCCATTAAAGTGTTTGTGCTGAATAACAATGGTTATCTGCTAATCAGGCACACGCAGCATACCTTTATGGAGGACCGTTTCTTCGGCGAATCTGAGAAGACGGGCGTGCTAATCCCCGACACGCTAAAAATAGCCGAAGCTTACGGCATAAAGGGCGTTCGCATAGAGTCGCCGGATGAGTTGGAAGATAAAATCGCGGAGGTACTGACATATGACGGTCCTGTGGTATGCGAGGTTATGACTCCGGAATGGCAGTTACTGATACCGCGCGTATCATCTGATAAACTGCCAGACGGGACACTTGTTTCCCGTAACTTTGAGGATATGTTCCCATTCCTGCCGCCGGAGGAAATGAAAGCAAATATGATAACGGAGGAAGACGAATGACACTAGCCGTAACCGGCGCGACAGGAGCAATAGGTACACATCTCGTGCGCAGAGCATTAGAGCAGAGGCATGATGTTGTTGCGATTGTGCGCCCGGGTTCACGCAATATGAGCAGGTTGGATGAATTGTCAGTGCGTATTATAGAATGTACGGGTGGCGATTACGCCGGATTTGTAACAGATGCCAAAGCCGATGCGTTTATACACCTTGCGTGGGAGGGTGCGGCACTCAATTTCCGTGATGATGTGAATCTGCAATGGCAGAATACCAAAGATACTCTTGGCGCAGTGGAACTTGCGCATTGCATGGGCTGTAAGGAGTTCGTGTTTGCTACTTCGCAAGCGGAGGTCGGCAGAACAGACGAGCCAATAAGCAATCAAACGCCTTGTTTTCCGGAAAGCGCATACGGCGCGGCAAAACTTGCGGCGGGGCAGTTATCGTTACTGCGTTGTCGGCAATTGGGCATACGCCACTGCCGTGTTCGGATACTAAGCGTATTCAGCGAACATGCCGATGACAATGCTATTATCAACTATGTCGTGCGTACCCTACTTAAAGGTGAAAAGCCGAGTCTCACACCCTGCGAGCAATCATGGGACTTTATGTATGTTGATGACGCTGCGGACGCGATATTAGCTGTTGTGGAAAGGGGCTTAGATGGGGCGATTTATAGTATTGGCAGCGGAACGGAAAAACGATTACGGGAGTATATCGAGCAAATACGCGATATGATTGGCCCAGAACTGCCGCTAGGTTTTGGCGAGAAACCATATTTTCCGCACCAACCGATGAGGCTTGTGGCAGATGTGACAAACCTGGTAACTGATACAGGTTATTTGTCGGATATTAACAGTTTCGGGGGGGGGGGGGAGAAAGTGATCGAATACTATCGCAAGGCTTTCTTGCTAACCCAATAATCCGCGAGGATTTAGATGATATATTTGGTCGTGATATTGACTGGCAGAGAATAAACGGCAAAACCGTTCTAATCAGCGGCGCATATGGGATGCTGGCATCATATTTTGTGTTTATGCTGATCTATCTGAATGAGATACAAGGCTTCAATATAAAGATTATCTCATTGTCGCGGAACGAAGCGAAACTTCGCAATCGGTTTGGCGTTTATGCGGACAGACCGTATTTTACAAATATTGCTGCAAACATAAACAAGCAACTTGTTATTGATGGTGGTATAGATTATTTTGTACACGCCGCAAGCCTAGCCAGTCCGCAATATTATGAGACTATCCCGCTTGAAGTAACTTTGCCAAATGTGTTGGGGACATATAACATACTTGAACTGGCAAAGGAGAAGCATTCTGGGGCGGTTCTATTCTTCAGTACCGGTAGTGTTTACGGTAAGACAAACAAGCCATTTCTGAACGAAACTGATTTCGGGACAATCGACCCGCTTAATATCCACAGTTGCTATGACGAAAGTAAGCGAATAGGTGAGACATTGTGTAAGGTATATAGTCACCAGTTTGGCGTTCCGACAAAAGTTATTCGTTTCTCGCATACTTATGGACCAACGCTGGATATCGAAAACGACCCGCGAGTGTTTGCTGAGTTTGTAAAGAACGCCGTACACGGTGATAATATTGAGATGAAGTCCGATGGCTCAGCAAAGCGTGCCTTTTGTTACATAGCGGACGCCACAGCGGCGGAGTTCAAGGTGCTTTTTGATGGCAAAAACGCAGAGGCGTACAATATCTGCAATACCGAAGAGTTGTACGCAATTCGAGATTTGGCAGACATTATATCACGCATAGGCGGCGTAAAAATTATTCGCGTAGAGCGTACAGGCAGTTACCTTGAAGCCCCAGCCGCCGGAATTGGCGACAATGCCAAGCTGAAAACACTAGGTTGGGAATGTCGATATGATGTGCAGTCAGGATTCGCGCGTACTATAGCTAGTTTCAAATTACAATCAAATGGGGTGCGGTTATGTCGATGAAAACAATCAGCCGAGATTTGCTCAACAAAGCTATTACCTACGAGCAATTCGCAGAACAAATTAAGCCGTACTACGATACTTTGTTTGAGTATGCAGGCAGCATCGCAGATAACGAATTGTTTGAATCAATTATAATTCAACACGGTGAAGTCATCGCAGGATTGCGTGTACATAATGTGAAGGTACGCATCCCACCGCAGAGGCACGGTTCACTTGCCTACAAACTCTTGATTGATGGTAAATTTGAAAACGAGTACGCTATGAAGATGTTATCTTGTATGGATGGGAAACCTGTAGTATTCGATGTAGGGGCGAATTTTGGATACTACTCACTTCTTGCTGCAAAAACCTATCCAAAGTCGCAAATACACTCTTTTGAACCTATTCCTGATACATACTCTGACCTATGCGAGAATATTCGCGTTAATAATTTAAAAAATGTTACCGCTAACCAGTTAGCGGTGTCAAACGAGACAAACCTGGAAAATTCCGGGGGGGGGGGGGTATGTTCTATTCCCCAATCGAACCCGGCGCCTCCAGTTTCGCGAATATAAGAGAGAGAACAGATATAATGCGTGTGAAAGTACCTCTGATGAAAATGGACGACTATTGTGCGGACAAAGGCGTATATCCTGACTTCATCAAGATCGATGTTGAGGGTGCGGAGCTGTTTGTGCTTAAAGGTGCAGATCATGTACTAAAGAGCAAACGCCCACTGATTTTTACAGAAATACTTCGTAAGTGGTGCGCAAAATTCGGGCATAAGGCAACCGATGTGGTCGATTTTCTGAAAGGCTATGACTATACACCATATGTAATACGCAGTACAGAGCTTGTCGAATTAGATAGCATTACAGACGAAACAATAGACACAAACTTTGTATTTGTGCCGAGATAATGCGAGGTTAATAGATGAAAACAATTAGTGTGATGATTCCGACATACAATGAGGAAGAGAACGTCCTTCCCATCTGTGAGGCGATCAAGGAGCAGCTCGCACAATATGCGGGAAGATATAACTATGAGATAGTGTTTATTGATAACTGTTCTACCGACCATACAAGGGAACTACTGCGAGAAATGTGTATTGCTGACAAGCGTGTGAAAGCGATATTAAACGCAAAGAACTTTGGTCAAGGCAATTCCCCATACTATGGGTTGTGTCAAACGATAGGTGATTGCACTATCTATATGGTGGCAGACTTCCAAGATCCCCCGGAAATAATACCCCGGCTTATTACCGAATGGGAAAACGGATATAAGATTGTGGCTATGATAAAGACATCCAGCAAAGAAAGCAAACTAATGTATTTTGTCCGCTCCTGTTATTACAAGCTAGTTAAGTCGATGTCCCACATTGAGATTATTGAGCATTTCACTGGCAGCGGATTATATGATAAATCGTTTATAGATGTGTTGCGTAATTTGGATGACACAGAACCGTTCTTGCGTGGTATCGTGGCTGAACTGGGATTTAAGCGTAAGGATGTTGAGTATACTCAGCAAAAACGAAGAGCAGGTAAATCCACAAACAACTTTTTCACTCTGTACGACTACGCGATGATAAGCGTGACGGCATATACAAAGACAGGATTGCGAATTGCAACATTCTTTGGAATGATAGTATCCATACTCAGCATTTTAGTGTCACTGGTGTACTTTGTACTCAAACTGATATTCTGGCCGCTGATGTCGTTCGGCATGGCGCCGCTTACTATTGGCGTCTTCTTTATTGGAGGTTTGCAGTTGTTCTTCTTGGGTTTTGTGGGGGAATACATAATGGCAATTAACAAAAGGGTCATGCACCATCCGCTGGTTATTGAGGAAGAGAGGATTAATTTTGAAAACTCAACAAAATCACAACCATCAAGGAGCAGTGAAGAAAAGGCATTGACTGAGCAATTGCGCATTTAGCAAATATATTGTAGTAGCAGAACGTAAGCGCGAGAGTTTCTGCGGGGATATATTGGAGGCTTTACATCTTAACGGCGGAATCTTTAAAAATTTTGAAGAGTTTAGGTAGACTAAGAATTGCATAGCCATATTCGCTCAAGTGGTGAAGGAAGAAAAGGCTGAATTTTGGAGGCAACGAATGAAAGAACTTCTATGCCCCTCGACATGGAGGAAACGTAAAACCTGGCTTTTTGCGGTTATCAGTCTGATTGCGGCTATCTCCGCAATGGCAGCGTTTTATGTGTACATAACGCCCAAAAGCGAAGTAGCGATAAGTTTCGATACTTTTAATAGCGAATATCCAATTGCTCTGCGAGGCGATTACCTTGAGTTTCGTATCGACTATATCAAAGCTGACGGAAAGCCACTCTTGTTGTCTGAGTATGCTCAGAACGGCTGGGTTTATGAAAACGGCCAACTGGCTATGGTTGGCGCATATCCGGCTCCGATAATCGTTAATGCCAACCGTAGCGCTGAAGCCGTGATAAAGTGCGGGACTTCATTTTTCGGCACAGCAATGGAGAGTATAAAAGTCCATCATTTTTTACGGCCGATTAATTGCGCGGTTGGTTTGGCAGTATTTGTAGCTGTATTTTTCGCGTTATGGTTAATGCTTGCCAACCGGATGTCTGCATCTTTGGAATCGAATTTTGAATTGCATAAGTGTCTGCGACCAGATAAGACAAAGGCATCCTCATCTGCGATTTCAAATGCCGAGGAACCTGACGAGCTTGGCATTTTTGCCGTATTTGCCGTGTCCGTTGTTGTAGGCGCGATAATCATTGGCGCGGAAATTATATTTTACAACCTAATCAAAGGATATGTGCCGGACAATTCTACGGTCATAGCACTACTGCTTCCAGGAGTTGCCGGAGGCGTTACGCCTGAACCGTTTGAAAAATATTCCTTGTATGTGGTCGCTTTACTGCTTGTTATGATTTCGCTAGTGATATCCGCGTTATACTGCCGGAACAAGGCGACGTTAGATTCAAAATTAGAAAAATATCAGATGGGACTATGCATTGGTCTTGTATCAACGACTTTTTTGATACTACTATTGCCGGCACGTTCGGATGTTAACAGCCTATACTTGGACAGCGCCATTGTCGGGAATCCATATAAACTGGCATTGGCGGGAGCAGTATTCTATATTAGCTATCGTTTATCTAAACGTAGCGGGATTATAAAGACGCTATTGTTGGGAGCGGTTTGGCTACAGACAATAATATATACTATCATCGGCGCTATTCTATGCTATCAGTCATCGACTCAGCTTCTTTCTATCCCAACTACACACTTTACAGCGTTCACTTATTCGATAGTAGAAGCATTTTACGGGAAAGTGCCCTATGCAGATTTCACCTGTCAATATGGTTCCTATGCATATTTGTTCGTTCCGTTGTTGAAGCTGTTGGGCTTGACATATGGAACGCTGACCGGTATCAGTATTCTATTTAGGATACTGTCTATAGCCGCTATATGCGGGGTAATCATTAAAGTCGTGAGACAGCCGTTTATCAAAGCGCTTGCGTGTTTTTGCGTTGTATACTTCTATAACCTCACGGCCATAGAAGGCGACCCGTATTTCCAGTATAATCCGGTGCGCGTTTTAAGTTTTGCAATACTTTTATACTGTTTTGTAAGCGTATGCAAAAAAGGCATAAGATGGCGCGGCGTTTTTGCGACGAGCGTCATAGCTGGGTGTTCTGTATTGATTAACATCGATAGCGGAGTCGTCGCCTGTCTGGCAATTCTTGCGGGATTTGGCTTTGAGGCATTGTGTCGGTACCGCGCGGAAGGTATCAAGGCATTTCGGTATTGCGCCGGATATGCTATTGGCGGAATTATCGTTGCCATTGGACTGATAGAAGGCTTAACGCTTATTCAAACAGGTCAAGTAATTACTATGGCAGAACTCCTTGGCATACACACAATTTTTTATGGAATAGGGTTTAGCGCCCTGCCGATCGCCGTTAACGCGCATTGGAACTGGCAGGCATTCTGCGTGCTATTCGGAATATCGGCAAGCGTCCTATTTTGTGTAAAGTGTCTGCGTCGCGACAAGTACAGTACAGTACAGTACAGTACAGTACAGTACAGTACAGTACAGTACAGTACAGTACAGTACAGTACAGTTCGCTGTCTGCGTTTTGCAAGTCGGGCTGTTCAGCTACTTTCTAAACAGAAGCCATTTTCATACATACTGCCCTGTTATAGGATATTCATTTGTCGGCACTGCGCTCTTGGCGGATAGATTCAATGTGGAATATAAAATCGCAAAAAAGAGCCATGTAGGAAAACTATTGCGCGCCGCGTTTTTCGGGATTGCGTTTGTTCTGTTCTTAACCCCATACGGCACAATCGCAAATGCTGACCCCATTAATGATCGTATGGCCGCAGTACAGCAAAACTGGAGGAATACGGCGAACAATGATTGGGCGAAGAAGGTGTTGTGGGAAATTGGATATAATGAACCGTTGTATATGGTACTTCCTGTACATTGGGATTCGACTGTGCTAATAGAGTTGGAACGCGCCAATGCGTTTGAAAACTCAGCGCCTACTAATGAAGTGTTCCTAATTTCACAGCTTGACGATATGATGCGGCAAATAGCAAGTAATAGCGACAATAAATTGCTATCCTTTGAAGGGAACTCTTTTTACTCGAGCGGCATCCTTGGATATAACGAGAAGTATCAGCAAGTATTGTCAGACAAATATTACATCGTGACACAATCATCAGAGCCAGACCCTCGATTTGGCAACTGGGTTTTATACGCTCCGAGGATTTGAAGTAATTAATAATATCCTAAACTCCTTAAAATTTTATCGTAGACGCACTAGAGGGAGCAGGGCGCCAAGGTCACAGAGCGCACGATCCTTGTAAAATGGGGATTCAATCTCTTTGTCGATTTGTAAAATTGCCTCTTTTTTTTGTCAGTTTGTCGGCAAGGCGAACATCGTCGAGAACGAGGTATGCAATGAGATTAACATAATCC
>JAISGK010000099.1 GCA_031263155.1 Clostridiales bacterium
AGGCAGGAGGTGTAAGCGCCGCAAGGCGTTAAGCTGACCTGTACTAATAGGTCGAGGGCTTGACCCTTAATGTTCGTAAGAACTCGCTCTGTGTTCGGTTTTGAAGGTACAGTATAAAAGGTGGATTGTTATGGGGCGTTCCTCGATAGCTCAACGGCAGAGCATCCGGCTGTTAACCGGAGGGTTGTAAGTTCGAATCTTACTCGGGGAGTCATAATCGTATGCTGTGGGGAAAAAAAATAAAAGACAGTCGATAGGAAGTGAGTCGATTGTCTTTTTTGGTTTATCTTAAAAAACAGGCTGTTTTAAAAAAAGAAGCTGCTTTTTATCGTTTACCGTTTAACTTCGCAACTTAAACTACGCCGCAGGCGGGGGAGCCGCCCACAAGCCTACGGCGCGCGATTGCTTATTCTCTCCTATCGTTTATCACGATAAGGATACTGACTTTTTAGTACCAACCTCCGTAACCGCAGTAAGCGCCGTAACTGCTGTCGCCTCCTCCGTAACCGTAACCGCCTCCATAACCGCCGCCATAGCTGTAACTGCTGTAACCGCAGTATCCGCCGTAGCTGCTGTCGCTTGCTCCGTAACCGCCGTAAGCGCCCTGCACACTGCCGCCACCATAGCCGCCTCCATAACTATAACCGCAGGATCCGCCATAGCTACTGTCGCTTGCTCCGTAACCGCCGTAAGAGACCTGCACACTGCCGCCAATGGAACCTCCGATGGAACCTCCAATGGAACCGATAGAGCCGCTAATAGAACCACTAACCCCGCCAGAACCGCACAATCCGCCATAGCTGGAGCCGCCGCCCCAGGCGCCTAGCGATAAACCATAGCAACCTCCATTAGCATCTTGCATCTCTTCTTGCGTTAATTCTTGAAATTCTAATTCTTTCGACATCGTTGACCTCCTTTTCAATAGTGGTGCGTTCATACTCCTGTGAAAGGCGAGACGACCAATTAATGGCTGCCATGCCTTCTCACACGCGATAAAATAAAATTTTACGGTAATGGCTGGTAAAACGAATGCATTAAAGCTGAAAATGGCTGAAATTGCATTTAACGAAAAGAAGAACTGACGCAGACCGTATAACCGCAGGCTGAGGGGGAGCCTTCCAAAAGTCTTGGGTTGTGCGGCAAATTGTTCTTTTTTTACCGTTTATAATGATATATGTACATCGGCATTAGTACCAGCCGCCGTAACCGCGCAACCCACCGTAACTGCCATCACTGTATCCATAGCCGCTGTAGTCATAGTCTATGGCCGTAGCTGTAGTCATTACGGGTATTTCAATTCGAGCTACTTACTTGCCTAGCGTAAAGCTAACATTGCCACTTTTGTTAAGACCAATATCGGTAATACCAAAACCGCTGGAACTGCTGGAACTGCCAAGGCCGAAAAGACTGCCAAGGCCGAAAAGACTACCAAGGCCGAAGAGACTGCCAAGGCCGCCAAGTCCGCTGGCAGTACTAGTGGCAGCGGTAGTAGTGGCAGCGGTAGTAGCGGCGGCGGTAGTAGCGGCAGTGCTGGCAGAAGTACCAAGGCTGCTAAGACCAAACAACCCCATGGCGCCGAGTAGTAAGGCAAGGCAACCGCCACTGGCATCTTCCATTTCTTCTTGTGTTAATTCTTGAAATCTTGGCTCTTGTAACATCGTTTACCTCCTTTTCTATAATAGTCGGAGTGTGATTTGTGCACGCTGATTGTGTATAGATAGATGTCGTTATTATCTCTTTTCTTCATAGCGTCATAGATAAATGTCGAATTGCGTCCACTTAGGGCAAGACTATTATACATCTTCTGTCATATAGTATCAATATCATCTTTATTACTTTTTATTTCAAATGTATTACTATAATATTTCTTATGTTTCGATGACAAAAACCTTTATATGCGAGTATCATATTATGATTCTGTTGAAATATGACTGTTAGATAAGAATGTTAAGAACTCATCCACGCGTTCGGGGGGCGTTTGATATTGCGAGGCGAACGAATAAATCTCTTCACGCGTGCGCGGCTGTAATTTAATGAACAGGAATATGTTGTAAAACAGAGGCTGCAATTCAAACACGCGATCGCTAAACGCGCTTGCTATGTGCATTGTTCTGCCCGAGGCTACCCTGTAATGACCCACTATGCTAATCATTAAGTAACTTCACCCCCATCTGTTCTGCTACGGCTACATATCTGCGGCACTCGTCTATCAAGCCTGGGCCGTTTTTTCTAAGCCTTTGAAAACAAGGGAAACATTCTCTCCTCAAATGGGGGCACTTGTTGCATGGGCTAAGCTGGTTGTAATAATCGTCGTTCATGTACGTGGCAAATGGCACGTCAAAGTCGCTGCTGCTCCATACATCCTTAAAATTGTTGTTTATAAGGCCGTTGTCGCATTTTATGCTGCCGCAATCTCTATCTGTGTTGCAAGGGTATATTTTACCGTGGTTATCCATAAAGGAGAAGCCAACGCCCGCGCCGCACATATGAAACACATTGGGAAAGCGCAAATTGTGGCATCTGCTTAAAAAGTCCAACGCCAGTGGGTGTATGAATCCAGGTGTGACGCTGATATGCCGGCGTCCATTACTAAGGGTTCGCGCGATTGTAACCAAAAACTCTATCGCCTTGTCGGCAGGCACGCCCATATTTTTGCCCCTTGCAGTGCCGTCATCAAAAAATTCTAAAATCGACAAAGCGTCAACGCGTCGCTGATCGCAATATGTAATCATGTCCACAATTTTATGGTAATTTAATGCTGTGGGCACAAAGTTGATAGATAACGATGCTGGGCATTCCGGGTGCATAGCCTTATACATGTTGTATTTTTTTATATTATCGTCTACCTTGGCAAACACGCCTGATCCGCGTATGTTATCGTGCGTTTCCGCATCTGGTCCATCCAAGCTAATAATGATGTTATGACAGAATTCGTTGGCCAGCAGATTGTCATATACTCTATCAAGCATCGTACCATTTGTTATTATACCAAAAGGGATCTGCTTATGTTTCATTAATTCGGCTATGTCACAAAAGTCCGCGCGCGATAGAGGTTCGCCGCCAATAAACTGTATAAATCGTATATCTGTACTTTGTTGTATATTATCCAATATTTTATGTATGTCGCTAAACGTTATCTCATCAGCATGATGTCCGACATAATCGCCATTAACGCAGTGACTGCAATGCAAATTGCAATTGTAAGTGATGTCCCACTTGATCGAAATACTCATGATTCGCCACCTTTCTACTTTATAATTGTATCATTACAGCTAAAGTATACAATATTCGACTTTAAATTGCAATAAACTGCATAAAAGTGGCAATAAAAACCCCCTCGCAGACTGCGAGGGGGTTTGTTTACAAGAAACTATTGAAAATCTGACATGGGGTATTTTTCTGCGAGGGCATTGACAATGCGCTCCGCTTCTTCCGTATCATTTTTAACAAGGCAAAGAGAGATTGCTTCGGCAATTTTTACCATGTCTGGCTCTGTCATTCCCCGCGTGGTAACAGCGGGCGTGCCCAAGCGAATACCGCTGGTGACGGTCGGCTTAAGGGGATCGAACGGTATGCCGTTTTTGTTGCATGTGATCTTTATCGAATCCAGCTTCTTTTCCGCTTCTTTACCTGTAATACCCGCGCCGCGTAAATCCACAAGCAACAGGTGGGTATCGGTGCCGCCGGAGACCAGGTTAAACCCGCGTTCCATAAGAGAGGCCGCTAGGGCTTGCGCATTGTTTAATAGTTGCCGCTGATACTGTTTAAACGAATCTTGCAGCGCCTCGCCGAAAGATACGGCTTTCGCCGCTATCACATGCATAAGCGGACCGCCCTGCGTGCCGGGGAAAATGGCTTTGTCAACGCTTGGGGCAAATTCTTCTTTGCAAAGGATAAAACCGCCGCGCGGCCCGCGCAGGGTCTTATGAGTGGTTGAGGTTACGAAGTCGCACCACGGCGCGGGGTTAGGATGCAAACCGGCCGCGACAATGCCCGCTATATGAGCCATGTCGGCCATCAGATATGAACCGGCCTCATCAGCTATGGCGCGAAATTTATCAAAGTCGATCGCGCGCGGGTATGCGCTAGCCCCCGCCACTATTATTCGCGGCCGGTATTTTAACGCGATCTCCCGCAGCTCGTCGTAATCTATAAAAGATGTTTCTTTGTTTACACCATAAGGCACTATGTTGAAATATTTGCCGCTGAAATTTACCGGGCTGCCATGTGTGAGGTGCCCGCCGTGAGACAGATTCATACCCATAATCGTATCGCCTGGAGATAAGACAGAAAAGTATACCGCCGTGTTCGCTTGCGCTCCAGAATGTGGCTGTACATTGGCGTGCCCAGCGCCAAACAATTGCTTGAGTCTGTAACGAGCCAGATCTTCCACTACATCGACATATTGACAACCGCCATAATATCTCTTGCCTGGGTATCCTTCGGCATATTTGTTGGTAAGCGGAGAACCCATGGCCGCCATGACGGCTTTGCTTACAAAGTTTTCGCTGGCGATTAGCTCTATGTTATCGCGTTGGCGTCGCATTTCGCTAGACATGGCGGCCGCAATCTCTGGATCGGCGGCCTGTATACACTCAAAATCAAACATTATTCAACCCCTTTTCCCTTTTTTTTATAATTATACACAAATTTTGATTAAGCCGCAACCAATGTCAAGCAATTTGGAGTTTGGCGGAGCTTGTCATGCTCGCGCGTTAATGATACAATGTAGGGCAAATAATGTAAGGGAAGGTCGCAAATGAGACTATTTATAGATACCGCTAACATAGCGCATATTCGTGAGGCTAACGAGCTTGGCGTTATTAGCGGCGTTACAACCAATCCTTCGCTTATTGCGAAAGAGGGACGCGATTTTGTCGAAACGCTGAAGGAGATCACAAATATCGTAGACGGTCCTGTCAGCGCGGAGGTGATTAGCCCTGATCACGCTAATATGGTTATTGAGGCCCGGCAGCTTGCAAAGATTCACAAAAATATTGTCATAAAAATCCCCATGACTCTTGAAGGGCTTAAGGCCGTTAGAATCCTCGCTGGCGAAGGGATAAAAACAAACGTTACACTTATTTTTTCGGCCACTCAAGCCTTGCTTGCCGCGCGCGCGGGGGCCTCGTATGTAAGCCCGTTTATTGGCAGGCTGGACGACATTGGATGTGACGGTATGCGCCTTGTGGAAGAAATTGTATATATCTTTAACGTTCACGACATTGCCACCGAGATAATAGCGGCCTCCATACGCCACCCCATACATGTGATAGACGCCGCGCGTATAGGGGCGCACATAGCGACTATCCCATATGACGTTATCGTGCAAATGAGCAGGCACCCTCTAACCGATAAGGGTATAGAACGTTTTTTAAAAGACTGGGAAAGCGTGCCCAAAAAATAGTGAATACATTAATTAAGAAAAATGGTGAATATATATGTTGGATATAGATAGACTAGCGATAAACACGCTGAAATTTTTGTCGGTAGAGGCTGTAGAAAAAGCTAAAAGCGGGCACCCGGGTCTGCCTATGGGCGCGGCGCCGGCAGCCTATGCGTTGTGGTCACGCTTTCTTAAAGCAAACCCCAAAGATCAAAAGTGGCCTGATCGTGACAGGTTCATTCTTTCCGCCGGGCATGGGTCGTCCATGCTTTACGCTCTGCTGCACATGTTTGGTTATGGCGTCACGGCGGACGACCTGAAAAACTTTAGGCAAGCGGGCAGTCTCACCCCGGGGCACCCCGAATACGGCCATACCCCGGGGGTAGAGGTTACCACGGGGCCTTTGGGGCAAGGCTTTGCCAATGGCGTCGGTATGGCGCTGGCGGAAAGATATCTCGCGGCCAGGTTCAACAAGCCGGATATCACGTTGGTAAACCATAGAACATACGTGCTTTGCGGTGACGGCTGCATGATGGAGGGTATTACGTCGGAAGCGGCGTCGCTGGCGGGGACGCTGGGTCTTGGTAAACTTACGGTGCTTTATGATTCTAATAACATTACTATAGAGGGTTCGACCTCTATAGCTTTTCGCGAAAATGTCGCCAAACGTTTTGAAGCCTACGGTTGGAATGTAATTTTGGTGGGATACGATGACTTCGACGGTATTATTGGCGCCATTGAGAAAGCGGTCAAGCAAGACGACAGGCCCACACTTATAGAGATAAAGTCGTACATCGGCGCGGGCGCCCCCAACAAACAAAACACATCCGCCGCGCATGGCGAGCCTTTGGGCGTGGCTGAGATAGCCGAGGCAAAAGCCGCCGCGAATTGGAACTACGATGAAGAATTTTACGTGCCCGACGAAGTGGCCGCGCGTTTGAGAGAGGTTATATCCACAAACGCGGATGCTCAAAGATCTTGGCAAGAATCGGTTTTTGCGTATGCGCGCAATTATCCGGCCGATTACAAAGAATGGCTTAACTGGCAATCGGGCGATGTGGCTGATTTGTTAAACATTGAAGATTTTTGGGAGTACGACGGCAGCCCCGCTACGCGCGTTAGTTCTGAACAGGTACTTAACAAGGCGGCAAAATATGTGCCCAACTTAATAGGGGGCTCGGCGGATCTCGCTCCCAGCACCAAAGCCATTATAAAAGGCTACGGCGACTTTAGCGCAGAGAATCCCAGCGGTGGCAATCTGCATTTTGGCATACGAGAGCACGCAATGGCCGCGATTGCCAATGGTATTGCCTTGCATGGAGGGCTTAAGCCATATGTGGCTGGTTTTTTTGTATTCTCTGACTATATGAAGCCCGCGATGCGCTTATCGGCCTTAATGAAACTCCCCGTTATATATGTTATGACTCACGATAGCATTGGCGTCGGCGAGGATGGCCCCACTCATCAACCGATAGAGCATCTTGCCGCGCTGCGCAGTATACCCGGTTTTACCGTTGTACGCCCGGCTGATACGCAAGAGACGGCTGCGGGTTGGTACCTCGCGCTGACTAGAAAATCGCCCACCGCGTTGGTGCTTTCGCGCCAGAGTTTGCCCGCGCTGGGCATGAGTGGTAAAGAGGCGTTAAAGGGGGCCTACATCGTTCGTGGAGGTATGGGCGAAAATCCGCCCATGGACGAGACGCCCGATATTATCCTGATGGCGACTGGGTCTGAGGTGCAATTAATAACAAAGGCGGCGGACGAACTGTTGAAGCAGGGCGTTAAGGCGCGGGCGATAAGCATGCCCTCTTTAGAGGTATTTGAAGAACAGCCTGACGAGTATAAAAAGGCCTTGCTGCCAGATGCTTGTCGAAAGCGCCTTGCTGTCGAGGCGGGGAGCGGTTTTGGCTGGCACAGATATACCGGCATAGATGGAGATATGGTATGCATCAACGCATTTGGCGCTTCGGGGTCCGCAAATATAATATTTGAACAATTTGGCTTTACACTAAAAAATGTGCTGCTAAAAGCGAAAGCGTTACTTCAAAAATAAGCATATAACCAAAGGATGTCCATTGCGGGACATTCTTTTTTTACGTTCGACTTAGAGTTAATGGCAGACTTTATTTTCTATATTATCCTTATGCAAAGTTGCGCATAATAATCTTGATACATTAGATATTGATTCAAGGAGAGATATAATGGAATATTTTAGAAATATGAAAATACGCGGCAAATTGTTGCTTAATAGCGTCATACTTATTGTAATTACACTTATTGTCGCGATACTTGGGATTTACTTTACGCAAGCCTTGAGCAGCAACATAGTAGGTACCGCAGCGCTTACTTCAGCCATGACTCATGCCGCAAGCGCGCGCTTTGCGTTAACCCAGACGCGCATAAACAATCGCGATATATACATTTTCAATGATGATGACGCGCGAGTAGGGGAATCCATAAAGGCGATAGAAGCCGAATTGATTGCTGTACAGGAAAATATAGATGGATACAAGGGTTCTTCTGGTAATGACGCAAGAGTATTAGATCAGTCAGAGATAAATTTACTTAATGAGATACAAGAATATTTTAATAGATATAAAGACGCGCAATTGAATCAATATAACCTAACGGCAAAAAATCACGATACCGTGGAGCTCTTGAGGCTTCAAAGCGGTATTATGGCGGAACTTGCGGTTCCTCTGACAGATTCAATTAACCAATTAGTAAATTATGTATCTGAAAAGAATGCAAAATATGAAGAAGAAAGCCTGGCCAAATCGTTACAGATGATGACTATGCTTATCATTATCACTGTTCTGGGCACGGTTATTTCTTTGCTGTTGTGTATTTTCACTATCAGAAGTATTGTGCGGCCTTTGATAAAAGCGGTGGATGCCGCCAAACAAATGTCGAGCGGTAATATTAATGTCAACCTCAATTACGAGAGCAAAGATGAAGTAGGGGATCTGATGAGGAGTTTCCACGCGCTTTCAGAAAACCTGAATTCTCTCATGTATTCTCTCAATCACGGTATAGATGAACAATCCAAGGGCAATACAGACTACCAGATAGACAATTCGCAATTTCAAAGTTCGTTTCGCGAGCTGGTGGATGGCGTTAACAGCCTCATGTCCAGATTTGTCAAATATATACGCGTTTGCACCAGCGCGATGAACGCGCTTGGCGGCGGTGATTTTAATCAACACGTTGAGGAACTGCCAGGAAATTATAACCGTATAAGCGACGCGGTTAACAACCTATCCAGCAATCTTAACGAGATAACGACGGAAATAGCTCGTACGGCAGACTTTATAAACAAAGGAGAGCTGCGCCATAAGGTTGACATAAATAGGTATCACGGCGGATGGCAAAGTATATTCACGGAGCTTAACAACGTTATGGATAATATAGAAAGGCCCATAACAGAAACCATTAACGCCTTACACGCCATAGAAAGCGGCAACCTGAGCGCAAAAGTAACCGATGAGTATTTGGGTGATTATGGGGTTATTAAGAGATCGCTTAACAATATGTCTGATACACTTAGTAGCTATGTAAATGAAATTACGCAAATATTGAGCGCAATTGTTGACAGTGATCTTTCGCAGACCATCTCGCGTGACTACGTGGGTGATTTTGGTCTGATAAAAACGAGCATTAACCAGATTATGGAGCAGCTTAACAACGTGATGAACAGGATTATAGAGACCGCGCAAGCGGTTAACAACAACGCCTCTGTAGTGTCTGACAGCTCTAATACCCTGGCGGAGGGCACCACTCAACAGGCTGGGGCTATTGAAGAACTTAACGCCACGGTAGATAGTATCAGCGACAAAACAAAAGCCAACGCGACCAACGCGACCAAGGCCAGCGAGCTTTCCAAACGCAGCACAGAGAACGCGCTTACCGGCAATGAAGAGATGAAACGCATGCTAGAGTCTATGGAGGGCATTAAGGTGTCTAGCAGTAAGATCTCTAACATCATAAAGGTTATAGACGACATAGCGTTCCAAACAAATCTGCTTGCGCTTAACGCGGCTGTAGAGGCCGCTCGCGCGGGTGAACACGGCAAGGGATTCGCGGTTGTGGCCGCCGAGGTTCGCAGCCTTGCCGGGCGTAGCCAAACGGCGGCAAAAGAAACTACCGAAATGATTGGAGAGTCTATCTCCAATGTTAACGCGGGTACGGAAATAGCGAAGAATACTGCCCAGGCGCTGGATCGCATCGTTTCTGGGGCACAGGAAATGTCTGATCTTATAAGTGAGATAGCCGGCGCCAGCGAAGAGCAAAGCGATGCTGTGAGCCAGGTTAATATTGGGCTTAACCAGATAGCCCAAGTTGTGCAAAACAACTCCGCCACTTCGGAAGAAGTAGCGGCCAGCGCGCAGCAGCTTAGCAGCCAGTCTACAGCACTGGATGAGATGGTCGGCGTGTTTAAATTGCGCGGCACAGGCAGCAGCCATTTGAGAAAATCGGCATAAAAAAATTGGGGCGCGCGCTCATCGCGTGCCCCCGTAACATAGGTGGGTTTATCCCAAAATAACTACTGGCGATATTGACCGTTCCCATAGATGATATATTTTGTGCTGGTCAATTCTTTTAACCCCATTGGGCCACGCGCGTGAAGCTTTTGCGTTGAGATGCCTATTTCTGCGCCAAAGCCGAACTCTCCGCCATCGGTAAAGCGTGTCGATGCGTTGACGTACACTGCCGCAGAATCTATTTCATTAAGGAAACGCTGGCTGTTTGTGTAGCTTTCGGTAAGTATCGCCTCGCTGTGGCGCGACGAGTGCGCGTTGATATGCTCTATCGCGTCGTCAAGGTTATCTACGATTTTAACCGCTATGATAAGGTCTGAATACTCCGTGTCCCAGTCGTCGTCATTAGCGGGTATAATGCCGCTTGTGAAGCGAGCCGCGCGTTCGTCGCCCCGTATTTGCACGCCCTTGCTTTGCAATTGCTCACATATGGCCGGTACAAAATCCCGCGCTATCGATTGATGTATAAGTAGCTTTTCCGCAGCGTTACACACACCGGGCCGCTGAGTTTTCGCGTTAATGATAATGGGCGCGGCTTTTTGCAAATCGGCTGACTCGTCTACAAAGATATGGCAATTGCCAACTCCCGTTTCGATAACGGGTATGGTGCTGTTCTCCGTCACCGCGCGAATAAGCCCCGCTCCTCCACGCGGAATGAGCAGGTCGATGTATCTGTTGAGTTTCATCAGTTCTCGCGCGGTCTCGCGTGAAGTGTCGGTTATGAGTTGAACGATGTTAGCGTCCAGCCCGAGCGATTGCAGCACATTATTAAACACTTGGGCGATCGCGGCGTTGGATTTTATCGCCTCTTTACCCCCGCGCAGAATGACCGACGAACCAGCTTTAAAACACAAGCCAAACGCATCCGCCGTCACATTGGGGCGCGCCTCGTAGATAATGGCTATAACACCCATAGGCACACGTTTTTGACCAACAATGAGGCCGTTAGGCAAGCTCTTCATAGCGATCACTTCATTAACGGGATCGGGCAAGCCCGCTATCACGCGCAAACCTTTCGCCATATCTGCAATACGATTTTTTGTAAGGCGCAGACGATCCCGGTACGCATCCGTAATATCCGCCGCGTTTTTCATGTCTTCCTCGTTGGCCGACAGGATATCGTCAATCGACTTTTCAAGACTTTCGGCGCACAGGGTGAGCGCCATATTCTTTTCGTTAGAGGTAAGCCGAGCCAAAGCGCTGGCGGCCTTTTTTGCCTTAACTCCAATATCGTCCAGATATTCCGTAGTCACCTCAATAGTCCTCCATTCGCTGTATTGGTATGGCTTTCTTGAGCTTGTTTATAATCTGAATACGAAGACGACGATAAACCAGGCCACCAGCGCGGCGAAACCGACCGCCATCGTGATCATGCCCAATTCTTTGAGCGCCTTGTCTTCTCTACGCAAAAACAGCACTGATCGCGCAATACCTATCGGCGGCAAAATTAGTGTCAAAATAAGATTGAAAAGAAACACATCGCGACCAAAATTCGAATCCCTGCCTAATGGGCTTCGGTGAATTTTTTTATAACCAGGCAAGCTGTTAGGGGCATTATGTATGTGCTCCGACGGAGTGGTCTTGTAGATAACCTCTGTTTTAATTTCAAAGTCACGAATAATCTGTGTGAGTCGCTCGTCCTGGGCTGGGCTCATTTGCTGCCTGTACCTGCCTCGCTTGTCGTCTGCTGAGTAACGAACAGGCTGCTCATTTTTTACTGCGCTCCTTCCGTGCATGTTAACCTCCTTATCAAATTCCCTCTTGTCGCCAACAATGGCCCGCCATCAACAATTAAATGGGGGTCAGTCTTTGGCGCGTTTAGCGTCGTCTTTGGACGCATTATTTTTTACGCGCGGGCACATATGTGCCGCAAGTATTACCATCAATAATGTCGAACAAAATGCCGGGATTTTCGCCCGACGCGATTACCGTGTCTATGCCCGCCTCAGACGCGCTTTTAGCCGCAAGCAGCTTTGTCAGCATACCGCCCGTACCTAGCGAAACGCGACTTGGAACATCCGAGCCGCAGTTCGTTGCGCTGGGGGTTTCTTGCGAAAATTTTAATACCTCGTCGGTAATGTCGCGCAGCTCTTTTATCAGACGGGCGTCTGGGTTATCGTGCGGGTCTTTATTATACACTCCCTCTGTATCAGACAGCATAATCAAAAGCTCACTGTCCGTAAGTATGGCAACCAAGGCTGAAAGAGCGTCGTTATCTGAAAAATCCAACTCGTCGGTCGAAACCGTGTCGTTTTCGTTTACAATGGGGATAACTCCCAGCGAAAGCAATGTAAAGAAAGTGTTGCGGGCATTCTCTTTGCGACGCTCGTTTTCCAGTACATCACGCGTTATGAGTATTTGGGCGACTTTTTGGTTGTACTGTTGAAAGAAGTTTTCGTATATTTGCATTAAAACAGCCTGACCAACAGCAGATGCCGCTTGTTTGCCCTGTATGTCACGTGGGCGGGCGGCAAGTCCCAACCGCTCCGTGCCGACTGCTATCGCGCCGGAAGAAACAAGTACGATCTCTTTTCCTCTGTTGCGTAAATCGGTTAGCGCCCAGCTCAGCTTATCCATTCGTCGCAGATGCAACTTGCCGTTGGGCAATGTGAGGGTGCTTGTACCGATTTTAACGACTATTCGTTTGTAATCTTTAATGTCTAATCGCATAGAGTCACCTGTAGATGCAATATTTTGATTTGATAAGTATACCATGTGAAAAAACAAGCCGCAATATTTGTATGTCCCCATTATTTGCGCATGTGTCGAATTCAGGAGCGCCGCGCGGCGGCAATGTTCGTGGTCAAGAATCCAAGCAGAATCTAAGCATATGAAGAACCTGCTTTCACAAAAAGAACCCCCCATGCTTTGTAGGCATGAGGGAACACAAGATTGCGGGGGAGGGATTCGAACCCTCGGCCTTTGGGTTATGAGCCCAACGAGCTACCGGACTGCTCCACCCCGCGCCATTGATGTATAATGATAATAGCATAATCTGGCGTCGTTTGCAATAGTTTGGAAAAACTTTTTTTGGAAAAATTTTTCTGTCTAAATTGCTCCACTAAAGTTACTACCATGAAACTCTAAATGAGTGGAATTAAAAAAATGACGAACGCGTAAAAAAAATGAAGACAACCTGCACAAAATGGTGTATATTGGATTTGCGGAACCAATAGCCCAACATGGAGGTTGTCTTATGGGTATGAGTATACCAGCAAATAAACTAATGCTCCTAATCATTTTGTGCATTTTTACCAAGTACGCTCATTTAGAGCAAGTCTGTTAAAAACGTCGTATCCATAACTTTCGACATACGAATTGGCGGTTATTTTGAGCAGTTGGTTGCCGTTGGCGTCATAAGCATATGTCGCCTGCGCGGTTCCGAACACAGATACTGTTTCTAGCCTGTTCAACGGGTCATAGTCATATATTTCTGTCAGTTCTGTTACTGTGCCAATTTTAATGGCCATACTCTTCCGATTGCTTGCCGTGTCGTATGTGTAGCTTTTTTCCATAGAAAC
>JAISGK010000067.1 GCA_031263155.1 Clostridiales bacterium
TAACGCGGCCAGGTTTTCATCTTCATTGAAAACAGAGTACCTGTATAGATACTTGTTTAATTCATCGGCCTGGTGGTATGCTTCTTCAATTCCTCCGCTAACCGTAATAAGCTCCATAACCTGTGGCGCAGTAATACGTATCTTTTGCGCTATCACACCCGGAACAAGAGAATCAAAATGGCCATATAGTGCGTCAATTTATACGTCCCCCTGACATGCGTCTTATTCTTTGGCGTTTTCAAGGGCTTCGCCAACAGCTTCCTGAAACTGATCAAAGGCGATCGTAGCGCCAGATATGGCGTCTACATCTTCCGCGTTCTGAACTTCAACGAGCCTTTGGGCATACTGCCGCATGGCTTTTACCGCAAGCTGCGCCTTGTCATAGTAGTCTTGGCTGGAAATCTCATCGTTTACCTTTCCATAATTTTCGTCCTTAATTGTCCCATCCTTTTGCCACGTCACGAACTCGCAGGCCGTGATCTCACCGTCTTTGATTGTGAGCGTTACCTCCCCGTAAGCGCCCTGATCATCCTCGCCGCTCTTTCCCACATATGCGCCGTCTTTGTAGGCGGCGTCGCGAGAATTGCCCTTACATCCAAATAGCAGTGGTAAAGCAAGCATTATGGTAAATACAGCGGCGATAATCCTTTTTTTCACTGACCTGCCCACCTTATTTGTTTTCATTTTGAGTAATTCTCGAGATACGCCCATGCTCCAGCACAACAGTACGTTGGGTACCCTCGGCGACTTCGGGGTCATGGGTGACGACGACAATGGTACTGCCGTCCCTGTGAAGCTGTTTGAAAATATCCAGCACAATGCCCTCATTCATTTCGTCCAGGTTTCCTGTAGGCTCATCGGCCAGAATAAGCATTGGGTAGTTAATCAAAGCCCGAGCAATACAAACCCTTTGCTGCTCGCCGCCAGAAAGCTGGCTGGGCAAATGCCTGGCCCTATCTCTTAGGCCAACGCGCTCCAACGCCTCCAGCGCTTCTTTTTCATCGGGCATACTGTGGTAATATTGGGCTGCCATCACATTTTCCAAAGCGGTAAGATAAGTAATAAGATGGAACTGCTGAAAAATCAGCCCGATCTTGTCACGCCTAATGTTGGTAAGGTTTTTGGCGTTCTCTTTTGAAATATCCGTGCCTTCCAGTACAACAGAGCCATTTGAAGGTTTATCCATACAGCCGATAATATTCATCATTGTGGTTTTGCCAGAACCGGAAGGCCCCATAATCGCCAGCCATTCGCCTTGCTTAACAGTGAGATCAATATTTTGCAGAGCCTTTACATTGCCGTAGAACTTTGAAATATCCCTAAGCTCTAATAGATCCATATGGGTATTCCTCCTTTATTCCCCGCGTAATACGATTGCCGGATCAACGTCTGTCGCGTTTCTGACAGGTATCAGACACGCCAGCCCCGTAATCGCGACTGAAATAATCAAGGTGGCCGGTATCAAAAACGATTGAAAAGATATGGGGCGGCTGAAGACATTCATGCTAACCGTTTGCGCAAACATAAATCCAAGCGCGACGCCCAGCAAACCGCCAAAGGCGCCCAGCAGTAATCCCTCTCCCAAAAATTCCATCACAATGCTTTTATTGGCCGCGCCCAGAGCTTTTTTTAGGCCAATTTCTTTTCGGCGCTCCGTGACGACCGCCATCATCGTAGTCGCGACACAGATCATGGTAAGAAGCAGCACAACTACCGTAACAAGATAGACCAATGCCTGAAGTTTGGATAGGACGCTCCCCTCTGATTCCGTCACGCGTTTAACAAGGCGGGGAGTAACGTTTTCAATATTTTCGCTGATCTGGCTGACAATATCGTCCAATGCTGTCTGCGAAGCGGAGATACTGCATTCGACGACATCTATCCCGCCGCTGTTACCCATCATATCCCCATAATCCGAAAGAGACATAAAGATAAACGCCTCTTCCGTACCCCCGGTTTGAACGATCCCAGAAACAACAAAATCGCGGCTGAAACTATTACCGCCGCCGTCTGTCCCTGTTGCGGTAAAACGACTGCCGGGGGAAAGACGAATGAGATCCGCCACTTCCTGACCAATAAGCGCCTCTTTGTCAGCTTCGGGCCATTGGCCTGTGATAAACCAATACGGGCTGGTTCTTTTAACTTCATTAATGTCTGTGCCGGCCGCCATAAGCGGTTGTTCGTTAACTTTGATCGTGCCGTACCTGTAAGGAGCAATCCCCACGGCATCATCTTTGGCAATAAAGGTTTTAACCCTTTCAGCCACATCGTACCCTAAAACCGTATCGTCGCCGGAAGGAACCAGGATCAGGTTCGCGCCGTAAGAGCGGAACTCCTGACCCATCTGCCGGGGAATATCGTAATAAATGGTAACAAGGCCGGAGAGGATTGTCGCGCCAATAGCTACCGCAAGCAGAGCCACAATCATTCTGGATCGGCGACGGATTAGGGAGCTTGTTATCATCCTAAAATACATCGCTTGCCTTTTCATTTTGACTTTAATCACCTGCCATGTAAGACTTCCGCCGGGCGCAGTTTTAGGAGAAGGCGAATAGACGGGACACTCCCCGCCAAGGTTACAAGGGATACCAGAACGGCCACAATCGGAATAACCATTGGCTTAATGTCTATAACCGCGCCGAACACAGAACGCCCGATAATCTGCGCAAAGCCGAGTCCGGCAAAATACCCGGATATACCGCCCACAACAGCCGTTACAAGTATTTCTACCAAAACAAGCCCTGAAATGGCCCCGTCATGGGCGCCAATCGCTTTTAATAAACCAATCTCGCGGCTGCGCTCCATCACGCTTGCCGTAACAAGGTTGGAAATGCCCAACGCCGAACCTACAAGGCTTAAGATAGTGATGAGCAGCATCAGGAGTTGTGTCTTTTCCAAAATGGCCCCTTCAGATTCAGCCACCTGGCGAACGGCTTTGGCGACTGAATCAGTAACTGCCTCTTCAATTTGATAGCATATCGAACTGACATAAGCAGTACAATACCATATCTCATACTCCTTGATGGAAAGGCTCTTAATGTTTTGCGCCGCCCTGCGGGAAAGCTCATTATCGGGCGTCGTTAAAGCGCTAACCTCTATGCGACTGATGAGTCCCGGTCTGGCTGTAAATTCTTGCGCGACGCGCAAGGGAGCGTAGATCTGCTCGTCCTCGTCGCCGCCCGCGTCGAAAATGCCCTTAACTGTTAATTCTTTTGTCTGCCCGCCAATGTCGATAGTAATGCTGTCCCCAACCTGAATATTATTTCTGCCCGCCACAAGGCTGCCTACCATAACGAAATTTTCATCTTGATCTGTCAGCCACTCACCAGATACATCCCACCAGCTTTTCATATTTATCATTCCGGTATTTAAAGATTCGCCTGTCGGAAGATTCAAATAGTGGCTAAACCATGTTCCAACAAGCTCCACCTCATCATTACGGGAATTCAGCCGCGCTTTCGTATTAAGGTAGGGTGTAAAGTCCACAATGTTAAAAGCCCAGAAAATCGTTTTAATATTGCCCAACTCAGACTCGCGCAGATATTGATCCGACACGCCAGAGCCTTCCTCAATCCCATAAAGATCATCAAGCAAAGAGGCTCCCTTTGGCATAACGGTTATATTCGCGCCATATGTCTTTAACTCCTGATTCACTTTGTCTCCAACATCCAACATTACATTTAGCATAGCAGTGGCAAGAGAAGCGCCCAAAGCAATTGTAAACGCGATCATCAGCATTTTCCCTTTCTGCCGAAATAACGCGCCCTTAACCATTCTCAAGAACATACGCTCACCCCCCCTATGCAAACCTTTTCTTCTCGTTTTCTAAATCTTGTATCTTAATTACCATGCTACCTTCACTGACGATATAGGCAAGCGGTACAGGATTGCAGCCGCCCTTAAATCCGATTGTAGACTTATTCATGACCACATCACAGAGCTTGCAGACCACCTCGTCATCCCGCTCATAATATCCCGTGGGGCCGCAGATATCACAGGCGTCAAGCCCGACTCCGTATGCGGTCGCGTTTTTTTGTATAACGATAAAGCGGACTTCAACGCCGTCGAGGGCTTTATACGCGTAACGGTGCAGATGGCCGTCGTTGACGCTCTCAAGGGGGATTATGACCTCATTGCCAACAATGTTAATTGGTTCGGCGGGGGAAAGGATAACCTCCCGCTGATCAAGCGCTTTTACGACCGTCAGGCTTAAAGCGGAAAGAATATATCCTGCCAGCACAACCGCGCACCAGCGCCTCTGGCTTCGTGACGCGGACCGAATTTTTCGGTGTTGCGCCGGATTTTGATATGCCGCCTTGGTACGCAGGATTTTAACCCATAAAGCCAGAGGGAATATCGCCGTAAGTATTATAAGCGTGTACAAAAACCAATCGTTGTGATTTATGATAGGCTTTAAAATTCCAAACAGCCATTTTTTCATGGGGATAATGCGCCGGGCCAGCAGTGGCTGTATAATAGCCGCAAGTTGATTGACCATATTTATCGCGAGCCCTGCCGTCGTCAGTATTCGTACCAGATCAAAAGATAGCCCTGTACCGGCTTTATATAATGCCAGCGCGGAAAGACCTACAATAAGCAGTCCCGCCAAATATCCAATCAACTTAAAGAGAAAGTCCGTACTTAACGCGCTTTCTCCAGGCAATACAAACTCCGTGGGATACAAGAATATGTCTGGCAGAGAATAGAGCAGCAAAAAGGCCGCTACAATGGCATATATAACTTTGCATGCCCTTTCATGAAATATAGGCCATTTTTTTTGTAAAACGCCCCATGAAAGAGCAAAGAAGATAGCTTCCGCAAGCACCGCTACGGATAAAAACCAGATATTGAAATATTCCCGATTGATCAGCGCGGTCGCGGATTTAAGAATTGCCAATATAAGCGCAAGCATAACGCCTGTCGCAAGTCCTCCAAACAGCCATTTTTGTTTTTGCCTGCCTACAAGTCGCGCAAGCGCCAGTAGCATCGCCAACAAAATACCGGTGGTAAGAAAATTTTGCACAACCTGGATGAGATATTTCAGCACGGTTTTGCCACCTCCCATATGCGTACAAGACCGCGCCATGACTAATCGCGCTTGCGCGATATCGCGTTGCGCATGATCCGCCATAGTGCGGTCTTGTACACATTACTACATAGAGATCAAATCTGCAATCAAATCTACCAAACCCTGGGGACCCAATCGAACTCCCACTCGGCTACAAGCGGTTCGGTCCAGAACCTTCCCTCTACGCCTGTTTCCTGATCAACGTGCAACAGATAACCTTGCGCCTCTGGATTTTCGATTATAAAACGTATCGTGTAGACGCCAGCCGGGCCAAACTTGATATTTGTGCCGTAGTGCGGACCGTCGCTAGCGGACATGGGCATAAAGGTTCCTTCTTGCTTCGTGCCGTCTTCGCTTTCAATCTCATACTTTACCATCAAATATGGGACGAAGTCTCCGACGCCATAGCCCAGGTCGTTTTGTAAGGCGGAGATATCCGCCTCTATATGGGCGTCGGAATCGGCTGCGGCAAGGCTGCTGCCCGCAGGCTCCATATCGACCGGCTGAAAGTAAACGCCTGCCACATTCAGGGGGCCAAGCTCAATATCATCACCAAGCGGAAATTCCTCAAAACCGGCCACATCGCCAGGGCCCACCGGCGCGGCGTTTTCACCGTCATTATCCGTGCCTGATTCCGCGTTCGACGCTCCAGCAGACGCGCCGCCCTGCGAGCAGGCGCTAAGGCCCAGTGACAGAACAATGGCCAGCAATAGGGTAAAGACTAACGTTGTTTTCATTTTCATTTGGTTGGTTCCTCCCGGTTTTTATTATTTACTCAAAACATGCGTTTTCACAACAGGGTTTTGGTTTCGTATGGGCGCGCCCGCGCGTATTGTTGGGCAATCACCCGTTATTTGATGCTGGTGTGAGTCCTTGGTAATCGCTCGGTTGCCTCATTGATTAAGAAGCGGGCTCGTTAGCAGCGCGAGCTTTCTTCCATTTCCTCATTTGGATCATAAACGTGCCTACTGTCAGCAAAAGTAAGACGATTTGCGGAATCAGCGTCTCTAAAGTTGGATAAATCCCTAAAATATCAATAGAAGTAATACCAGATACAGGCGTTACCCCGATGATATTGCCTTCTTGCAATTCCTTTATACCAGCGCCTACAAATGAAATCGACATGACGAACAACAGTATGCTGGTGCCAAGGAAAAATGGTTTCAACGGCAACCTGATACTCATAAAACGGATCAAAAGATAAATGACTACCAACAGCGCACAACCCACGGCAAGACCAATCCAAACCATGTTGAAATACGTCTGCGTTCCCGCTAATAGCGCCTGATAGAACAGAATTGTTTCCGCGCCCTCACGAAAAACCGCAAGGAATGCCGCAAGCGCAAGGGAAAATACACTACCCGTTGTTATAGAACTTTGCACCTTGCCTTCTATGTATCGCGTCCACTGAGCAGCCTCGGCCTTGGACACCATCCAGTTACTTACATAAAACAACACGCCAACGGCAATCAGCATTGTCACGCCCTCAATGATCTCCTGATTCGCTCCGCTTGCCGCTGTCAGGCTGTTCAGAATAATAGCCATTATAACGCTTGCGCCCAGAGCGACGAGAGAGCCCCAATAAACTGAGCGGGTTTTATCTTTGTTTCCGCTTTTTACCAAGTAGGCGATAATTGCGCCGACTATGATAATTGCTTCAAAGCCTTCCCTTGTTATGATAAGAAGAGAGCCAAGAAAAACGCTAATCGCGCTTTCGTTTTTGCCGTCAAGCTGGTTTGCGTCTTCCCGCAGCAACCTGACCAGCTCGTCAAGCATAGCCCTAACTTCGTCATTCGAACTACCTGCGGTCATTGCTTTTTTCGCGTAACTAAACTGGTACTCTACCGTGGCCGCGCGATTACCCGAGATATATGCCATTACCGTTTTTTCAAAACCCAGCTTTTCGTAATATCCATAGTAAGCGACATCCACTTGATCTTTTGCGGCCTTGATCTCTCCCGTCAGATAGATGTCGTATGCCTTGTCTACAACGGCCTCCATCTCATTTACAACTTCGGCCCATGAGTTATAGCTTGCGGCAAGCACCGTCATAGAGAGCATGCTGATAATAACTATCATCAGTACGGTTACGGCAAAGGTTTTACGCACCATTGATACCTCCTTTCCATAATTTATATAAAATCGAAAGGCATAGCGACAGATTCACCACACTCTCGCTATATGTTAGTGATTACTAACCCAAATTAAAAGAGCCAGTTTTGGAAACCCGAATGGATCCAGAATCATTTTTTGCACCACGCGTTATATAGGAGATCAACTGCGACTGGGATGTCTTGCGGCGATATACCGCCATAATTAAGAAGCACCGTTTTATCTTCTCTTTTTTGTGGATTGGCCCAATATTTGGATACGGGATAAACGCCTACCCCGGCTTGGTAGGCCCTGCTAATCAATTCATCTTCTTTTATATTCCATCTGGCGTGAACGAGAAGATGAAGCCCCGCTTGAAAGCCAGAGATATGGATGCTGTCTCCAAATTTATTTTTTAAAGCGCTTATAAGCGCTTCGCATTTTATTTTCTGATTTTTTCTCATTTTTCTTAAATGGCTTTCCCAATAACCTTCCCTCATAAACATCTCTAACGACTTTTGGGTAAGAAAAGAAGTGAAAGGGGCATAATTGTCATAGAGCTTGTGCAAAAGGCCCAGCATAGTCTGAGGAACAACCATATAGGAAACATTGATGCATGGGAACAGTTCGGAAAACCCGCCTATATAGAAAACCCTATCTGGACAAAGGGATTGAATCGCGGGAAGCGGCCTGACCCCATGCTGAAAGTGGCAATTGTAGTCATCTTCAATGATAAAGGCGTTTTTACCGTTTGCCCATTCCGATAATTCCTGTCGCCTGGACAGGGGCATCACAATCCCTGTAGGAAATTGGTGAGATGGAGTGACATACGCGGCTATGGCCTCCGCCCCGGCAATTGATTTGACCGCCGCTCCGTGTTGATCAAGCTCCATGGGGTAAATTCGCAGATCGTTATTTTCAAGAATAACGCGGGATTGGTCGTATCCAGGTTCCTCCATTGCAATACCCCGCCTCATGCCTCTGTCTTTATTCAAGAACTTCAAAAGCCGACAAACAATATCCAGACAAAATTGAGTGCCTGTTGTTATGACAATTTGCTCCGCAGAGCAATTCACGTCTCGATATGTGCTGATATATTTTTGTATTTCCGTGCGAAGTCCAAATTCACCAAAAAAATTTTTTTTCCAATCTATATCTTCCCGGTATTCGCGCAAACACCTGCCGATTAATCTATGCCACACATTGCAAGGAAGCTCATAATTAAGAAGTTTTCCATATTGAAAATCATAAATGATATTCTGCTCTGGCGCCGAGCCTGCCTCACTGTTATTAGAATTATTGCAGGTACAGCCTTTGCAATCGCAAGTACAATCATAAACCCCGCATTTACAGGCACTGGCATGGCTTTGTTGGCAGGTTCCGATATCTAAGTTTTCCACATAGTACCCAATGCGTGGTTGGCTTGAGATGAGCCCTTCGGCAAACAGCGAATCGTAGGCTAAATTAGCCGTATTTCTGCTGATACACATCTCTGTGGATATTGCCCGGCTCGACCTGAGTTTTGTTCCGGCTTTAAGCGTTCCGTTTAATATGTCCGCCTTGATCTGCGTATACAATTGAACATATAATGGCGTTGCAATTTTTTCATCTATTTTCCACACTTCTATATCTCCCTGTTGGATCTTATATCCATTTAGTTAGCACAAGCTAACCGATGGGTAAAAACGAGCACTGCTTTACAACAAAAAAACTCATAGCCAGAGGAATTATTTCCATATCAAAATGAACCTCTCAACCGCGTCGAGAGGTTCATCTACTTATTAAAGCGCGCCAGTCTCTTCTATCTTTGTAATCATATCGACTCTTGCGGCGTGGCGCGTTCCCTCTCCAGCAAATTCCGCGCCGAGCCATGCGTCCACGATCGTTTTGGCAAGCTCCACGCCGATCACACGCGCCCCGAACGCCAGCATGTTCGCGTTGTTATGCTCTCGCGACAACCGCGCCGTATAAGGTTCGCTGCAAACGACAGCGCGTATGCCTTTTACCTTGTTGGCGGCAAGCGATATGCCTACGCCTGTGCCGCACATAATAACGCCCAGGTCGGCGTCACCGGCCGCAACCCTGCGCGCGGCTGCGAATCCCGCGACAGGATATTCGTCCGCACTCACGTCATCTACCGTATGTCCCAGCGCGATAAGGTGATCTATAATTTCACGTTTCATATCGACGGCTGCGCAGTCAGAACCGATTACGATATGCATATTCCACACCTTCCTCCCTTTGTGAGCTTCACCTATTTTTTATTGCGCTGGAGCGTCCGGTGTGGCGCTCTTCAACGCGAACGAGAACGAGGAACCTTGCCCTAGTCCGCTCTCCAGCGCGACGGATGATCCATGCAATCGTGTAAATTCTCTCACTATAGCCAAGCCAAGCCCGTTGCCGTTTTTATCTTCGCCGCGCGAAATGTCCGCCTTATAAAACCTGCCAAACACACGTTTTTGATCCTCTTCGCTTATACCGACGCCCGTGTCCTTAACCACCACTTTTACCAACCCGCCCGTAAGCGTTGTCTCTATCGTTATTTCGCCGCCGCTTGGCGTAAATTTTTGCGCGTTGTCCAGTAGGTTGTAAATAACCCTGTATATCTTATCGCGGTCAGCTTTTACATAATTAGAAACGTAGGCAAAGTTCAAGTTGAGCGTAAGATTTTTTTCGATTATACGCGTCTCGAACATCATTGCCGTTTCGCGTATTAACCCGTTAATGTCAAACACAACCTCGTTTAAAGACATGCGCTCCGCTTCCGCCTCGCTTAAATCGACAACGTCTCTGGCCAATTTAGAGAGTCGATCGGATTCTTCCAGCACAATATCCAAATAATGGTTGACCTTATCGGGCGGCGCCGCGCCGTCTTGTATGGCCTGTATGAACCCGCGAATGGAGGTAAGGGGGGAGCGCAAATCGTGTGATATGTTGGCGATAAACTCGCGGCGGCTATTTTCCTGCGCTTCTAAACTATCCGCCATAAAGTTAAAGGTATGGGCAAGCTCGCTTACCTCATCCTTTCCTCTAAATAACAGGCGCTTGTTAAACTCGCCGCTTGCAATTTGCTTTGCCGCAAGGTTCATTTGCCTTAACGGCGAAGTGATCGATCTGCTCAAGAAAAAGATCATTACAAACCCCATGGCGGATGCGGCAAACAGACATACCACCACCGCGATGTACATACTATTTATCGCTTGCTCCAAATCGTCCACTTTAGATATCAACAGCACACCGCCAACCGCGCTGGATTCATGTAAAATCGGCGAACCAACTATCAGTCTGTTGGTGGGAAAAAAGTTCATTGTGCCGCGCTTCACGATTGTTTCCCCATCTAGAAGCGCGGCAACGCTTACCACATCCAGTTGCGTTGAGTCTGTAACGTTCAGGTCTGAAGAGGTCTGAAACACGTTAAGCTCGTCGTCCAAAATAATGATGCTCGCGTCAAGGTAGTGATGCGCGGTTTCCGCCTGTTCATTTACCTGGTTAATGTTAATGACGCCGTATTGATAGTATATCGAATATTCTTGCGCGATTTTTTGACTGCTTTCGGTGAGAAAAGCCACGCGCTGGTCGGTGAAATACCCTCGTATAACCTGCGTAAGCGCAAAACTTAGCGCGGCAAGGCTAATGACGAGTATAGCCAGATACATCGCAACCTGCCGCGAAAATATAGAATGAAACATTATTTACTCAGATACTCCAATTTACTTGAATCGATTATCTCTATGCCGGCGGCCATGAGCTTTTCGGTTGTCTCTTCCTGGTTCTCCAAGCGGAAAATGACCATAGCGTCATGATCGGATGACCTGCTGGTAAACGCGTACATATACTCTATAGAAGCGTTTATCTTGTCCATTTCGCGCAGCACTTTCGCAAGGCTGCCGGGTTTATGCGTAAGCGCCACCGCGATAACGTCCGTAAGCTTAACTGTTAACCCTCGTGACTTGAGCAGCGCGCGCGCCTTTTGCGGGTCGTTGACGATAAGGCGTAATATGCCAAAATCAGTGGTGTCCGCTATGGATAGCGCGTGTATGTTAACATCGTCTTCGGCCAGCCAGCCTATTACTTCGGCCAGTCTGCCGGGTTTGTTCTCTATAAACGCCGAAATTTGCGTGATATGCATGGTACCCTCCCTATAACGCTCTTTTGTCAATAACGCGCTTTGCCTTGCCTTCGCTGCGCGGTATCGCGCGCGGCTCCACCAGGCGCACACGGCATGATATGCCCAGTACGCTTTCGACACGCCCTCTTATCTTGTTCTCCACATCTTCCAAACCTTTTACATAGTCTGAAAACATCGTTTCTGATAATTCGATCTCTACTGTCATGGTGTCCAGATTATTAACTCGATCTACAATTATTTGATAATGCGGGGTTGCTCCAAGCCCTACTGATTCCAGCAAAACACTTTCTATTTGAGAGGGGAACACATTGACTCCGCGAATGATCAACATATCGTCGCTGCGTCCGCTTAGTTTGCTCATACGAGCGTGGACGCGCCCGCACTCGCATTTTTCATGCGTCAATGAGGCTATGTCCTTTGTGCGATAGCGGATAAGCGGCATCCCCTCTTTGTCAATAGTCGTGAACACCAGTTCGCCCATAACGCCGTCTGGAACGGGATCTAAGGTCTCCATATCCACAATTTCTGGAATAAACGCGTCTTCCCACACATGCAGGCCGCAGTGATACGGGCAGTCTTGCGACACGGAAGGTCCCATTATTTCAGACAGGCCGTATATGTCAAACGCTTCCAGGCCCAACCTCTCCTCTATTTCATGGCGCATATTTACGCTCCATGGTTCCGCGCCGAAGTGACCGCGTTTAAGGCGCAGGTCGTTTTTGGCAAAGCCGAACTCCGCTAGTGAGTCGCCCATGTACAGGGCGTAAGAGGGAGTGCAGCACAGCACGGTACTGCCAAAATCTTTCATCATGGTCAACTGTCTGCGCGTATTGCCGGTAGATGCGGGTATGACCGACGCGCCGATAAGATCCGCGCCCCCGTGCGCGCCCAACCCCCCGGTAAATAATCCATAACCATAGCAAACCTGCACTATGTCTGTATTATCCGAACCCGCCATCACAAGACAGCGGGCCATACATTCATTCCATAAATCCACATCCCGCTTGGTGTAACCCACAACTGTCTGCTTGCCCGTCGTGCCAGAGGAGGCGTGAATACGCGTAATACTGCTTAGCGGTTCGGCGAGCAGCCCGTATGGATACGTATCGCGCAAATCATCCTTTGTTAAAAACGGGAGGTGGGGCAAATCTTCTATCATTTTAATATCCGCCGGTAGCATGCCCTTCTCTTGCATTAGCCCTCGATAATATGGCACCTTGCTGTAGATTTTTTCTACAGTCGTGTGTAATCTTTTATTTTGCAGCTCTGTTATTTCGTCACGGCTCATTGTCTCAATGTACGGATTCCAATATTTCAAAGTATCCTCCCATTCCATGCTGTTTAATGTTATTGTCCGCTGGTTCGTGGTCATTGATCTTTGTAATTGTAACCCAATTCAAACGCTTTAAGATTTACCTCAAGGTATTGCGCGGGTATGAGCTCGGTAAGGGCCCTTTCAAAATCCTCGCGTGTCAAACCCGTCTCACAGGCGGCGGCGAGGGTTCCTATCAGCGCGATGTTAACAGCGCGTACATTTCCCGCCTTCTTTGCCAATGCCATCGCATCTGCCGCAATAACGTTCGCGCCGGCATCGCGCAGCATTTGAACACAGTTTTCGGGATACACGGCCACGCCTATTGTTACTGTGGCGGGGTTAATGCGCTGCGTACTGACGACGACTGTACCGCCGGGTTTTAGACAGGTGAGCGAGCGCGCCGCCTCCAGCTCCTCAAACGCCAGCAAAACATCCGCGCCGCCTTCGTCTATAATGGGCGACCAGATCTTCTCTTTTCCAAAACGCACATACGTAACCACGCTTCCACCGCGCTGCGACATACCGTGCACCTCTGAAACTTTTACGTCCATGCCTTTGTTAAGCGCGGCGACGCCGAGAATTTTACTTGCCAACAGCGTGCCCTGCCCGCCCACTCCGGCGATAAGAATACTAATCATTTAGCTGAGATACCAAAAAGTTTATAAATCTTTATAATAACTCTAAACGTGCGTTTTCCAAATTTGGTATGGGTGCGCAGCGGTCAGTTGGTATGATTTCGTAGGGGCGCGCATTGCGCGCCCGTGAGTCTTATGGGCAAAGGTCATTTGTCGAAGGGACGCGCGGGCGCGCAATGCGCGCCCCTACGAAATCAAAATCCTTTTGTTAAAACGCACGTTCAGATTACAACAAGATATTTGGTATCGCCCTCCTTCCTTTATTTTTGATTATGCTTGATGGCTTTTGCTTCTATTCTGTTTGGCCTTTAGCAATACACAAGGTCTGCGACAAATAACCACACTAGGTTCGTTCGCTGCTGTCTCGTTCAAAATAGCCGCCCGTATTTCTTCGGCGTTATAGGGATCGACCGTGACCACGCGCCTAACCCCCACCGCCTCGCAAAGCTTTTCCAGGTTTAGCGGCCAAGTAGGTTCGCCTTTAAGCGTTAGCCCCGTGGCGGGGTTGTCTTGATGTCCTGTCATACCTGTGGTAGAGTTGTCCAAAATAAGCACAGTACCGGGAGATTTATTGTACACCATATTGATTAGCCCTGTTATGCCGCTGTGTATGAAGGTGCTATCACCAAGAACAGAGACAATCTTTGATTCACCGGTTTGCGCCTTAAGCATACCGTGCGCCATACTCACAGACGCGCCCATACAAACGCATGTGTCTAACATGGACAGCGGCGGCAGGGCGCCAAGCGTGTAACAGCCTATATCACCAGTTATTATTAGCCCATCTATACTTTTTAGGGCCTCAAAGACCTTTGTATGCGGACAGCCGTTGCACAAAGCGGGTGGTCGTACAGGCAAATTGTCCAGCGCCAAAAATTTATTCTCCGCGCCCAAAACAACAGACTTTATCATTCTCGCGCTGTATTCGCCCAGCATGGTAAACATGTTTTTGCCACGGATGTCGCTTATCCTGCCAGCGCGTACATATTGTTCTATAAAAGGATCAAGCTCTTCCAGCACCCAACACTGCTCTACATTATCTATAAACTCGTTTATCAATTTGTCCGCCAGCGGCCACACAATACCCAATTTAAGGTAAGAGGCAGTGTCTCCCAAGGCTTCGCGGGCGTATTGATAGCAAATGCCAGAAGTTATAACCCCGATCTTTTTATCGTTATATTCAATATTATTTAGATCTGACGTTTCTGAAAAAGAGACAATGGATTCGCCACGCTGTTCAATAAATTTATGCCTGCCGCGCGCCATGGCTGGCATCATGACGTATTTGCCAATATTTTTTGTATACTCGCGGCGAGAAACGCTTGATTTGCCTGTCGTTTCGACAGAACTGCGCGAGTGCGCGACCCTGGTGGTAAGGCGTATGATAACGGGCGTATCAAAGCGCTCTGAAATATCGAACGCGGCTTTGGTGAAAGCGTAACACTCCGCGCTGTCAGATGGCTCCAACATAATGATTTTGCTGGCGCGGGCATAGTGCCTGCTGTCTTGCTCATTTTGAGAAGAGTGCATCCCGGGGTCGTCCGCCACACATATGACAAGCCCACCGTTAACGCCCGTGTACGACGCGGTAAATAAGGGATCGGCGGCGACGTTAAGCCCTACGTGTTTCATGGCCGCGAGAGCGCGAACGCCCGCGACGCTTGCGCCTAAAGCACACTCGACCGCGACCTTCTCATTGGGAGCCCATTCGGCGTAAACATCGTATTCGGCAATATACTCTGTTATTTCGGTACTGGGCGTTCCTGGATATGACGAAACAAATCCGACGCCGGCGTCATACGCCCCGGCGGCAATCGCTTCGTTGCCAAGCATCAAACGTGCGGACAATGTATCACCTCAAATTTATTACTCTATGAGTATGCTAACCGAAATAACTATTTGTACCATTTCGCGCTTTGTATAAGCGCGTCTATTTCGTCCAGCGCGTTTAGGTTGTCAACGTCTGACGAGTCGGTAAGCTTAGAAAGTTCCAATACCAAGCGATCCAATTTTAACAAAATATCCTCATTATGCTCCAGCGTGTTGCCAATGTGCGTTTCGTACTCTTTAAACAGCTCGCGCTTGGCCTCGGTAACGCGGTCGCTGCGCGGTGAGCTGACCGCCCGTTTGTATTCGTCCTCATCAAAGGCCCGCAGTCGTGTTATAACGCTGCGAACGCCCGCGCGCATAAGTTTTTCTGACTCGCTTATAACGCTGTGAAATTTAACGTAACTCATTTCTGTCGCGCTGAATTTTTGCTGTAGTATCTCTGTAAACGAATCCTGCTTGCGCTTCATGCGGCGCAGCTGATCTATCATTTGGTTAAGCGCTATAGAAAATACCTTGCTTTCCTCTCGCAGGTAGGCGTTAACGGCGAATATACATTCGTCCAATGTTTGATACTTGCTTTGCCGCTGAGCCGGTGTTTCTTTACTATTACCTTGCAGCTTAAGGTTGCCCCATATAACAATAACTATAGCTAGGAAGATGACGGTAACGCCCAACGCCGCCTCGGCCGCGCCGCCTTGCATACTAATCCCCAGCAAACGCGGCGAAAATATCAACACCAGCAGCACCACAATTATGACGTTGAAAATAAGCACCCTGATGAATTTATTCAACACATCCCCTCCTTTTTGCCAATGCTTTAAGCCGACGATACTCCGTTACTAATAACTTCGTTATAATAATAAACCATTGGCACTTACTTTTCAACAAAAAAAGCAATTGGCTGCTCTCCCTGCATTGTACTCTAAACGTGCGGTTTCCAAATTTGTCATGTTTGCACAGCGGTCAGTGGGTATGATTTCGTAGGGGCGCGCAGTGCGCGCCCGGGAGGTAGCCGGGCGATTACCAAGGACTCACACCCATCTCGAATAGCCGGGTGATTGCCGAGAAGACGCGCGGGCGCGCACTGCGCGCCCCTACGAACCCAAAACCCTGTTGTGAAAACGCACGTTTAGAGCATTATAGTGAAAAGGATACGGCTAATGCGTATCCTTCTTTTATTGCAAACCTCATTTGAATTGCAAACCCATATTGACCTTTGCGTTCACTTGCGTTAAAATGGTATCGTGTACCGATTTCGAATGGGCGACTCTATTTGCAAAAAATGTTTGTAGAGAGGCAAATGGAAAGGAGGAGATGCTATGTGCTGTGAAACCAGGGGCATTGCGACGCGAGACGAGTGTAAGCGACCAACGGTCAGATTAACGGCTTTGGTTTTGTGCGCTCTGTTCACAGCCATATTCATCATCTCCACGGTGTTTATTTGCGTCCGTAGCAATCACGAACATGACCACGACGGGCCCGACGGGTGCTGCGCAACCTGTATGCATATACAGTATGCCGATAAGTTACTGAAAGCCTTGTCAACTATAGTCGCTGCCGTTTCGACCTTCATTGGAGGTATTTTCGGCGCGCTTTGCTCCTTGCGGTTCGCCACCCCGTACTGCGTCTCTCACACGCTTGTCAAACTAAAAGTACGATTGAATAATTGAAATAACCTCTATAAGCGGGCTACTTGAAAGTCCGCCCGCTTGACCGTCATCTATTCCTTTGCGTTTGTGCGCCAAAAACAAATATGGGGGTTATCTTTTAATGAAAAAAATTATATCTTCTGCGTTCGCGCTACTCATCGCCGTATCTTTGCTTACGGGCTGCGGACAAAATACCGCGTCGGCAGAATCCAAAAGCGACGGACAAGTAAGCGTCGTTGCAACAATTTTCCCGCCTTATGACTTTGCGCGCGCTGTTACGGGTGATAAAGCGGAGATCTCTATGCTCTTGTTACCCGCGACAGAGAGCCACAGCTTTGAGCCTACGCCACAAGATATCATCAAAATCCAAAACTGCGACGTGTTTATTTATAACGGCGGCGAATCCGACGAATGGGTTAACGAGGTACTTGAGTCTATAGACACAAGTGAAATAGAAATTGTCAAGTTTATTGACTGCGTAGAGGTCGTCGAGGAAGAGATTGTAGAAGGCATGGAAGAAGAAGAGGAAGGGGAAGAGCACGAACATGGTGAAATAGATGAACATGTTTGGACTTCGCCGCGTAACGCCAAGCTCATTGTGCAGCGAATCTCTGACGCGCTTTGTGGGGTGGACAGTGCCAACGCCGCAATTTATAAGCAGAACGCCGACGCATATATTGCTAAACTGGAAGAACTAGACACAAAATTCCAGGGCGTGATAGATAATGCCTCCCGAAAGACCATCGTATTTGGCGATCGCTTCCCGTTCCGCTATTTTGCGGACGCTTACGGCCTGGATTACTTCGCGGCGTTCCCCGGATGCTCCACAGAGACGGAGCCCAGCGCGGCGACTGTGGCGTTTTTGATCGATAAAGTGAAGGCGGAACAAATCCCGGTCGTGTTCCATATTGAATTGTCTAACGCGAGAATGGCGGACACAATAGCAGAGCAGACAGGCGCCAAAGTACTTGAGCTTCACGCTTGCCACAACATATCCAAGGCTGACTTTGAGGTGGGAAAAACCTATATTGACATTATGACCGCTAACGTGGACGCGTTAAAGGAGGCTATCGGCTAATACTGCCCTTATAGCAGGGTGTTTTTTCTCACGAGAAATACCAGTGAACAACCTGGCGCTTGCCGCAGGGTTTACAAAAACGGCCCTGGACATCCGAACGTTTGACAAGAGGATGTCTGGGCCGTTTTTTATACCTGCTTTTCCTCGTTTTGGTTGCGTAGCATATTTTTCATTACGCCAACATTAAGGTGCTGAGTCGCTTCGTTATTTTCGCTCGTTATCTGCTCATACAGTTCTTTGCGGTATATGGGGACTTCTTTGGGCGCAATAATACCTAAGCGCACCTGCTCGCCATGCACGCTCAGAATAATTACTTCTATATTGCTCGCAATCATTATGGATTCGCCTTTTTTGCGAGTTAAGGCCAGCACTCCCATCACCACCGCCCAAAACATTTAAGTGATATGCCTGTCGCTTGGTAAAACTATTTTGTGTTTCCAAAATGCGATAATAATTGTTTAATACGATAACGCCGCCAGATGTTTGTTTCTTTCCACTTCGTCAAAAATGCGATACTTAAGCTGAAGGTCATCGTTGTCACAAATGACCTGCATACCGCGTTTGGTGGACGGATTAATGACAATGGGCGCCTTAAGGTTAGCGCGCATTTGACGTATATCTTCGGGAATGGTAACTACATTGTATACAAGTAGATTGTTATCGCCAATATCACCCAAACCGGAGATCTGATCACGGTTCACTAGTGGGTTGTAATCCGGTTTCACATTATAGATATTAATGAGAGCAAACGCCAAATTGCCGTCTTCTACTGACTGTAACCAACAAAAAGTATCTTCTGACTGGTTCTCCAGCAAAATAACAAATTTTTTGTGACCTGGGAAGCCGGGCAGCCCTTCAGCGAAGTTGATAACGAGAGATGAATCATAATCAATTTCTCCAAAATGCTTTGTGCTAAACTTCATAAATACCTCCATATGTTTTATTTTGTAACAGGTAGATTTTATCTATCCCGCTATTGATGACCTGCCATCAGATAAAGCTGCTTAACGTCATTTGAATAATGCTGGCTCCAGCCTTCAAAGACGCCTGATAAACCGCCTCAGCATTGGATTTTAACATGATTGCCCGCATCATATCCACATCTTCGTTATCCGACATAAGCTGTTTGTAGCTGCCTTCTTCCTGATCAAGGCGTGTAACAATCAAATCCAGCCGGTTTATGCGCGCTCCAAGATCCGCTTGCATTCGCGAGATGACAGACATATGCCGGTCGCACATTTCCAGCATGTTATTAAACCTGTTGTGCAATACTTCCGACAATCTTGCTTTTTCGTCCGCAAGATGGCGTTGCGTCGCGTTGGCTAACACATCGCCGATCATACCTTGCGATTTGTACAGTTCTGTGACTTGCTGCTCATCGGAGATCGTCACGCGATCGAGTAGTTTACATAGATTGTTTAGATCCGCATAGAGCTTATCGGTAAGTACATCCGCCGCAAGGGAGTTAATATCAACACGCGTATTAACCCCAAATTCATAAGCGACATGCTGTTCAAGCATATTGTACCCAATTCCAGTAGATAAATCCGTACAGGAAAAATAAACCAGCGGATTTAATTCGCCTTGAGCAATGCCGATTTTATCATAATTCACCCTAAGTCCATTTTGTACAAAATCGGCGGACACGGCGTCCGCGTCGCTCATTACCAATTCACCCGTTTGTTGGATATACACAATATTCCCGGCGGGAATGTTTGCGCTGTCATAAGGGTTAACACCGCCAAGCGCGGGCACGCCGCCATCTGTCGCATTGACTGTATGAACATACAACGCGCGCGGCGCTCCCGGAATTGTCAAAGGTGGAACACTGATACCTCCACCCGTAAAATCCACATTTTGATATGCCAGTTTTAACAAACGGGTATTATAAACGCTTGCGGGATCGGTAAGCAATGAGCCTGACACGGGCTTTTGGTAACTTTTTGTTACTTCTACATCATCGGGTGAAAACGATTGATTTATATTAAAGCCGGCGGGCGTGCTTCGATCAAGCACAGGGGGCTCATCCGTTCTGTAGCCCGAAAACGTGTATCGTCCCGCGTAAGTGACATTCATTTCTGCGGCTATTTGCCCAAACATCTGCTTCACTTGCGCCGATATGGCTTGTCGGTCTTCCGCAGTCAACGTACCGTTGGCCGCTTGCACGCATCTATCCCTTATAGACCTTACGATGCCAACGACATTATTATACGCGCTTTCTGTAATATTCATCCATGCGAGAGCTTGCGAGGCGTTACGTTGAAACTGCCCCGTGTCTGACACCGCAGAGCGAAATTTAAGCGCTCGCGCGGCTGTTATCGGGTCGTCTGACGGTACTTGAATTTTTTTTGCTGTGGCTATCTGTGTGTAGAGATTATCAACATACCTCATGTTGCGGCTGATATTTAACAGCATCGTATTAGCCATCATCATGTTGGTAATTCTCACATCATCTCCCCCTTCCACATATTTTTTACGCGCCCAAACGGTTAATCAGCGTGTCATATATACTGTTTATTGTGCTCACCAATTTAGCGGACGCCTGATAAAGTTGCTGGCATTTTACCATGCGCACCATTTCTTCGTTTATGTCCACGCCAGACACATCTGTGCGCTGATTATCAATCGCGCTTAAAAGGTCTGTGTAGCTGGCGTTAAAATCTTTCGCCTGGCGGGAATCTATGCCTAGCTCACTATTTATGGCTACCACATAATCCAGTAGCTTACCCTCGCGAAACAACGAGGCGTTGTTTTTTATGAGGCTCATTCCCAAGGGGACTGTGTTTGCGCTTTCGCCCAGCGATGGGGAGCCGTTGTCGGCAGTCGAGGCGCAATTTAGCAGGGAGGGATCTTGAAACAGGTTTGGGTTTACGATAAAATTAAGACAACTCATCTCATTGTAAAATGTGGGATTTGTCGTGGTTAGATCCATACCGTTGGTCGGGCCGCCGGCGTAGGTAAACATCAACGTGCCCAGCTTTTGCCCGTTTAGATCGATGCCCTTGGAATGTCCCAAAACGTTTTGTATGGGCGTACCAGAAAAATAATCCGTTTGCGCGTAGCCTGCGGGGGTAATCCCGTCGGACAAGAGCGTACCGGGGGGTAAGTCAGCGCCATCGGCGTAAAGCCCGTGATCAATCGCCAAAGCAAACCTGCGTGTCAAATTGTTGAGCTTATTCATGTAATATGGTACACCCTTATACCTTGGCACAACAATCTCATCGCCCGAAAGGGAATATACGACGCCCGTGCCATTGCCGTCGCGCATATCTATAATACCGCGCAGCTCGCCTTTTAGCGAGGCGCTATTAATGTCGAACGTTATACCCGTGCCAGCAAAAATAAGATCGAACAAACCCTGCGCATCCATCGGGCTTTTGCTGTTATTTTCCACAATCGCGTCTGAATCGTTGCGCTCTATTGTTTTGAGGTTGTTGATTAGGTCGTGGTTGATAAAGTCGTAGCCGTTAATCATAACGATGTAGCGATTATTTGAGCGCTCATATACAGTGACATTAACCAGCTCAGATAATCTGTCCACCAATCTCGTCCGTTCGTCGCGCAAATCGTTGGCGTGTGATCCATCCAGCTCGTAGGTCACAATTTGCTTATTAAGGCTGACAATCTGCTCGCCGATACTGTTCATCTCATTAACAACGAGCAAAAATTCGGTGTTGGCATCCAATTGCTGTTTTTGCAACGCTTGAGCGTTAGCGTTAATTATTTGCGCTAAAGAATCGGCGGATTGCACAAGATTAGTGCGATATGTCGCGTCGTTTGACGTGGTCGCCAGTTCTGACGCTTGCGCGAAAAACCTGTCAAAGCTCTCGGCAAGTCCCGCCCCCTCGCTCATCTCATTAAAAACATTTTCCATAATTGTCAACTGGCTGTCTTTAAAATCGTATTCACCCAACATGCAATGTTTTGTCCAATATTTGGTATCGAGAAACGCGTCGCGAATACGTTCTACGCCATACGCGTCGCTGCCCGTCCCTACCATGCCCTTACCGTTGTATAATGGAAGGGGTTCGCCGGCTTTTTGAAGCGGCTCTTGGCGACTGTAGCCGGGTATCGCCGCGTTAGAGATATTGTGGCCTATGACCTCCAGATTGGCGCGAGCGGCGAATGCGCCGCTTATTGCCACGTTAAACTCAAAAAACGCTGATCGCATAGTCTGTCTCCCAATTCATTCGGGGCATCCTGTTTCAGCCCGCGATTCGAATGACCTCCTGCATCATGGAGTCCATAACGTTAAGCATTCTTGCCGCTGCGGAATAGGCGTGCTGATATATCATCATATTTTTCATTTCTTCGTCCAGGGACACGCCCATTATCTGATTGCGCCTGTCATCCGACTGCCGCACAAGAAGGTTTTGCTCTTGCACAAACGACAGATCCTCCGATGTTTCGTCACCTATGCTTGCGATAAAGCGTTTATAAGCGTCATTAACGCTATAAGACTCGGCTGAGTTTAGCCGCACAATCCTTTCGTTCCACTTGCTTATTATATCCAGCAGCAAGCGATTATCACCTCTGTCTCCAAAACCAGCGCCAATGGAAGCGTCGCCTTGGGCGGGCGAAAAGGCGAGCAGGTTGTATCCGCCGTTTAGCATTACATCAGGATTAATCTGTAGATTGCCCATGGTATATTGCGTGTAGTATTCATAAGGCTGTTCGGGGTTAAGGGTGTTGGCGGCGTCCCAGCGGTTGATAAATTTGCGGCTAAAGACCTCCGTATAAGAACGTTGAATGCCTGCCGCGTCGTCATTGGGGTTGAGAGGGTAGGGACCGGATGGATCCTGGGCGCCGTTTGGTAGCGCTGGCGCGATAGAGTCGTTAATCAAAGTGACCACCCTGTGAACAATGGCGTCGATCATATTCATTACTTGTGGCACAAAGCAATTGTTGACGCTGTATACATCGTTGTTATATCTGCGAAGTCGCGAGGCGTACAAGGGATCATTTACTCCCAGGGGAAAAGTTACAAGATCTGTCGGATCGGGTTGTTCGTACGCCGCCGTTCCAAGATAATTAGCCGGGCGTGTGCCGCGCGATATGAGCATACCCTTAAGGCTGCCCGTGTCATTGTCATTCTCCGCGTTAACAGTGTCAGTAAAAACAAACAGCGGCTCGTACTCACTCAGCGGAGTGTCTGCCGGTAATATACCTGGATCATCTGTAAACACGGGCTCGATAAACGAGTATTCGACGTTTGTATACTTTAGCCCGACTTTGTGGATAAACCCATTGTTCAGCAGCTCTTTGCCTTCGCATACCAACATGATACCGCTATCGTCTTTTTCTTTAAATTCGTAATTAATGATTTTGGAAAGCTCATCCAGGCACGCGGCGCGTTGATCTCGATAGTCGTTGGCGTGATCGCCAGTGTACTCTACACTGGAAATTTTTCTGTTAAGTGTGTCGATCTCACTTACAAGGGAATTGATTTTTGCCGTCGCGGCGCGAATCTGATCATCCAAATTGTGCTGATGCGCGAACAATCGCGCGTACACATCTTCCGCTTTCGTAATGAACGTAGTGCAGTGCGCCAAAAAATTTGTACGCGTTTCCACCCCTTCAGGGTGCGAGGCCAGTTCATTGAGTGAGTTCCACACGTCATCCAAAACCTGTTGAAAATTATATTGGCTTTGTGTTTCGCCCATTATGCTTTCAATCTCTTGCCCTGTCACGGCCTTTATTTCATAAAAACCCAGGCGGCAATTTTCCGCGCGATACGACGCGTCCAAGAATCTGTCGCGTATCTGTTGAAGGGCTTTAAGCATAACGCCAAGACCTTTTTGTTTTTTCCCTATTGGGCTTTCGCCGATGTTTTGATAAGTAAAGTCGGTGGTTACAGGGCGCTGACGCGAGTACCCCGCCACCGATGAGTTGGCCATGTTATGGCCAGTGACATACAAACCGGCTTGCGCGGCGTTAAGGCCGCTTACGGCGGTATTCATACCCGTAAATCCCACAAAGATCCCCTCCCTTTACAAAATATTATTTGCATGGCAATAAAAAAAACACCGGCTAACTTTTGCCAGCGTTTTTAGAATGGATTAGATCGCCAGAGGTGTCATCAAGCATCGTTAAACCGGTATGCGATGATATCTCGTCTATATTTGTCATTTTGCCGTCCTGCGCTTTTTTAAAGCGCCGCACACATTCTGTAAGCAAAAACTCTATTTGCCCGTTTAGGCTTCTAAAATCCGCCTCTGCCCAAGCAACCAATTCTTTGTAAAGTGTGTCGGACACACGCAGTGGAATTTGCTTTTTCGCCATTGCTTAATACAGCGTACCGCTGTTAACTACGGGAGACACTTCTTTGCTGGAGCAGAGCACCACTAATAGATTGCTAATCATTTGAGCCTTTCGCTCCTCATCCAGGTCTATGATGTTATTGTTAGACAATTTAGCCAAGGCCATTTCGACCATACCGACCGCGCCGTCAACGATCATCTGCCGGGCATCGATAATGGCGGAGGCCTGCTGGCGTTGCAGCATGGCTGCGGCAATTTCAGGAGCGTAAGCCAAGTGCGTTATTCTCGCTTCTTGAATCTCCAGCCCGGCATTTTCTACCTTTTGCTGTATCTCATTTTTGAGTCGCAGCGCGATTTCCTGACTGCTGCTGCGCAAGGTCTTTTCGTTATCGTCGTCGTTAGACGCGTCATAGGGATAAAGGCGAATAATGTTGCGCAGCGCGCTGTCACACTGTATTGAGAGGTAGTCGGCATAGTTTTCCACATTAAACACGGCCTTGGCAGTGTCTACCACGCGCCAGATAACGACGATGCCAATAATAACGGGCGTACCCAGCAAATCATTGATCTTTTGCTTATCGTTGTTAAGCGTCATACTTTTGAGTGATATCTTTTTGCTAAGCGTCATTTTTGGAACCCCGGATGTATCAAGAGCGGTTACGGCGGGGCGGAAATAGGCCGAGGCGGGGTTATTCGCCGCGCAAAATGGATTGACAAAATACATACCTTCGTCTTTGAGCGTACCGTAATATTTGCCAAACAGCGTGAGCACGAGCGCTTCGTTTGGCTTAAGAATTTTAATGCCCACGAAGAGTATCGGCCCTGTGATACACAAATGGATACTACCAAGGATGATGACTAGCACATAAATGACCGACACGGGCAAACCATCCCTTGCATCGGCCTCCAATGCTATAGAAAACGCGACAATGACGGCAATGGCCGCAAGCATACCAACGATGTTAAGTACAAGCGAGATCATTCCGTTAGATGTCGGAGCTTTTTTTTCTGCCATATTCTTATTCATAATACCCTCCCGATATATTTTTATATACTTATAATATCATAGTAATATCATTTTGACAATAGGGCGAATATACTTTTTTGTTGTTACACGTAGCTTTTCGCATGCGAAAAGTCATAACATGCCCTGCCTCGTCATATATTGTTAACGCAGACCAAGTAAGGGAGGGCTTCTTCTTTGAAAACCTACATAGAAGAAAGAGCCGTAGAAGTCGCGAACTTCATCATCAGCAGTAACGCCACAGTAAGAGAAACCGCGAAAAAATTCGGGATCAGCAAATCTACAGTGCATAAAGATGTTACAGAGAGACTAAATAAGATAAACCCCATGCTGGCTACCGAAGCCCGCAAGGTATTGGAGGTAAACAAGTCCGAACGCCACCTGCGTGGTGGCATGGCAACAAAAGAAAAATACCTGACACTGGCTGGCCTCAACAGGCCGCGCAATTTAAGGTAAACAAAAAAAGGCGGCCCGTCTGTATGGAATCCCATCAGGCTGGCCGTCTTCTTCTTGAGGGTTTTGGATGCGCATTATTGAAAACTATAACGCACGGACTGGGAGGATATATTGCTATATCGGTGAGCGCCGATGGAGTAAGGCACTCAAAAGGTATGTCAATCCCAGGGTCTTGATCGGACATCTTGACTATTAGTGGAGCTGAAGGGATTCGAACCCTCGGCCTTTCGGATGCGAACCGAACGCTCTCCCACTGAGCCACAGCCCCAAATTTAATATTACTTCCAGCAATGTCTCTTTCCAACAAAAGCGTAGATTTTGTGTATTATGACCTGTGGGGGAATCGAACCCCCGTTTCAGCCGTGAGAGGGCCGCGTCTTGACCGCTTGACCAACAGGCCGCATTACATTTTATACGAATGAGTCATCCGGGGCTCGAACCCGGGACACCAGGATTAAAAGTCCTGTGCTCTACCTACTGAGCTAATGACCCAAAACCAATTGCGGCTGGCTAAGTTTACAAAAGGTGGATTATGGGATTTGAACCCACGACATCCAGAACCACAATCTGGCGCTCTGCCAACTGAGCTAAACCCACCTTGACCACAATTAATGCCAACGGTTAATTATGATACAACACCTGCTACGAAAATGCAAGAACTTTTTTGATCTTGCCAATTTTGTTGAAGATTGCAAGTTTGCTATGCTATAGGGCTGATTGGTGGATTGCCTGTCCCCGCAACAAGGGCATATGTTCTGACTGACAGTTGGTATACCAATGGGACTAATCACTCCGTCTCCATACCTATTGACTGAATAAAGTCGTTTGCTTTGCCGCTTTCGATATTGTATCTTTGGGCGGTCTCCCTTACATATGTGACAATTGTGCTAAAAACATCACAATCTGCAAATAGGCTTATCGGTTTCTCGTAGAGCGAGACATCAGCGTTTTCATCTACAATAATGTAGCCAAATTTTAGCAAGTATCCAAAGCAGCGCCTAACCGTTTGCTCCTCGATAGAAAGCTCTTCGCTAATAGCGTGAGCAAACTCATTGTAGGTATTTTCATAGGCAGGTGAACCATTTACCATATCGTAAAGAGCCTTGCTTATTTGCTCTATGTATTTTAACGTAGTTCGGTCATCAAAGCCCAATAGTCTTTTAAATACTAAAGACGCCCTTTCGTCCATTCCTATATCTTCATACCGCTCGCGCTTCCCTATATTATCGCGTTTACAAATTACCACTCCCGCTTGCTCATCCGTCGCCAGGCAAAAATCGCTCGAGGCGTAACAGTAGCGAAGGAAGTCTTTAAAACTAACAAAGCCGTACTTCTGCACGCTAAACTCAGGAAAGAAGCTCTGTAAATTATTCATCAATAATGACAGCACAATATGATCGCTTTTTTGGGCAATAAAACTGGTTAGCTCTATGATGAAGTCTTTGAGCGAATCAATGTTGGATATGTCAACCTCCGCGCTTTGATCCGCAAGGCTCTTGTTTACGGTTGGCGAAATAGTACTGGATTTCTTTTGGACATAACATTCCCCTCCAGTGCTCGGATTAATCACCATGTACATCGAACCGTCTAATATTGCCCCAATAAAATCAATATACCGTGAGTATCCAAGGGTAGATTCGCTAAAATCAGGCAATTCCACTCTTGTAGTCTCTTTGATTCTGGACAAATTTACGCGCTGTGTCGTCTCGTTCACTAAACCGCTTACTATATGTAACATTTTGGGCTTTAGGTCTTTTAACTCTTCTGTTTTTCCTGATGTAGACAGGCTTATAAAATTGTCGCATACGGCTCTAAGGTACCTGTTAGCCGATGCGCCATATGAGCAGATAATAACCCGCTTTCCGAATTCATGCAATTTTCGTACTAACGAAGCGAAACCGCCATCGCCAGTAACCAGTACAAAATTTTCTATATGCGGTTTGTTGGTTATTGTTTCCATTACATCGATAACGATTTGGATGTCCGCGACATTTTTTACGCCGCTTTCGCTTGCGAAACCGTATACTTGCACTGGCTCAATCCCATTATCAAGCAGACTGTTTCGGAGACTCTGCATCCTTCCATTTGACCAATCGCCATAGGCCTTACTAATTGAGATATCTAATACCTTTTCTTCGTTTTCTTTGATACGTTTGCGTATAAGCTGGAAATTTACATTTGTGGTTTGGCTAAATCCGTATCCGCCAATCAAATTTTCTACATCATAAAATATAGCGGTATTAAAATTCATTTTTTTCCCTTTCTATGCCGCTTTTATTTTTTATTACACATAGCCCGATTATATCTCACATCGTAATGAAATGAAATAGCAAAAGTCGGCATAGCCAAATGTGCCATGCCGACTTTTAACATAAAATAATGGATTGTAACCTATTCGCCCCAATACGATTGCGCGATTTTATGACCTTGATCGATCTTTGCCCACTGCTGGTCTTCTGTCAGTTCGTTGCCGCTGTCGCAAGACGCGAAACCGCATTGATGTGAGAGGTAAAGCCTGTCTTTACCTATAAGTTTTGCCGCTTCTTCCAAAATACGCAGGGCGCGGGCTTCATCATCCAGCGTATTGGTCTTGCTTGAAAGCAAGCCTAGCACGATCTCTGCATCCGGCCTATTCTGAAATACCTCCAAAGCGTTAATTGAACCGGCGCGATCGTCGTCCCACTCCAGAAAAAAGCGGTCATACTTTTGCCCTTTAAGGAATAAGCCGGCAATCTTAGCGTAAGAACCGCCGCTCATGTTACGGCTTTCATAGTTTCCACGGCAATTGTGCGTCCACATTTTCAACCCAAGATCATGCCCGAAGTCAATTAGCGCGTTATTGATATTTATAAATGTTTCCGCCAGTCCTCTTACTTCGCTGTGTTCGACCGATTTTCCCGTGTAGGGAGAATTGGGGTTGTCGTCGGCAAATATCTCCCAAAGGCAGTCATCAAACTGCAATATGGCGCCCCCCGCCGCCGCGTACTCCGCGACGAATTCTTTATAGGCGCGTATGAGCCCGTCCTTTAACTCTTCCGGCGTTTTGTATACGGAGTCTACCCCGCCGATATTGTCCGACCAAGAAAGCTCGCCGAAAATGTGCGACGGCGATGGTATGCACAGCTTGACGGGCGCGTCACCCGCAATCTCTTTAAGCCGTTTAAAAATATGTATAAAGTGATGGCTTTTGCCACCAAGCTCGCCGACAATACGCAAGCCGACGTCACGCCGGGTCTCATATTGATGTGACTCGTCCAGATCGCGGAAGAAATAACCGTGAGGGGCTATATAGCGCTCTATCCCAGAAAGTCCCCACACAAAATCCAGATGCCACAACGATTTGGAAAATTCACCATCGGTAATAACGGGAATATTATGCGCGATCTGCTTTGCGACCACGTCTTTTGTGGCCTCAATCTCTGTTTCTTCATAACCGTCAAAATCCTTATAAAAAGGATATTTGATCTTGTCGCTGTTCTCAATTTGCCTTTTGTAGGCAAGCAGCTTTTCGGGGCGCAGCAAACTGCCAACTGTTTGAAATCTTTTGCTCATTAAACTTCGCTCCTTAATATGTTTTTTTAACAATACGATTATAACATATATAAATTGATATAGGGTAGGGCTTAATTTATATACATATTTTAAATGAGCGTTTTCACAAAAGGATCTTGATCTCGTAGGGGAGCGCAGTGCGCGCCCGTGGCCCTTTCCAAGCCTCAACAATATCGGGGAACCGGGCGGTTGTCGGGCGGCCTTTTTGATCTGGTTATCGGTCGGTTGTCGTGTGCGGGCGCGCACTGCGCTCCCCTACGAGATCATACGCTATTCCATTTCAAGTCCTTATGTGATATAATGCACATAGTTTTGTACAGAACGGGCAGGTGGTAAAATGCGTTGCAGGGTTTGTGGGCAAGACATTGGAAAAGAAATGTATTGTTACAAATGTGGCTGGTTGTGCGGGGAGCTGCGCCTTGACGGAAACGAAACGCAGGCTGGCAGATCGTCCGCCGCGCCCGTTAAACTCGCGTTCAAAAATACATATAAGGGAAAGCCTACTAACGCCCCTGTGGAGCTAAACCTTAAGATCCCTGGTGAATTTGCGGATATCGTTAAACTTGAGCATCCGATCGAACGCATGGTCGTTATGCCCAATTCCAGCAGAGAGGTCAGCTTTATATTAAATACGGAAAAATTTGGCTCTGGCATTGGCGCGTTTAATATTATCGCCATTACCGACGACTACATACCCCCTCCCGAAGTCGCGCGTGACAGTATCTACAGACCTTACGACGTTAAGCAATATAGGGAGACTGTGTATCGTATTTCTGTAGAGATACTCCAGCCCCCAACGCTTGATGTAAACGCCGATTTGCTGATTTTTGACAGGGCCAATATGACTCGCGTACTGCACTGCTCCAACAACAGTAAGCAAGACGTAAATCTTACATATGAAATGCTGGAATATGATCCGCGCGAATATAAGATAACTTTTACCCCTGGCGCGGTGAAACCGGGAAAAACATTGGATATCACTCTGGAATCATTTAACATGTCCGATAACGAATCCATAAAGGAATTACGGATAAATTTTGAGAAAGACAGCAAGGAGATTACTCTATATAAACGGCAGGAGATTTCATCCGAACCGGATGTGATATATGAAAAAATTGTCGCTATTGACTTCGGCACGCAAAAGACAGCGGCGGCCTATGTCGATATGAATGAATATTACATAGCATTGCAGTCTAATGAGAAGCAAACCCCGCAAGTGAACATGATCGCTTTGGAGCGGGCCAGCCACGCCACACGCTACGCAATACCGTCGTGCATTGCCTACGATGGGGCGCAGGTGCTTATAGGCACTCCAGCAGAAGGATCGACAGATACAATAGAGTCGTGCACAGGTATGAAGATGCGACTTAGAGCAAATAAAATAGAATTTCACAAAGGCGGCGAGGTGACGCTGCGTGACACGCGTGAGGTTATCACCGATTTTTTACGGCAGGTTAAAACGGCCATAACTCGCGAGATAGGCGAAGGTAATTATCTGTATGTCTTTACTTTGCCCGTGTTGGACGACGATGAAAATTTCGCGGGGCAAAAGGCGATAACCCTTGAGTGCGCAAGGCGGGCCGGTTTTTGCGCATACAACGAAGACGAGGATAATTTGATGACGGTGACGGAACCTGAGGCCGCCATGTTTTATATTATTAATGTTATGTCCGCCAACCCTCGCGACCCGCGATACAACCTGAGATCAGGCGATATAATTGGAGTGTTTGACTATGGCGGCGGCACGCTTGACATTTGCTTTGGCAAGTACAAATTGACAGACGGCCAACCGTCGGTAGATATAATGGCGACTATAGGCCGTTACGGCGATGTGGACGAGCAATTCGACTTAGGCGGTAACAGACTTGATAAAAATATGGCGCTAAGCGTATGTGATCACTATAAGCAATTGCTTGTGCTTGACAGTCCGGAATATGACGCTGACAACAGATTGATTAACGCCAATGGATTCGACTCAATTAGCCTGGCGTTTCAAAGCGAGCCGTGGCACAGATTTGTTCAACAGATTATTCGCCCGCGCAAAGAAGAGCTTTCAGAACATTGGGAAAACAAAGACTCGGTAATGATAGAAAAGATAGATATGGACCCGCCTTTGCCGGGGGAAGGCATAGTTTTAAGCTCGAAAATGTTCGAATCGGTAGTTTACCGCGATTTGAACTATGCCGTAAAATCTATGCGCGACATCATAAACAGTATGCGGATAAATATGAAATGTATGTTTTTGGTTGGCGGTTCCAGCCTTATCAAGATTATCAAAACAAGGCTGGAGCGGGAAATTGGCACAGTCGCGGGGCCTTACGACTATTCGCCCGGAGATTATGACAAGGTAAAAGAAAGCGCTATTTATACCGTAGTGCGCGGCGCGGCGCTGTCGTATCTTACACGCATGTCCGAGGTTTTTTTGTTTGACGTTCGCGTGTATCCCAAGTTGTATCCTGGTGTGGGCATAACATATAGAGTGGGTGAGGAGTTTAGACCGAAGAGTAAAAGGCTGTCTCGCAGGGTCGCAAACGGTGAATGGCTCATAAGTGTCGTCATGTCAAATTCAGTTATTAAAACCCTGGGTTCATTTACCGTAAGCGGAGCGCATGAAAATATGCCGGTGACTATTCATGTGCGATTCGAAAACCGATACCTTGAAGTATCCTATGATATCGGCGTTGGCGAAACGGCTGTTGCAGTCCAAAAGGCCCTTACGTATGAAGTCTATATTTGACGCCGTTAAAGGAGTTGGCGTTCGTGTTACGAAAGAGGTGGGGAGTTTGATAAAAGGGAAAGAAACACATGTGTTTTACATAACAGAGCTTTACAAATGCATGTCGGCATGCCCCTCCGCATCATATGCCGCTTACGTCGCCGGACGGCTAAAGAGATTATTGGCGTACGTTAGCGATGACAAGTGGCTTGACGATGTGTACAGTCTTGACGATGGCAAACGGCAGGCCGCAGATTTTTTATCCCTTTGCGTATCTGTGTTTTCAATAGACGCCATTACAAAGGTTTGCGATCAAATGGCGGCGCAGCCACACAATATAGACGGCAAGGAATTTCTGTTTTTTGCGGAACAGGCGCTGACAGAGGTTAAGCGATACTTTTTCAGACACTGCAAACGTTTAACCGACTTGTATACCAAGTGCGGCTACAGCTATCAACAGGCCAATGAAAAACTGCTGCCGCTGGCGGCCTCGTTGGTGATTGCCCAAAACGAAAATACGATTTTCGCTCTCCCCTTTACCTATCGCGACGCCAATATCGAAAGACTGCCTGAATTGCCAGAGTATAGCGAGCCCGCGCCAGACGCCGTGTTGTCGTATCTACCAAGACCTATTGCCGAAGGTTTGTTGTCGATGGGCCACCAGTCGTTTTATCAGGCTAACGCGAGGTTTTTTTCGGTATTTTTGGCGGATGAAGAATTATGGCTGGCCAGCTTTACTAACGCTCCAGAGAACGACGGGCCTGCTAAAGCCGCGCTGGTGAATTTAGCGCGTTCGCACTGTGAGCGGGCGGAAATAAAGTCCTTTGTGGATGATCCAAAAATGGTGAACAACTGGCTTACCTTTGAAGAAAAAGAACGGCTTAAACGTGAGATGGTAAACGGTATTAAGGAAGAAGCAGTCGTTATAAACCATAATGACAGTGATGGAGAAATAAAGTCTACTATTATAGACGGATTAAATTATAAAAGGCGCGTTAAAGATCTTCCCTCGTGGGTCGCGCGTTTTCACGCCAGCGCGTTAACATTCAGATTATGGAAGCCACAGGGTTATGTAACTATAGGCGTGAATTTGATAACCGAATATCGCGATATCGCTTTGCTGCAAAAAGCCGTTATGGAAGAGATAGACGGCAAAGACGCGGAAGCAAAACTCTTCGAGTTGGCGCAATACATATCTAAAATTTCGGACACGGAAGCGTTTGAGAGTCATATCAAAGAGCGGCTGCAAGAATTTGCCGTCCTTATGAGATATGTCTACGGCAAAAAAATAGGCGCGCGATTTGAAGAATATTTTAGATTGCAGGTAGAGCCGTTTTTGCGCAAGCACTCTTACATGGCGCTTATACCGGAATCGCGAGTGGGGGATACATATACCGGAAGCGTTTATTATGCGTACTCCGAACCCGCGACAGAATGTCACGTGCCTTGCAACACGGTAGAGACCAAAATGACGCGCGCGTTTGCTGAGAATAACGCCGGCCCTGTCGTCGCGGCCATAACCCCCGGTTTTATGAGAGGCGGCAATGTGATTGTACAGCCAACGCTCACAATTGCAATGCCCATATCCGTGTTTGATCATTTAACCGCGCTGGTGGGTAAGATGGAAGAAGAAAAGCGCGGCGACGTGGATTTTCTCGGCGGACGAGTGTCCTTGACGCAGTTTGTACAATACAGCAAAAAGTTGGAGATGTTCGCGAGGCAAAAGGATTTGACCCACAAGCAAAAATGTGATTTCTTTACTCAAAACCACTTTTATTATACTTTGTTTAACACCACTCCCGAAATGGCGTTTGAAAAAGCGGCCATTGCATTGGGCGCGCAAGCTGACGCGTATAAGAACTCGTTCGTTAAGGCGTGGGGCGTTAATCTGGAGAGGCTTAAAGACCTGGGCATAAGCGAAACGATCATAGTTCCCGGTTCTACCATTGTAACGCATAGCCAGCTAATGGATGGATGGAAAAAAGAGAACAAGGAGAAACGGAAGGCGGACGCGGAACACCCCGCCGATTTAGTGTACGAAGTTATACAAAAGGGCATTGAAGTTGAGGGTGTGCCTATACAATGCCCCATTGTTAACGTATATGCAAAATGATTTACTCTAAACGTGCGTTCTCCAAACCTACGAAACCAAAATCTTTTTGTGAAAACGCGCGTGTAGAGTGATTTAAAAATCTTCGGGGGGTGAATGATTGTGGATTTGACCAATATTTTACAGGTGTTCATAGTCGCCGCTGCGCTGTGGTTTATTGTCGTATTTCTTATGTATTGGATATTTGTAAAATTTGTGGGGGTAACAAGCGTTGGTGTGCTTGCTCGGGTGCTTTATGGCCTAATGATCGCGCTTATGTTTTTTTATTTGATGTTCTTGAGTCCATATAGACGCTATTTTGATCTTAACACCACGCCTTTTTGGATTATGACCTCGGTGGCGTTGTTCGTCATGCTCGTGCTGGTTATCAGCGGGGTGGCCGGACAAAAACCGGAAAGGGATGATTACTGATGCGCAGGGCGGTTATTCTTGGGCTTGGCGGAACGGGTCAAGGCGTTATAAAGCGATTGACCGACTTGATAGACTGGCGGCGTAATGAACACATCTCTCAACTGCCGTTTATTCAATATTTTGAGATGGACGCGGACAGACCTTCGGCGGCGGAACGCGATGTAAACTTCTACTCGCTTGAGGTGTCCAAGGCGGCTGTTGACAAGTTTAAGGATGAGCACCTGCAACAGGGCCTACACAAGTGGGTAGACATAGACGCCCTGGAGACCGCCTCGGACGGCGGTTCGCGCACGCGAACCAAGGGTAAGTTTATCTTTATGTATCATTACAACGCCATACGCGAAGCCGTAGAAACTCGCATGAAAAATATGATGATGGCGCAAAATGACAAACTCTCTCCCGTATCCAAAAAGAAGATATACATAGTGGCAAACGCGGTTAGCGGCACGGGCAGCGGTTCGTTTGTAGACTGCGGATATCTTATGAGAGAGATAATAAAAGCTGAGCCTACATATCGCGGAGACGCGAAGCTGAATATAACGCTTATACTTACAATACCGGCCATGCTTAATGACGGCATGAAACTGCGCAACGCCTACCACGCGCTGGAAGAGCTTAACCATTATATGTCGGGCGGGTCGTACACCTTTGAGCATGTGCAAAACCCCGGACAGGTTATGGAATGTAACGATAAGCCCTTCGATTTTGTTTATCTTATAGGGCCGCAAAGGGGCAAAACGACAGACAGCAGACAGTTGGAGGAGTTGATAGGCGAGTACATCTACAACGATATATTTTCCCCATCAGCTGACACGCGCGACGCCGCGCGCGATAACATGAACACATACCTGCGCCAGGCGGACAAGGCACGATACTCCCAAAGCTATATGACGTTTGGCTTTTCTACCATAGAATATCCCGCCGCGCAGATTGCGAGAGCCGCCGCCTATCGTCTTGCTAAAAACACCCTGGATCTCTTTTTGCCAGAGGATGATAATACCGCGATTGAATATAAATATGACGAGATTTATTTAAGGGAAGGCGATCACCGCCAAAGCGGAACGATTTACAATAGATTGCTGTCTGATGTGACGGGCAGTGTCATTAATGGCGAAGAATATACCATCAACCTTGTAACGCAGATAGACCGGCTTAAAGACGACGAGTACGCGTCGTTTAAAGCGTATTTTGACACGGCGGTGCTAAGGGATCTGCCCGATAAGATTGACATGGGATTTATGGCGGAACCCGCGATGACGGTATCTGGCTACGGACAGGGAACCGTTACCAAGGCCATTAGACGAAACGCTGAAATATTGCGAGGCGAAACCGATGACGGCTGGGATCATATCATAAAAAATTCCCTTTGCGATGTTGTGTTTACAAGGCAAGGCGGCTTGCTAACGGCCCGGCGTCTGCTGGATACCGTTATTGAGCAGGTAAAAAATATTTCCAACGCTCCCGAAACCTCCGGCAACGGCGCCGATATGCGCGAACAGCTTCGCGATATAGTGGGGCAGATAGACCTGATAAAGGGAGATTTTTTGCTAAAGCCCGGTGGATTGCATAGAATGCCCATAAACATACTGTTTGACAGATACAAAACAATTTTGGGAGAATACCAATCGGCCAGATTGCAGGCCGCCACTGCGGGGGAGGCGCGGCGTCTTGCCAGGCATGCGCTGCAAAGGCTTGAGGATTTGAGGAATCAGCTAGAAAAGTTTGCCGATTCGGTGGTAAGCTGGCGGAGAAAGCTCAACACCCTGTATGACGAATCCACCCGGCCCAAAGCGCTTAACGGACACGTCATACGCCGGGGGCAAATCCCAAGGCTGGCGGATGAGCTTATACAACATGTGGGACTGGCCTATTCCAGGTTTATGGATCTTTGTCGCGCAGCGTTTAACGAATGGTTGTTTGACGCGAGCGCATTGACTCCGTTTCCGGTTGATCAGTGTAAAGATATAGAAGACAAGATACGCAAGTTATATACCGAACCGCTTAACCGTCGCAATGTAGTAGAACAGTTTATGGATGAAGAGCGCGAACGCGCATACGCGCCCGACGCGGATCCATCAGAAGTGGTTAATTTGGGTAAGGTGACGGCGCAAAACGTAAACGCTATGGCTGATCTATTTATCAGTATGACCATAAACGACGCGCTGGCCATAAATAACCCCGAACTAACCGAGCCGCGATGGTATTTTTATCCCGATGGCGATAACCACCAAAATGGCCAGAGCGGGAACGCTTTTACCAAAATTTTGCAAGGATTGAATATCGTTACAGAATGGGCTGAACAAGTTCATGAAAGCTCCGACAACTTTTCAATACTATTTTTGCGCGAGAAGGGATGCTTTGCCCTGCGCTATTTGGATTTCGCGTCTGACCCAATGACTGCCGCCGCTTTGCGCAACACGAACAATGTAGATGCCATAAACAACAAAGAAGTGCCCAATACCTATCTGGGACGCATTGACGTAACATTTTTGCCGTTGCAGCGTATAAGCTCCGACAAGTGGGATGAGCTGGCGTTGCTGTACCTTGTTTCCATTATCTCTGGCACGTTTAACATTACAGATACGAGTTACATATACGAAGAGGTTAGCGATATGTCAAGCGTGTTTTATAATACGCAGGCGCCCATAGAGCTGCCGCGCGTGTTTAGAATCGCTATTAACAAAATGCAGCGCACGGCCGAGTTGGACAGACTTAAGAGGGCAAACGACTCGTACAGGTCGGCAAGGTCGGCCGATTTTGTAAGGAAGCTGCACGATTTTATTTTAAACCCGGCCCTGTACGGCTTGTTGTTAGATAATCAGGAAGATGACGAAAGGACAATTAAGCGCCTGTTGATTAACGAATATGTGCGCAAAGTACCCGAGCTCGCGCGAAATTGGGAAAGGTTGTTCCCGGAAGACCCATTAAAAACATCTGACAATTTGGACTACGAGTTTCATGTTCAAGATGATCGTTGGCCAAACACTGGCTTTTACTGCCCAAAGTGCCTTGCCTTTTTGGGCACGGGTCAGCACCCCGACGGCACGCCAGACTATGCCAAAGGCGCGCTCCTTATGAAAAATCACCCTAAATGCTATAGGTAAATGCAGCGCGCGCGTATATAACGTAGCATGAAGAGGAGGTAAGCCGTGCAGTGTTATCGATGCCAGCATACGACACCAGATGCGGCGGGGCATAAATACTGCGTGAAGTGCGGCGCGAGACTTATGCAGGAGTGCCCTCATTGTCGTAAATTTTTGCCATATTGGTCTGAACGCTGCCCGCACTGTGGCAAAACATTTGTGCGATGCGAAACCCACAACATATTCTATAGGGTTAACACGAATAGATGTGAGGTGAATGGCTGCGCCGCCAAGCTAACCTACAAAAGCGACAGTTTTTTGTTCAGCGGAGTGGATGAGGGTAAGACAAACGTATATAAAACGTCAATGTACCCAGATATTATTTGTGAAGATATACACAAGAGTATGAGCTGGATGAACACAAGTAATAACCAGGGCTTTTTTTGGAAAACGCAAGCGGACAAATCTGTGTTGTGTTGCTATGATTTTGTTTTGGGTAGGGTTTTATGGGACAGCGATCCGCAGGATTTTGATGTGTACGACATTAAGTCGTTTGAATTGAGCGGCGTTCTACTGATGACAAGCCTGCGCGACCATGTTTTGCTGCATTATATTTCGGGCGAACAAGCGGCCAAGATAGATATTAACCATTGGCAGGCGTGGTTGTATGATCGCGGTCTATACATATTGGGCGTGGATGGGCTTATTCGATTTGCGCCGCCATATAACGAGCCGCAAAGCATCGCTTTGCCAGGAGACTCCCCGCGTTCGATCGCGCCAAACGATAACATTCCATACGCGATAGGCGAGGGGAAGGTGTTTTTTACCCTTGGCGGGGAAATTTTGTCTTACGCCGAGGGGGATAGGGCGGCCAAGGTCCTTGTTAGCTCTAACGCGGGCGAAAAAATAATTTGCCTCAGCGTGGCTGATGGCTGCGTTATATACGCGGTCAAAAAAGGCAGGGCAGCGGATATTTTGCGTGTGAACGCTCATTCAGGCATGGAGAATGATATAGCAAGGGGAGTAGTGCTTGCCGTTCCCAAGTTATGCGTTAGCGAGGGCTATCTTTACACCTGCGAGATCGTGAACGGTAGCAGCTTTTTTAAGCAGTACCCGCTTTCAGGCGGATACCTGGCCGAAAGCTATGAGCGCACTCTCATAACTCGCGCCAGCCGGGTATTTAATTATTATGCCATTTGTTTTGACTACAATGGGTCCGAAAGCATGTTATTTGTTTATATATCCGCCAACAGCACTCAAGGTGTTATCGAGGTGTGCATGTTGTACGGCGACAGCCACAAAACCCGCAAGGTCTTAAAAACATGCGCGATTGGGTCGCGCCTGTGTTTGGCGGCGATAGGCATGAATATACTGCTCATTGACGCTGTGAACGGAACTGTGACAAATCTTTCCAGAAGGGCGGGGGAGTAATGAGGAGTGTTTGTTTGTGGTTTTTCTCTTTTATCTTGAGTTCACTGGTTTCACTAATCGCGTTTTTGCCAATTTCGCCCGTGTATGCTGAAAGTTGGGTTGGGATAAACGCGGGAGATGGGGAGCTTGCGGAAGAAGAGACGGATTTGCCAAGCGACAAAGTGCTTCTCAACATGTCTGATGAGAACTCGTTCGCCAACATAAGCCAGCGATTGCTTAACTTGATAACGGGGCTTAACTGCCGCAGCGCGCACTTCTATTTTTTGGTGGACGTGAGCGGCTCTACCAAAGCTAATGACGTTGCCGACCAGTTTAACAGATTTTATCGTTACGCGTTGGACTCTTTTTTGTACGCGGGCGATACGATTACCTATATACCGTTCGCGCGCCATCCCGAATGGGATATGGAAGAAACCTTTGAATACGATATCCAAAAGCGTATAGAGATATCCCCCGGCAGCCTTACCGATGAGACCGGGACGGATTGGCTGGAACCGATATATCTGCTGCTGCGTCGCGTAGAGGAGCAAGATCTGAAAGAGCAAGAGCCGATTATTATCTTTCACTTGTCAGACAGGGCAAGCGAGGACGATCCGCGTCCAGACGGATATCTGTACAACGACTATTATCCCAAAGTGGATCCAGAGGGTATGAACGGATTTTTGCGGTTGGAAGAAATGTTGCACAAGGATAGCCACGTGATACAGTTTGCGCCCGGCGTTTTAACTTTGGGGCAAAAAGAAGCGTTCTATCTGACCGTGTGGTATGCGGATAACATTGGAGACTTTCCCATAAACGCGAAATTGAACCGTGAGCGCGAAACAGAAGGTCAGGATGTAATGCTGCAGGCCATAGCTACGAATAAAGAAGTAACGTTTCGTATGCGCGCGAAAAGCGGGGCTAAGGGCTATGTTTTATATATTGGCGAAACGCTGGATGGCATATACGAAGCCTATAAGGGCAATTATGGCGGCGGGGTAAGGCGCTTTGAGAATATAGATTATAAGGACAGCGCCAAAGATCCGGCCATTAAAGAGTATGTAATGCAAAACGGCGAGATACTCAACCTGTTTAACGACGCCGATAAAAATAGCCTGTTTTATTCTATACGCGAGATAGACGAGCGCACTGGCGAGTCACAGCTGCCAGGAGTGCGAGAGTTGCCGCCTATCACGGCTGATGTAGACGCCGCGCCAATACTTCTTATTTCTGGTATTTTAATGTTCGCCGCAGCTGTGGCGCTAATGTGGCAGCGCCCTAAAACAACGCTCAAAATAAACGGGCGACCGCGCACCTTAATTGCCGGCAAAAATGTAGATTTGTTGTGCAAGAGAGACACCGAGAGAGCCGGGCAGCATGTTTTGGACGTGTATCCAAACGCGTTTAACGGCCTGACTGTGGGTAGGCTCGCCATGTCGCCGAGTGTGCCTATACCGCTGTTTAAACTAAAAGTGCGTTTTTCTTCCGTGCGCGGCGGGGCGGATATAGGGGCCGCGCGTTACTTAAACGAGGGTAAAAACAATATAACCGCCCGTGTCGGTTCAGATAGCGGCGGTTCGGCCATGGAGATGGAGATTATCCAAAAAGATCTGGTAAAAAGGAATATGCCAAAATTGCTGATGTTTGGCATACTCTTGGTGTTGGCGCTGGTATTTTTGGTAATGGCCTCCGTGCTGGCGGGGTAGATTATACGTTCCAACAGCCTTAACAATGCTCATACCAGCCGAAATAAAGATGGAGAAAAGCGAGACAAGCCGCCTCGCTTTTCTTATCGGTTTTTCCGCTCACTTCGGGACAAAATGTCCCGAAGCGTATAGGGCAGAAAACAAACTTTACGCTTTCGCCTCATACGCCGCCGCGTCCTCGTAAATTTCATCAAGCGTCATGCCCTTGCATAGATTATCACGCCGCCATTCGGTATAGTCAAATATATCGCGGTTGACTATACTTATAAACCGTTCGGCGTCTACCTCTCCCAGAGCGGCAATCAGGGCGTCCATAGCCTCGCAACGTAATACGATGTCATTTCTCATCATGGCAATTCCTCCATTTCTCTCACAAAATCAATCGGATTGATGGCCTTAATTCCCTTGATATTTTTGTTCAGCACACCTTTGTCGGTGGTAATAAAATAGTCGCAATGTTTTTCTATCGCGCAAGCGATATGGAGCGCGTCCAGTTCTTTTATGCCGAGCTTCATGATTTCCCTGCCCCGTAAACGTATGGCTTCACTTCGCGGGCAGTAATCACTTGCAATTTCTTTCCACGGGGCAATCGAGTTTCGTTTGTCCTCAAAAGGATTTTTACCGTTTTCATAGTCAAGCGCAAACGACCAACACAAGGAATAGATACCGGCCCGGACACAATCTTGAATGTAAAGTTTCGCTTCGGTTTCCAAGCGTATTTTCATCTGTGACTGATTGTCAAACGGACGGTTGAGCGAGCAGTTATCCAAGTATATTTTTGGCACTTCCATAAGCAATTATCCTCTCAATACTGTATCTTGTCTCTCCGCCACTTCGGGTCAATTTGGCCCGAAGTCCGACAATCAAAGTATATCACAAAAGCCGCCGTTTTCATATTCGGGAAATGGGCGGTTTTTTGCGTGAAAATCTGATTTTGAGGCATACGGGAAAGGCCCGTAAAACTTGATATTCTGAACATGAAAGGAGTGGTCGCAATCGCATTAAGCCTTGCGAGGATTTTTTAATTTGAAGCGCCCACTTTTATCTTGCGGGTCAGCAATTCACGGGCTTCGTCGGGCCAAACGGCGCGGGAAAAACCACAACCATCAAGCTGATTTTAGGCATTATCAACTCTGACGGCGGGAGCGTCAAGGTTCCCGGTCAAGGGCAAATCGGCGTTGTGATGGACACGCCGCTTTACGTTGACGATTGGACGTTGAACGACATCGAAGCGGCAATATCGCCGTTTTACGCCAATTGGGATGTGGAGACCTTCGCCGGGTATCTGAAGCGATTCGGGCTTGAACGAAAAAATAGGACTGTTGCCTGACGACTTGCAACAGTCCTTGAATATTTTGTTTTATTTAATTTCCCTATTGCTTGCGCATGGGAGAAATATGTATCTGGTTTGTTTCCATGCCGGTTTTACGTTTTACAATGTCTTCTATCTGCGCGATCTCCGCGTCGGTAAGCGCTTCTTTGTTTACAACAACATCAACGCTGTCGTCGTCGATACGCACATATACCTCGCTAAAGCCTTTGGCCTCTATCATGGCTTCCGCCGCTGTTTCTTTCTCTATACGCTGCTGAATGGCAAGCATAGAATCGGCGGCGTCGGCCTTTTGCTCCTGATCTATGTTTACGTTGTTTATAAGCTCTGTAAGCAGGGTTTTCTCTTTCGCGCGCGCTTGCTCGCGATTGAGTTTGGCTTGCACAAAGTATGACGAGTCACGGCTGGTATATGTAAACACCGCCTCGCCGGGGTCTTCCTCATCGTTGGTGCCGCTGACAGATTCTCCAATGGTGTCGTCTGTGGTGACAAATTCATCCGTTATGGCTGGGTCGTCGTCTTCTTGATAGATCAACGCGCTGCCGATGTCATACAGATCGTCGGACCCTTCGGGCTGTGACCCTGTGGCGATTTCGCCATTATCTGTAAGCTCCAGCCCTGTAGAGGCTATTTTCTGGTTATCCTTAAAGTTTAGATAACCCGCCACGGCTATCATGATGATGAGTGCCGTAATAATGATTTGATTGCGCTTAAACACGAACATTTCGACCTCCATATAATATTTGTTGATGTGTTGCGTGCGACCATGACGCTTCGAATGGCGAGTCATCCCGCGTACAAAATGCCATTGTTTATTTAGGATAATTCTGATAATTCATCATATGACGATGTATCATCATTTATGATGAACATCGTTTTATGATAAATACCATTTTTATATCTATTCACTTTTTCATTTTAAACACCTGCACTTTGTCTGTCGTTAACCCCAGCACGGTTTCGGCCGCGCGAGTGAGCGCGTCCTTTACAAATATGTTTTCGCCTCCTTCCGCAATTATCACCGCGCCTTCAATAACAGGCGATACTTCGCGTAGTATAAGCGGCACCTCTACCCCGTTTTCATCTGTGTACAACACAAGGGTATGCTCTTCGCTTAGCGAGTGGGTTTTGCGTGTACCGCCCGCGCCGTCTGTCTCTTCATTTATGTCCTGATTGGTGGTCTTGTCTTCCGCGACAACAAGTTCTTTGCCCTGGGTCAGCGTAAGCAGAACTTTCACTTTGCCCGCGCCGTCTATTTGTGAAAGCGCGGTCTCCATCCGCTTTTCCAAAACGAGGGTATAATCCGTTTCGACTGGCTCATTGCCGGCGGATGCGTTTAACACTGGTTGTTCTTGCTCTGTCGTTTTGGAATTTGTATTTAAGCGGAAGCGCGCGAACGAAATCAGCAACACGCCTAACACCAAGGCCAGAATGATTTTAAGCAATCCAGCTTTGTCCTTGTCTCGAAAAAAGTCTTTAAGAACCGTTTTCACCATGCTCAACTCATTTCGTTACTGTTATATATATATTATTGATGTGAACTCCGTAGAAGTCGCTCACATTATTTTTTATCTTGGATATGCCGGGGTCGTCAATATCATCATTTGCCGCAAAGGGTTTAACGGGTTCTATGTAAATGAACGGTCGTTCTGTCGTTTTGGGGCGCACGGTTATATCCAAACGCTCTATAGACCAATCGTCAGCCAGCCGCGCTTGCGCGTCAATTATTTCATAATTCTCGTCGCCGCAAAACCCCGCAAGCTGGGCAGTCAACTGCTCGTTAAACGATTTGAGCAGCATGTCGCGGTTTTTCTGTTCGTATTCGGCCAGGTCGCCGGGAATTTCTATATCGTTAAGCCTTTTGTCCAGCCCCTCAAATAATTGATTAATCGGAGGCTGCCGCGTGTTAATGAGCTTTGTTATCGGATTTAACATCATGATGATAAAAACAAAACCAAGGCATATCTCCACATATTTTCTATATTTTGTGTCAGGCAGGATCAGACCGGCAAACGCGCCAAATATAAGAAAATACGCCAGTGAAGCCGCAAACTCTTCCATGATTAAAACGCGAGCATAATCGCGACAGAAACGATGAACATTACCACAACAACCACCCCCGCTTCAAAGAGTAATACACAAAACGATCCTACGGCGTCTATGCATTTAACGATGCGGTCGTCTGCGACAGGCTGAACAAGCGCGGCCGTTACTTTGTACATTAACAGCAAGGCCAATATTTTAATAAGGCTTGCGCTGCAAACAACGGTTAATGTGATCACCAACGCCACCATAAGCCCGGAAGACGCCGCTTGCCCCCAAAATAGCACGGCATCCATGGCGCCGGAAACCATGCCCCCCACGACGGGTATCGCCGCCGCCCCAGATTTGGCTACTTTAAGGGCGGTGCTGTTTATGATGGGGGAGGAGATTTTTTGCAATGACAGCACAGTCAAAAACAACAGCGCGATACCTTTTAGCGCGTAACCTACTACTTTACGTATAAGTTTTGTAAAGTTTGTAAGTTTTGACTTGGCGGAAATGCAGCTAACTATTTCCATCATCGCGCCAAATTGTATTACGGGCAAAAGGAGGAAGCGAACGCAAAGCGACAGCCCTTCTATAGTGACGGCAAAGATGGGTGAAAAAGCGGCGGCGCCGGCGAGTTTGCCAGATATTAGCAAAACGCCAAACATGATGGGCAGCGCGGCGGTCATCACGTTGGATGCCGTGGCCACAAGCGTGGTTATGATGCTCAAGGTCGTTTGAAACGAGGCAAGCAGTACCATTACCACAGCCATGAATGAAACATAGAATCCCATTTCGCCCGCTTGCTTATTCTTAAATGAGTCGGACAATAGTTTGAGAATGGCGCTGAGTACGGAGATGAGGATCAGGTTGCGCATGAGCCCCCAATTTTGCCACAATTCGCCGACCAGCATATCTCCCACTCGCTTGACAAGGCCGAGCGGACTCAAATCTAACTCGCCAGTGATCGCCTTAGTTACCCATTCGCCAAAATTTAAGCCCGAGGCTTTGTCTATGCCGCTAAAGTCAAACATTTTCAGTTGTTCGTCTATGTAAAATTTGTCCAGTGCGGCGGGGTTATTCAAAGCGGGATCCAAGCTATCACCTCATTTGTATCAATCATATCAATCGTTGCGTACTACCGTTAATCTGCTATGGACGCGACAAGACTAATAAGACCATATAATATTGGCGTTGATGTAATTAAAATCATTACCTTGCCGCCAAGCTCTATTTTGGAGGCTATGGCGTTTTCGCCCGCGTCAGCGCAGATTTGCGCGCCAAACTCCGCTATATAGGCAATGGCTATTATCTTTAATATAAGGCCGACGTACTGGTTGTCAGAGTCTACCAGCGCGGCAATGTTTTCTAGCAATCCTACCGCCTGTGTCAGGTACGGGAGCAGCATAAAAAAGATAATGACACTGGCCATGATGCTGATGAGCAGAGCGTACTCGGCGCTTTGCTTTTTTATCGCGATAATAAGGATGAGACTGACGATACCCACGGCGACAATTTGCGCTATTTCCATGGCGCTATAGTTTAAAAACTGACTGAACGCTTGCGAACAATTGGCTTATGTATTGGATTATCCAAAAAAGTACTACTATAAGGCCCGCCAACGTAGTCATCATTGCCTGTTCTTCACGACCGGCGCGTTTAAGCACCTGATCCAGCACCGCCACCAATATACCCACCGCCGCTATTTGGAAGACGACTTGAATTTCCATAATTACCCCCAGTACACTGCAATATTCAAAATAGCGCGGCGACTACCAGCAATCCACCCAGCAAGCCAAGGCTAAAGTACAATTTCTTGTTTTTTTCGCTCTGCTCCCGCAAAATCACTATTGTGCCATCGATATAGTTTATCGTTTGCTCTATCGCTTCGATTTGCAGTCTTTTATCCGCGCCGCCAAGGGTAGCGCCGTAGTTATAAATACATTCGATATCGTCCGTCGTAATGAATGTTTTGCCCTGTGCCGTATCGACCGCCGATTTCCATATATCGCACACATCGCTCGCTTGCCTGCTTTGCAATGAAGAGGCTAATGCCGCGAACACCGCTGAGGGCGGATGGGCCGCGCGTGAGCTTACAAACTCTGCGGCTTCCGCGAGTGGTTTGATTGCGTAGCTTATTTCAGAATTGAGTATCACGAATGCTTTGCGCCATGCCAGTAGATCGCCCATGCGAAACTCGTCTCTATGCGCGTAATAAAATCCAAGCAGCGACGATGCCCCGACCACCAGCGCGCATCCCGCGAGTTTAAGCGCAATACTCACAGTATCGCCCCCTATTGTCGAATTGTTTATGACGCAATCGGAAATCAGCCTACGCGTATATCCTTGGTACAAGATATGCAAGTCCATAAATAATATGATTAAATAGTTTTGCGAAGGCAATAACGCCTGGACGGGAAAGCGCTTAACGCAATAAAAGTACACCCTGTTCTTTCACTTATGAAAGTTTATAATTGATTTTCGCTGAGATATATCTTAAAATGGCAGAGATGGGCGTTTTCTAAAAAGCGGGAAATATGCTGAAGTAATTCGTATGGTATCGCATGAGCAGGAAATCCGCGTAATAATAAAGGGGCTTGAATGGTATGGAAAATCAGGATATTCGTTGGAGACAACGATTTGAGAACTTTTCAAAATCGTGTGCGTTGTTATCGGAAATCAACGGCTATGAACTTGGTGAAACGCTTGCGATTATTCGTGAAGGGTTCATTCAGCGGTTCGAGATAACGTTTGACTTAGCATGGAAAACCGCAAACGACTATTTGCGGTATCTCGGGCACAGAGTTCAACCCTCGCCGCGCTCGGTTATCAAAGAAGCATTCGCGGTAGAAGTGATTGAGGACGGTCAGGCGTTCATTGATATGCTTGAAGCGCGTAACGAAATGTCGCACAAGTACAACGAAAACACATTTAACAAGGTTTTTCAGCAGATAAAGGACGAGTTTTACCCCGCCCTTGAAAGTCTGCGCGTTTATTTTGAGGGGCGACTTGAATGAATATCGGGCTTACAGATAAACATGCCTCGCTTATTGTTGAAACATTAAGCGCTTGCGGGGTTTCACGCGCGGTCGTGTTTGGCTCGCGCGCAAAAGGCGACTGGCGCGGCAACTCCGACATTGACATAGCCGTCTCCGGCTGCGTGAATATCGGCGGGTTGCTGATTCGTCTTGACGAACTGCCTATGCCGTATAAATTTGACGTGGTAGACTATGAAACCATAAGTCATCAACCGCTTCGCGAGCATATTGACCGCGTTGGCGTTGAATTGTTTTCGAGGGAAATCAGCAATAATTGTTTATAACGCAACCGGAAATCAGCCTACGCGCCGACCGGCTCTATCAAATATACCGGCTATAGTTCCCAGTCCGCGAAGGACAGTGAAGCGCTCAAATATGTAAAAAATATCGCGAAGGCCGGGTTTTAGTTTTACCTCATTTATGTCTGCGCCGTGAGTGGTACAAATGATGCACACGCCGGCGTTAATTATCTCTTCCACAGAGGCTGTGTCGGCGCGGCTGCCCAATTCGTCCACCGCGATAACGCGTGGAGACATGGCGCGCAATAACATGGTCATGCCGATGGATTTTGGATAGCTGTCTAACACATCAGTCCTGACGCCCACATCGTTTTGCGGTATGCCCCTATAGCAGCCCGCTATCTCACCGCGTTCATCCACCAGCCCTACCGTATAACCCTGCCGGGAAGGATATTTCCCATCGGACAATTGGCGTACCAAATCCCGCAAGAGTGTTGTCTTGCCACAACCGGGCGGGGATATGATCATTGTATGATGAAGGCTTGGCGAAACGATGTGCGGCAGTATTTGGTCAGCGCAGCCTTTTATCTCGCGGGACACGCGTATGTTAAATCCGTTTATGTTTTTCATGGTCTTTACGCGACCGTTTTCCATAACCGCTTTACCGGTAAGGCCCACGCGATGCCCGCCGGGCAAAGTCAAAAAGCCCCCGCACAATTCCTCTTCCAACACATATAGCGAAAAGTCAGACAGCAGCGCCAGGGCGTCGGATATGTCTTTTTGCGTGACTGTATAAGCCGACGAACAGTCAACGGGCTTACCCTGCGGCGACAGAAATATCTCACGCGGCTGGTTTATTATAAGTGGCTTGCCTGCGCGCATATGTATCTCGCTGATTTTTGAAAAGTCTTGCGAACGCAAAATAATTTTAAGGTGTTCGGGCATGTAACCGCATATAACATCTTTGGCGCTCATAGGCCCTCCTCTATACCATTGGTACAAGATATGCAAGTCCACTGATAATATGATTAAATAGTTTTGCAAAGGCCATAGTACTTAGACGAGGGAAAGGATTTAACGCAATGTTTGCCGCCGTTGACAATTCTTATCGTAGAGCGTATCATAAGACACTGATCCAGGCAAATCACATGGTCGATATCATAATGGACAGGGATTTTTGTGAGGGGGGGTCTTCCGTGAGGCTTATGAAACCCAAAAAGCCGGATGATTATGTAATTATCATCGGCTGCGGCAGGTTAGGCGCAAATTTGGCCAACACACTTAGTGAAAACGACAAAAGCGTTCTTGTTGTAGATAAAGACAAGTCGTCGTTTCGCAAACTTGCTCCTTCGTTTGGCGGTATGCAATTAGAGGGCGACGGAACTGATTTGAGCGTGCTTTACGACGCGCAAATTACAAACGCTTCCGCCGTTATCGCGGTAACGAATTACGATAACACAAACATAATGGCCGCACAAATAGCAAAGGAGATATTCCACATAGACACGGTCATAGCCCGTTTATATGACCAGGATTGCGAATGTGTGTACCAGGAATTTGGCATAGACACCATTTGCCCGGCGGTGCTCTCTTCAAAAGAGATAGATAAACTCCTTAAAGACACGGGCGGATTGGGGCGTGCCGCTATATGAAAAGGCGCGTTGTTTTGATAGGCGGCTTTAATAAAACGCGTACGCTTGCCGTGTCCCTTATAAAAAAAGGTTATAAGGTAACGGCCATTAATTCTGATATGGATAAGTGCGCGGAACTCGCCAAGGTAAACGAGCTGGATGTGTTTAACGGCGACGGCTCCAAGCCGTTTATACTGGAAGACGCTAATGTTTATAACGCGAACATCGCCATAGCGCTAACCGATCGTGACGATGACAACCTTGTAATATGCGAACTGTGCAAAAAGAAGTTTAAGGTGAAAAAAACGGTTGCGTTGATAACCGACCAGCGAAAGACAGAATTTTTTTATCGGATGGGCATAGACGATGTGGTATGCGCTATAACTACCCTTGCAAGCGTTATTGAGCAGCACGCGATTATGGATGAAATGTCTACCTTGATAGCGGTAGGCGGCAGTCAGCTAAAGATTGCCCAGGTACGCATAGGGTCAGCCGCGCCTGCGGTTAATAAAAAGATTTGGGAGCTTAATTTGCCTAACGAGGTCATTATCGGCTTTATCTCGCGAGGAGATAAAAATATCGTGCCACGTGGCGAAACGCGCATTATGTCTGGCGATATATTGATTCTCATATCCACGAGCAGGCACGAAAATCAGGCGATAAAACAACTAACGGGAAATGTCGGCGCAACCGCTTCGGTCGATATGCCTTTAAATATTCTTGAGCGCGAAATGGCGGGGCAGGTTAAAACATGATAAGCCGCGTAAGTCACATCGCGACGCACGGCAACAACTATGGTAAGCTGATGTTTTTGATAGGGTGTCTATTGGCGCTTCCGCTATGCATGCTTCCTTTTTATAAAGCTGAGGTGGGGTACGCGGGGGCGTTTCTTATACCTTCCGCCATATCCATTGGCCTTAGCCTTGTTGTGTTTGCCATATCGCCGCCCAAAGAAACCGAGACAGTGACAGCATGGCAGGCGCCCATAGCCAGAGGCAGCCTGCCTGTTTTGTTCGCCTGGTGTTACGCGTTTATTATGGGCGCAATCCCGTTCGTGATAGCGGGTCAAGCTGATATACAGTACGCGATATTTGAATCGGTAAGCGGTTGGACGACGACCGGCTTAACAGTGATCGATGTGACAACACTTCCGCGCATATTTTTGTTTCATAGAAGTTTTATGCAATTTTGCGGTGGATTGGGCTTTATCATAATGATCGATATGTTGATACAGAACAAACACGCGATGAATTTATTTGTGGCAGAAGGGCACAAAGACAGGGTTATGCCGAGTTTGCGGCAAACTTCGCGGGTGATTTTTTTGCTCTACATCTGCTTTTTGGCATTGGGGGTTGGCGCTTACATAATCTGCGGCATGGGATTCTTTGACGCCGTGTGTCACACCATGTCGGCCCTGTCCACAGCCGGATTTTCCACAAAAGCGGGTACTATAGGCGATTATGGCAGCCCGGCAATAGAATTGACGACGGTCGTTCTCATGCTAATTGGCGCGACAAATGTCACGGCGTTGCTGCTGATGGTAAAGGGCCGATGGAGGCAGCTGGCACGCGTAAGCGAGCTTAGGTTCATGGTTTGTATGATGCTGATCGTTGTGCCTTTATGCGCATTCTCACTTTTTGCCGATAATGGGATGAGCGTGGGAGAGTCGCTGTTGGAATCCCTGTTCGGGGTGGTAACAGCGTTTACCACAACGGGATATTCTACTATGGATTACGCCAACTGGCCTCCCTTTGCGTTAGGTCTGTTTTACCTTATGATGATCGCCGGCGGTTGCATGGGTTCTACTGCGGGGGGCGTAAAGCTGACAAGGCTTAACATTATGCTGCGCGCGGTATGGGCAAACATTCTCAAAAGTTTATCGCCCAACAGAAAGATCACCGCGCTGTCTTACTACACGCCCCAGGGTAAAATGCCCATAGACGACACGCTTGTGAGCGATACGCTTTGTTTTGTCACCGTGTACATGATTATTCTGGCGGCGGGCACGCTGGCTCTAACGGTAACGGCGAAATGCTTGCTGTTTGACGCCATGTTTATGTTCACCTCAGCCCTGGGCACGGTGGGTATATCAAACGGCTTGTCTGACGCAAACACAAACACGCCTACGCTGGTGGTGGAAATAATAGGTATGATACTGGGCAGGCTGGAGGTATTTATCGTGTTTATCGGGCTGTACTCGGGCTTTAGCACGATAAAAGAGGCGGCGGCACAGCGTTCGAGGTAAAAGGATCTTTATCTCGCACTCTTCGATTCACTAAAAAAATATAATTTTTTGCGTATATCGATCAGAAATGTTATACTTGTTATATGGCAAAATTTGTGATGAGGTGATAGAATTGCGCAGGTTTTTATGTATACTGGTTCTCGCGGCAATGTTGTTTAACATTAATACGTATGCTGTGAACGTGGCGCCCGATGTCGCCGCGCCAATATCGGTCATTGTAGATGGCAAACCGGTGTCGTTCGATGTGACGCCGCGCTTGATTGACGGTGTAGTAATGGTGCCCTTTAGGGCCATAGGAGAAGCTATAGGCGCAAAAGCCGCCTGGGAAGATGGCAAACGCGAGGTATGGATGTACCAGGGCACGCAATATGTCGGCATGAAGGTTGGCGAAAAGCTTATGCGTTTGGGCAAAATGGGCGGGCCTGAAATACACATCGACTTGCCCGCCACTGTAACGATTATTGACGATCGGGCATTGGTGCCCATTCGAGCTGTTTCAGAGGGCTTACGTTGCAGCGTGAGCTGGGATAAAAACACCAGTACCGTTAGTGTTACTACCAATTATAGACCTGCCCCCACAGTGTCTAACACAACAGATCTTTTATCTCAAATAGATGAGCAGATAGAAGCTATGAACACCAAGTTTACCATAGACACTGTTGACTTGTCAGAAAGCGCCCTTTATCTTGACTTGCCGTCGTACTTTTTAAATGTTAACTTGGCTACTACGAAGCATTGGGTGTATTGGGCTAACGGCGTAAAGAACATCATGATAGAATATACGGTTGAGTATTCTATGTACGCAAGCGTAAGCCGCGCGCTAAAAAACAATAGTACCAGCGGGTTGAACGAACGGCAAATAGAGATATACAACCGCGTGCGTGATGTTATCGCTTGGGGAATCGGCGAAGGGATTACAACGTACGAGAAAGTTAAGTACATACACGATTGGTTGATCAAACACGTCGAATACGACTACTCGCCCTCGCCATCTACAGAGGCGCACACTCCATATGGCGCGCTGATTAATGGCAAGGCGGTCTGTAACGGTTATAGCGATAGCCTTAAATTGTTTATGGACGCTATGGGCATCGAATGTGAGATTGTCTATGGCGAAGTGCGGCAGGGCGACAAGTGGCAAAAGCACGCGTGGAACCGAGTCAACATAGGAGGAGACTACTACTTAATTGACGTGACATGGGACGAACCCGAGCAGGGGTTTCCCGATTACATATCCTATGATTATTTTAACGTAAATGACGATATAATGAATAGGGATCACAGACCATACAACACGGTTAAAAAGAGCACAGCGATGTACTACAACTATTACAAACTTAACCAGCTTACAGTGACGATGCAATCCGACGCCGATATACTGTTAACAAGGGGTATACTCCAGCCCGATAAGCCGATATACATGCAAGGGCAGGGCTTTGATCTCTCCCGAATAAACTATTACGCCATAAGCAACTTTATGATAACGCACACGGTAAAGACATACCACAACAAGGCGTTAAACACCATGGTTCTGTTTTTCGAAAACAAGTAACGCGGGCTGTCTGCACAGATACCACCCCAAGGCGCGCGCGGTAAGTTGTAAAATAAATTGTCCTAAATAAAAATGTTCCAATTCATGCCATTCTCTGATAAGCTGAGATCACCACAAAACAGCGAAGGAGAATGAAGGAATTGGAACAGCTTGATA
>JAISGK010000057.1 GCA_031263155.1 Clostridiales bacterium
GGCTGGACGTGGCGCGGTAAAAAATAAATTAGCGAGGCTGCAAGAGGAACAAGGCATAAAGGTAACTTACATAAACGCGGCATACACAAGCCAGCAATGTAATGTTTGCGGGTATATATACCGCGCTAATCGCAAAGACCAGAAACATTTTAAGTGTTTATGCTGCGGACACACATCTAATGCGGATGTGAACGCAGCTCGTAATATTAAGGATAGACGTTCTATTCTTATAAGTCTGGACAGCAGTAATGCTGTGGTACGGAAGAATCTCCGTGAACGTCTGTTTGACAGGCATATTTTATGCTGCCCGTCTGGCAGGCATCACGCGGCCGCAAGTAAAATAGGTCTTGCGGGGTCGGGGTAGTTTAATCCGACTGATTGTTAAGTCATATATATTATATCGTTTTTATATAAAATAATATAAGGCTTAACTACTATAACCGCTTGATTTAATGTTACTCCATACATATCTGCAAATATTAAAGAATTCACATTTGTTGGCAAGGTAGAAAATCCCTATCACGCGGATGATTATGCCAGAAGCGGAACAGACGAATGGTCTTGGAGCGATTTCTTTGTTTGGCGCAAAGATAGAGGAACGACTCTCCAACAATAGCGGCCATACTTGCAAAGGCCCCCTAACTGGCGCGGCATTACTGCCGCGCCAGTTAGGGGGCCTTTGGTTTTTCTTTCGCTATTTCCACTTTTCACTGCACGATTTCCACATTAACGCGCTTGTCGTCGCGCATGGCTGCGGCTTTAACCACCGAGCGTATGGCGCGGGCGATCTTACCTTGCTTGCCTATCACCTTGCCCATGTCGTCGGGCGCGACTCTAAGCTCCAACAAAACACCGTTGTCTTTCTGCGTCTCTGTGACTTCTATCGCATTTGGATTGTCTACCAAATACTTTGCCAGCACTTCCAAAAGCTCCTTCATTTGACAAGCCCTCGCTTTCAGCATGGCGTGTGTATTAGTTAATGTAGGGCAAATTACATCCCGGCCTTTTTTAACAAACTGTTTACGGTTTGTGTCGGTTGTGCGCCTTTGGCTATCCATTGTTTGGCGTCGTCGGTGTTTACCCTAAGCAACGTGGGATTTTTGGTCGGATCGTATACGCCCAGCTCCGCAAGCACAGCCCCATCGCGGGGAGTGCGGGCATCAGCCACTACAATTCTATAAAACGGCGCTTTTTTTGCGCCCATTCTTTTCAAACGGATTTTTACCAAGTTTTCACCTCCTTAATTCTGATGGATGATTCAGACCAGTCGCTCAATCAAAAAAAGTAAGTATTAACGCATAAAGGGAAGCCCAACTTTGCCCTTCTTTTTGCCCATGCCGGTAAACTGTTTCATTACGCTCTTCATTTCGTTAAACTGCTTTAGCATCCTGTTGACCTCTTGAATGGTTTGACCGCTACCCCTTGCTATGCGCCGCTTGCGCGAGTTGTTAATTATTAAAGGATTGCGCCTCTCTTTAAGCGTCATGGAATTTATGATAGCCTCCATGTGATTCATGGCGATCTCGCTTTCGTCCATGTCAAAGTCGGCTGACTTGATCTGGGTGCCCATACCGGGCAACATGCCAATTATGTCTTTAATGGATCCCATTTTGCGCACTTGCTTAACCTGTGTTAAAAAATCTTCAAGGTTGAAATCGTTGGAGAGCAAACGCTTTTCCATTTCGGCGGCTTCTTTTGTGTCAAACGCCTCCTGTGCCTTATCGACAAGAGATAGAATGTCGCCCATGCCCAAAATGCGCTGGGCAATGCGGTCGGGATAAAATGGCTCTAGATCAGACACCTTTTCACCCATGGCGGAATACTTTATAGGTTTGCCTGTAATCGCTCTAACAGATAAGGCCGCTCCGCCGCGTGTATCACTATCAAGTTTTGTTAGAATAATGCCGTCTATACCCAAACTGTCGTTAAAGGATTGTGCCACAGTGACGGCATCCTGACCGATCATAGCGTCTAGCACAAGCAGGATCTCTTGCGGCTTAATCAATTTTTTCATACGCCGCAATTCATCCATAAGCTCTGTGTCAACGTGAAAGCGCCCGGCGGTATCCAATATCACAGTATCATAATGGTTCTGCTCGGCAAAGTCAACAGCTTTTTTCGCTATGTCTTCCGGGGTTGGACTATCGTACACAAAGACGGGTAAATCGTAAGTTTTGCCAAGCACCTGCAATTGTTTTACAGCCGCAGGCCGATATACGTCACACGCGGCGAGCAAGGGCTTTTTGCCTTGTTTGCGCAAAGCGGCGGCCAGCTTGCCCGCAGTCGTCGTTTTGCCGGCGCCATTAAGCCCCGCCAGCATAAAAACCGAAGGGGGTTTGGATGCGAAAGTGAGCGCGCTGTGGCTCACCCCAAGCAGGTTAACCATTTCATCGTGAACAATCTTAACGACCTGGTGCCCAGGCCGCACACTTTCCAGTACAGACGCGCCGATTGCCTTGTCGGTCACTGTGTTTATAAAATCCTTGGCTACTTTAAAATTAACATCGGCTTCGAGCAACGCGAGGCGAACTTCGCGCATGGCTTCTTTAACATCTTTTTCGGTGAGACGGCCTTTGCCGCGCAATTTTTTGAACGCTTGCTGCAACTTATCCGATAAACTCTCAAACAGCAATTATATCCCCTCGTTTCGGGATTGGCTAACTGAGGTTAATATTAGCAGACATGCGGAAAAGTGTCAATGGGACGAGGCAATCGAATAAATCAAAATCTTCGATTGCCTCGTCCCCGGTATCGGTATAAAATGCCTTGGTGATTTATACCTCGTATTTGCGATGCCTGAAAGAAATATAGATAAACGAGCTTGCTACAAACACTACGATGATCATTAATCCCAATATAGAGTCGGAATTGCTGGTGGAGGGATTCCCTTTGGTTCCGCTGCCAGCATTGACTTCAGCGGGTGTATTTGTTGGCTGCGGAGTGTTTGTAGGTGTTGGGGTGTTTGTCGCGGAAGTGACGTTAACGGCGGCAGACGCGGATGTGTCTGTAGGTGTGGGCGTCGCGGCAGATGAGGAGGCGTCCATTGGTTTCAATGTCACATAGGCGCGCGGAGGTTTTTCGGTAGGTGTAGGCTCAGGGGTGAAGGAAGGCTCATATTGATTATAGCTTGTAGGTGTGGGGCTAGAGGTGTAGATAGGTGCGATGATGACAGGCGTGGAGGTAGGAGTGGGGGTGGATGTCGCAGGGTGTATGGGCGTGCTTGTCGCTGTGGGGTCAGGAACGCTTGTGGCGGTGGGCGTCGGAGTGGATGTCGCTGTAGGGATGGGAGAGTATGTCGCGGTGGGCGTAGGTGTACTTGTTGGCGTTGCGGGCATCGCTATAGTTTTTACACTTATGTCGTCTATCTCGTTGCCCAAGCTGGAGTTTTGATAATTGTTGGAAGAAAACTCTATGCGCGTTGTGGTTTGATTTTCTGGTACTATGTATGTAAATGATACGTACTCCCAAGTGCCAGGGGCTGTGTCCTTTTTAAACGCGCTGGACGACGCTTGGCCGTTGGTCGGGCCCATCTTTACTGTAAGGTCGCTGACGCCTTTGCTGGAAATGCGACAGGATATCGCAAACTTGACTTCCAGCGTAGAACCAGGCAGTGTTGCAAAATCTTGATATATTATTGTGCGCTTACCAAGGTCGGCGTTAAGTTCGGCGCTTGCGTTTCCAGCGGCAGCGCTGTTAAACTGGGTATCGCTGCCTACTAAATAGGGTAATCTGTGTATCTCCAAGTAGTGCTCCGGCAAAACCCAGCCAGGGTATGAGGCAAAAAAAGATATGCCCACGCCGCTTGGCTTGCCCTCCTCAAAGCTACCATTGACGATAAGGTTTTCTCCTATAGGGTTTGTTGGTACCGCAGCGGCCAATACTGTATCAAAAGACCCTAAAATGGCGCCTGCGATAACAAATGCCATAGTACACTTAATTAACTTTTGTTTAATCCTTCCTTTTGGTTGTAACAACAATTCAATATCCCTCCTTTTATATAGACCACAAATGAAACCATGATGCATGATGATTATAATACACAAAACACCCTAAGTAAATGTGAATACAAGGGAAAAAAGCATGCAATTGTTGGAGAAAATACAAGTTCACCTTTTATAACGTGTAGAAAAATGGTAATCACAGGAGATGTTAGTTGCACATTCATTATGGGATGTGATATAATCGCCTCTGCACAAAGTGTCTTAAGGCGGCTATATATGCTATTGCGGGTAACAGCCATACGTGCTATACTAATATGTGAAAACCAGTGCATACGCAGAGTCACCTCGAAACACAAGGCGTTGACCAAACAACCGGGAGGATATAGATGAGTTCTGAAAACAATACTGCAGCGCATGACTTGGTCACTACAGATACTATAGACGAGAGTGGGCTTGATATTGGCAACACGTCACTTATAACAGGCTACACGACGCAAAGTATCGATCCTTACACCGTTAAATTGACGATTAATATATCCCCGCAAGATTTTGCCAAGTCAATAGAGCAGGCGTATAAATCCGAGTGTCGGCATTATCATATACAGGGTTTTAGACCAGGCAAGGCGCCGCGCAAGCTTATAGAACGCCAATATGGCAGCGATGTTTTTTTTGAAAAAGCTATAGAACTGTCTGTAGACGATCTGTATAGCCAAGCTGTGGAAGAGCTTGATCTTAATGTCGTGTTTAAACCGAAATTGTCATCGAATCCTGCCATCAGCGAAAGCGGTGTTACGTTGAATGTGGATTTGATGGTTATGCCAAAGCCTATACCGGGTGAGTACAAAGGCATCACCGTGCCTGAATATGATATTAACCCAACCGCAGAAGAGATTAACGAGATTATTAATACTGAGCGAGAAAAAAACGCGAGGATTTACACCGTTGAGCGCCCTTCGCAAATGGGTGACGTGGTAATAATAAATTTTACGGGCTATGTGGATGACAAACCTTTTGAAGGCGGCCATGACGACGGATATGAGTTGACCCTGGGTTCGCACACATTTATAGACACATTTGAAGACCAGTTGGTAGGTCAAGAGACGGGCGAGTCTGTATTTGTACGTGTTACATTCCCTGAAAATTATGGCAATGCCGAGCTTGCGGGAAAACCGGCCACGTTTGACGTATATGTTATCGAAATTAGAGAAAAGCAGCTGCCCGAAATGGATGACGACTTTGCGCAAGACATTTCTGAATTTGAAACTTTTGAGGAATATCGCAATGATGTAATAAATTCCCTAAGACAAAAAAAAGTGTACGAAGGCATGAGGTTCAGACGAGAAGCCATATCCGCCGAGATTATAAATCGTACGCAGATAGATTTGCCGCCCGCGTTAGTGGAAGCGCGTTTGCATACAGACATGCATCGCTTTGAGCACGAGCTCGAAGATGAAGACGTGGATCTTAATCAGTATTTGACTAATCTTGGCATGTCAAGGGAAGAATTTCATGAGCAGTTTAAACAACGCGCTGAACGCGAGTTGAAAGAACAAGTGGCTTTTGCAGAGCTTGTGAAAAAAGAGAACATTAAGCCGACTGCGGAAGAATTGGAACAAGAACTGGAAGACGTGGGTAGGATATATAATTTGAAGCGCAATCAAATTAATATTGAGGCAGTCGTGGATCTATTGATAAAACGGAAAGCTGTGGATTATGCTACGGAACATGCCGCGAAAAACGAAATAGATGAATATATAGATAATATTAACCCAGAGGCATTAAAAGAGTTAACGGAAATAGAAGCCACGGAAATAAAGACTAATGAAATAAATACCAATGAAATAGAGACCAATGAAGAATTGGACACGATGAAAAGTGATGAATAATAGAAAATGATACATCAAAAGGGAAAAGAAGATAATTTTAACTACGGAAGGTGAAATAGTGAGTTTAGTACCATACGTTATAGAGCAGACCAATCGCGGCGAGAGATCATACGACATATACTCAAGGCTTCTTAAAGATAGAATAATCTTCTTAAGTGAAGATGTTAACGATGTGACAGCCAGCCTTATCGTTGCCCAATTGCTGTTTTTGGAAGCGGAAGCGCCTGACAAGGACATTAATTTTTATATCAACAGCCCCGGAGGGTCTATTTCGGCGGGTATGGCGATATACGATACCATGCGCTATATTAAAAGTGACGTATCTACCATAGCCGTAGGTATAGCGGCCAGCATGGGAGCCTTCCTTTTGACGGGCGGCACAAAGGGCAAGCGCTTTGCCCTTCCAAACGCCGAGTTGCTATTGCATCAACCCCGCGGGGGCACACAAGGCCAAGCAACTGATATTCAATTGCATGCGGAGCATATTTTGCGTACAAGGCTCAAATTGAATCATATACTGTCGGAAAATACCGGTCGCACACTGGAAGAAATAGCAAGAGACACTGAGCGTGACAGATGGATGACCGCTCAAGAGGCGCTTGAGTATGGTTTAATAGATAGAATAATAGAACGGTAGAACGCAGAATAACAGGAGGTGGCGCATTGCCGACAAAGTTAGAAGAAAAGAGGATTATACGCTGCTCTTTTTGCGGAAAAACGCAGGAGCAGGTCAAAAAGATAATCGCAGGCCCTGCGGTTTATATCTGCGACGAATGTGTTGATCTGTGTTGGGAAATTCTTGATGACGGCGTGGAAGAGTGCGACGCGTCCGATGAGAATGGCAAATTGCTTAAGCCTAAGGAGATTCGCGCGTTTTTGGATGAATACGTCGTCGGGCAAGACTCGGCAAAAAAAGCGTTGTCTGTCGCGGTATACAATCACTACAAGCGCATTGATCTGCAAGAGCGGCACCAGGATGATGTTGATCTCCAAAAGAGCAATATATTGCTGGTTGGCCCCACCGGAGTTGGCAAGACGTTCCTAGCCCAAACATTGGCCAGGTTGCTTAATGTTCCATTTGCTATAGCCGATGCCACAAGTCTTACCGAGGCTGGTTATGTCGGCGAAGACGTGGAGAATATTTTGTTAAAACTTATCCAGGCTGCCGAGTATGATATAGAGAAAGCGCAGCGCGGAATTATTTACATTGATGAAATAGACAAAATCGCTCGCAAATCTGATAACCCGTCTATCACACGTGATGTGAGCGGCGAAGGCGTGCAACAAGCGCTTCTTAAAATTCTGGAAGGGACAGTTGCGTCTGTTCCCCCTCAAGGCGGGCGCAAACACCCGCACCAGGATTTTATACAGATAGACACGACCAATATTTTGTTTATATGTGGAGGGGCTTTCGGCGGCATAGATAAGATCATAGAGCAGAGGCTTAACAAAAAGGTCATAGGTTTTGGTTCGGATACAAAGACAAAAAAAGAAAAGCTGGCCGACGATATTTATAAAGAGCTGCAACCGCAAGACTTGCATAAATTTGGTTTGATACCTGAGCTTATCGGACGTTTGCCTGTTGTGGTTACATTGCAAAGTTTAGATGAGCAAGCCTTGCTTACCATTTTGACTCAACCCAAAAACGCGCTTACAAGACAGTACAAATATCTCTTTGAGCTGGATAACGTTATGCTGGAATTTGATTATGAGGCTTTGATTGCCATTGCCAAACTTGCCATCGAACGCGAAACAGGCGCGAGAGGACTCCGCGCTATTGTGGAAAGTTTTATGACGGGTATAATGTACGATATTCCCAGCGACGACACTATTGAGAAAGTGACCATAACCAAAGAAACGGTCGAAGGCAAAGCATCGCCAATTATATCATACAACGAGAATCGGGAACCACTTAAGAAGCGCAGCAGAGGACGCAAGCCGCGCAGCAGGGTTTCCGCGAGTTGATAATAATGTTGGCTCCTATGGCCGGTGTGACAAACCGGCCTTTTCGTTTGTTGTGCAAAGAAATGGGAGCCGATATAGTCTATACAGAAATGGTCAGCGCGCGCGCGTTGGCTTACAACAATAAAAATACAATGAGGTTGCTCGAATCAGATGTAAATGAAATACCAATAGCGGCGCAATTTTTCGGCAGCGAGCCGGAGTTGCTCGCGCAAGCCGCCAGACTTGCGCAGTCGCTGGGGTTTTGCGAGGCCAATGTAAATATGGGCTGCCCCGTGCCTAAAGTCGTTAAAAATGGAGAAGGCTGCGCGCTAATGAACAACCCCGCCTTGGCTTATAAGATTGTGCAAGCTATGGCTAAGGCGGTTAGTATACCCATTACGGTAAAGATGCGCGCGGGTTTTGGAATCGATAAAAACGCCCCCGAATTTGCAAAGGTATGTGAATGTGCTGGGGCATCAAGGCTTATTGTACACGGCCGGACGCGGAGTCAATTTTATGCTGGGCGCGCGGATTGGAACATAATTGGTCAGGTTAAACAAGCGGTTAATATACCAGTAATTGCGAACGGGGATATTGCGGAGCCGCAAGATGCCCATGCCGTGATTGATCTCACGGGTTGCGACGGTGTAATGATTGGACGCGCCGCGATGGGCAATCCATGGGTGTTCAAAAAGCTAAAACATTTTATTTTAGCAGGTTGTGTGCTGAACGCCCCTTCAAAGCGCGAGGTGTATAACGTAGCGTTGAGGCACTGCGCGATGATGAGCGACAAAATTGTAGAGATGCGCAAGCACGTTTCATGGTATGTAAAAGGATTGGAGAACGCTACGCGCGCCAGGGCGCAGATCAACCGCGCGCAAACATTATGTGAAATGGAAGAGATTTTGACCGGGCTGTGTGGTCGCGCCGACATGTTCGGTGAGGAAAGTCCGAGCTTTGCAGGGCAGGGTGGCAGATAACGTCTGCCCAAGGCGACTTGAGGGAAAGTGCAACAGAAAGCAAACCGGGGCCATTGGAGTTTTGCGGTGGCTTCATGGGTGAAACGGCGGGGTAAAAGCCCACCGCGCCTCTGGCAACAGAGGCGGCATTGTAAACCCCACCTAAAGCAAGATCAAATAACGGCACAATGCGTCAAAACCTGTATAAATTTATCGCATTACGGGGTTGCCCGCCCTAAGCTGTTGGTACGATCGCGTGAGCGTGGCGGCGACGCCTCGCCAAGATAGATGACCACAAATTCAGCCTATGTGTTGAATTACAGAACTCGGCTTACAGGCCCGGTCAAATAAAATATTTTTTCATTATGATGAACGCCATACGCGGAAGTTGCATAAACGCAAATCAGAATTTATGGAGGGCTCGTTTACATGGAATACTCTGGACAAAACAAGTTAGAGCTATTTGCGAACAACTGGCAAATCATTAAAAAAGAATTTACTTGGCACGACACCGAGACAAAGCGACTTGCAGCACTTCTCTATGCGCAGGAGGGCAAGACGATTGATTGTGAGGCAATCCGGCAGTGCCATGCTTTGATTAAGCAGAATACCGGTATATTTTCCACCTTTCGGGGAAATATGGCGTTATGTGTGGCGACGCTTCTTTCGTTGTCTCCCAACCCACAGGATGCTTTCAGCAAAACGCTAAAAGTATACGACTTGTTGAAGAGTGTAAAGTTGCGCGCTTCTGATTTTCTTGTGATTGCCGCCTATCATATAGCAAAACAAACTAACGCGTCCGATTATGGAAATGTCGTAGCCCGCACACGGAGTTTTTACGATGGAATGAAAGCTTCCCATTTTTTCCTTACCGGAGAGGATGACTATATCTTTGCGGCTATGTTAGGTCTTTCAGATTTGGATGTTATCTTAGGAGTGGAACGTATTGAGCAGCTCCACAGCCGATTGAAAGGAACATTCTGGGATGGAAACAGCGTTCAAACTTTGGCGCAGGTGTTGGTGCTTGGCGATTCGGGCGATAGTGTTATTACTCGCGTTCTTGCTTTGCGGGATATGTTGCGAGCACAAAAAATCAGGCTAGATAAAACCTATACCCTGCCGGTCTTGGGGGTCTTAGCTCTTCTGCCGGTGGATATTGAAACGATTGTCCGTGACATTAGCGCGGCGCAGAATGCCCTGAAAGCAAAAAAAGGATTTGGTTCACTATCTGTCTCAACGCAGGAACTGCTCCTGTTTGCGGCGTCAATTATAGCGGGAGATTATGCCGAGAGCGCAAAAGACGGAATATTGACGGCAACGCTTGCGACAAGCATTTCAAATATTATAATCGCTCAACAAGCCGCCGTAATTATGATGGTTTCCGCCTCCACAGCGGCAACATCGGCGTCGGCGTCATCATCATAATAGACTTCAAAAGCAGCTACATACTCTACTCAAAATTCCGATCCGTTTAGCCAAAACTTTAATGTGTGTCGGACTATATGCGAAAAAACGCGAAGAGCCTGTGCTCGCGTGGGTTTGATGGGGGAGCTTATACGCACTTGCGCGGGCTTATACGCGCTTTTTTCGCTTTAGGGCAACAAAATAATTTAAAAAATAATTTAAAAAATAATTCATTTAAAAATACGTTGAGGTGTTGACAGACAAAGATATCCGTGATATTATGATTCTCGCCGTCAAGCGAATGTGGACAAGTCTGGTGAGCCGTCTCGTTTGCGAAGTGGCATATATATTTCTTTTAATTTTTTTGAACCTTGAAAACTGAATAATTACGAAGGAACCAACCCATCAAAAGAGTAAGTAAGCAAGGCGAGCAATTCAAATTCTTTAATGAGAGTTTGATCCTGGCTCAGGATGAA
>JAISGK010000061.1 GCA_031263155.1 Clostridiales bacterium
ACGAAATCATCAGTGACTACTGTCTGGTTGAGCATAGATTCAATGGAAAGACGCAAAAATTCCGGATTTTCCCTGGCGTATACCGACATTAAAACTGAATAACTCACCGCCCACCCCATTAAGCAACTCACTCTATTCTGGCTGGCAAACCTCCACCCTGCCTATAATGCAAATAAGACAATACTTTCAGCTCCCGACGATGCCATATACAAATAGTCGGGCATTGCTGTACTCCGCGTAAACCAACGTGGTGTCAGTCCCAATCCGCCGCGTGTCTTGATAGTTGAGTTATCAAAATGTGTACTTTTTGATAGTAGATATCATTGAAGCCAAAAAGCCACATCGGAGACATGTATAGCGCTCATTGGCGTCAAAATTGTTAATTTTCTTCGAAATTCCCCGAAAATATGGTTGAAAATTACTATCCTTTATGGTAGAATGCTCCAATGAAAAGGGATATCAAAAAGTACACTTTTTGATATCCCTTCTTAATCTACTTTTCTGCTGTGGCAGCGAAAAAAGCTCCGAGCTTTTACAAAAAAGGTTCGGGGGTTTTTATTATGGAACACCATTGTGTGATGTATGGCCGTGGATCTCGTAGGGGCGCGCTGGATACTGCGCGCCCCCGGGCCTTTTTACGCCTCACCAGTATCGGGTAGCGACAACGCGCGGCAACATGACCACAACCGTAACATGTACGTTGACTTTTTACCAATTAAGGCTATAATGGTGGTGGGAGGATAGATTATGTCAAAAAATCCCACCAATGGTGAGCGCGGTAACATCCTCGTAAAGATTGCTTCTATAGCGTCAGGGGGAGGTCTGTACCTGTTTTTGTTGTATGTGTGCGTGTGGCTTCCCACGTTTAATCTGTCGTTCTATAGCCGCGAGTATGACAAATATGGAGTGCCAGCGACCATTCAAGTTAGCAAGGCTGACCTCATGCAAGTGACGCGGCACATGCTGGGCTATATGATGAATAAAAAACCCGATCTTGTAATCAGCACAACCATAGATGGGCAAACGCGTGAGTTTTTTAATGATCGCGAAAAATCTCATATGGCAGATGTGCTCGGCTTGTTTAACAGCGCGCGGATTATGAAAAACGCGGCCATAGTTTTATTTGTCATATGCCTTTTGTTATCCCTCGCAAAGAGGTCTGCGGCGCGTTTTTTTAAAACGGCGGGGCTTGGCGTCGCGGCGCTGGGCGGGTTCACCGTCGCTGTTTTCGGCATTATCGCGATTAACTTTGATCGCGCCTTTACCCTTTTTCATCAAATATTCTTCAACAACGACCTTTGGATTTTAGACCCTCATGTAGACTTGCTTGTAAACATTGTCCCCTTTGGTTTTTTTATAGATATAAGCCTTGTCGTCGGCGGGCTGTTTGTCGCCTCCGTCACTCTCACGGCTGTCGTTTTCCTTATGATTAGCGGGAGATTAAAAAAATGTTCGACATTCTAAAGATTTTGGTCATAATATTACTATACCTTGTCGCCTTGGCGCTTGTGCTGTTGTGCGTGATTCTTTTTATACCCATACGCTACAAAGCCGACGCGGAGTATCACGACAGGTTTAGCCTTGAGGCCGATGTTCGATGGATGGGAGCATTGCGATTCATGTTTTCTATGTCGCGGGGCCCTTCCCTGTTTATTTTTGGCAAGGCGCGCATGTCGTCTCAAGAAGGCGAACAAGCAACCGAGCGACACAAAAAAAAGGACATCGAGAAAGACGATGAGGAAATCGGCGGAAAGAAAAAGACATCCAAAAGCGCCGGCGATAAACCGACACTGTCTCAACGTGTAGAAGACTTTAACTCGATAGATAAGGTGGGCGTGTTGCGCGAGGGCTGTCGCTGTCTTGCGCGTTTGCTAAAAGCCTTGCTGCCGAGCCGGTTGGCCGGACGGCTGGATCTGGCGTTTGCTGACCCCAGCGTTACCGGCATGGCATATGGTTTGTGTTGCGCCGCGCTGTATCCATTGGGGCTTTATGAAAGCCTTGTCGTCACGTCAAATTTTGAGCGGGACAAAATCGCCGCCACATTACGCGCTGTTGGCAGCGTTACCATTTGGTCCATTATATGGCCACTGGTGGCTCTTGCGCTATCAAAGCCGGTGCGACCAATTATCATAGCGTTTATATTTGAGAAAGGGGAAAATAAATGAGTGTTAACTTAAGCAACAATCTGGACACGCTCTTCAACAAAATGGAGAGCATCGTTTCCACAAAAACCGTTGTCGGGACGCCAATTCACTTGGATGGCGTCATTATCGTACCATTGGTGGAGGTTTCATTTGGCGTCGGCGCGGGCATGAGTGACTCGCGAGACGACAAAGGGAAAGAAGGAGGAGGCGCGGGCTTGGGAGGGCACATCACTCCTTCCGCCGTGCTGGTTGTGATCGATGGCAATGTGCAACTTGTAAGCGTGAAAAACGAGGATAGCGTGAAAAAACTTATAGACCTTGTGCCGGGCATTTTAAGCAAGCTTAACCTGAGCGCCATATTTGGCAAAAAAAACAAGGCTGATAAAAAAGAGGCTGAAAACGTGGTAGAATTCGAAGAAACAAAGGTGTATGTGACGCCGGACGAAGCCAACTGTCCCAACGACGCTGAAACGGTGTAGACCCCCTTAGGGCATAAGATTGACTATTCACCAGCCCCAACAGAATGGGGGGACGTTGCCCACAACGTCCCCCCCGCTGATGGCCCCCACACTTAATTGAAAATCGATATCGATTAAAGGAAATTTAGTCCGTCAGGCTTGCGGCAACAACTGTCTGGCCGATTTCATTATTGTGAACATTGATTGAGAGTGTTTTCGTAACCGTGTTCCCTTGCCTGTCTGTAATGGTTATTGTAATACGATCGCTTAACTTATCCTCGGGGTATCCGTCAAGTAATATATGTCCGGCAGCTGATGTCCCACCTCCGCCTGCGGCAATCGCAAGTCTCTCTTCCTCACTCATATCCGCCAATTTTTTTTCTATTTTGTTTGCGCTCAACCCATTGTAGCTCTGATAATGGGAAAAATCGTCCTCGCTTGCCCATTCCATTAAATCCCACGCAAACCAGTCATACCATATTTGATCGGTTACTAATTACGCGCGATGTATTGATATTGCGCGTAATTAATGCTATTATATCTACGACTGAATAAAAAACGCTTGAAAGGCGGCTATGTCATGGCTGAAACGACTAACTTGAACATCAGGATTGATAAGGAATTAAAAGAGCAGGCCGAAGTCTTTTTCAGCGAACTGGGCTTGAATATGTCGTCGGCATTTAATATTTTCGTGCGCCAATCGTTACGGCAAGGGAAAATACCTTTTGAACTTTCCATCGTGCCTGACCCTTTTTACAGTTCCGCCAACATGGCGGTACTGCGCCGATCAATTCAAGAGGCCAACGAGGGGAAATTCGTCACGAAAACACTTGACGAATTGCGGTCTATGGAAGAATGAAAATCAATTTTACAGAAACCGGGTGGAGAGATTATCTCTACTGGGAAGGTCAGGACAAAAAGACTCTAAAACAAATAAACAGGCTGATTGAGGACATTGAGCGCAACGGATACGATGGCATTGGCAAACCTGAGCCGTTGCGCGGGAATTATTCTGGGTGGTGGTCGCGCCGTATTGATGAAAAGAGCCGTTTGGTTTATCGGCTCATTGACGATACGACGATGGAAATTTTACAATGCAAAGGGCATTATGAGAACAAATAAAACGTCGAAAGTATTTTCACCGATTTACGGGAATACGGTGAAGAAATAATCATAACGCCTACACACGGCATTGACTGGTACATGCAAGACTACGAAAGACCCGACGACGGTTGGGAACACTGTAATTTTTAGTAATCAAGAAGAAACGACCGGCGTCCACTTGGCAGTTTTGTGCCTATTACCGCGTCTATGTTCACATTTTCCATGCTACGAAAAATATTCTTTTCTATTGTGGGGTTGCGCAGGCGCAGATCGTTCAGCAATCGCTTCACCTCGGCGCGCTTGCCTTCACCCTCGCCATCGATGATACAATTTTCCTGAAAGCGGCACGCGCAATTGATAAATTTAAGCCCATGGTAGTCACGCCAATTTATAATTGCCGATTCGCGCGCCTGGTATAGCGGGCGAATTAACTCCATACCCTCAAAGTTGCGGCTTTTAAGTTTCGGCATCATGGTCTTTATCTCACCACCATAAAACATGGCAAGCAGTATAGTCTCAATCACATCATCGTAGTGGTGCCCCAGGGCGATTTTATTGCAGCCCATGGCGCGGGCGTTTTTATATAAATGGCCCCGCCTCATACGCGCGCATAGGTAACAGGCGGCGTCGCCCATCTTCACAACAGAGTCATAAATATTGGTGCTAAAAATGTTGATGGGGATATCCAGAGCCTCGGCGTTGCGCTTGATAATATCCAGATTATCCTGGCTGTAGCCGGGATCCATCACGGTAAACACCAAATCAAAGCGTGTGCGGCTGTGCCGCTTTAGCTCCTGCATGAGCTTGGCGAGTAGGGCGCTGTCCTTCCCGCCAGACATGCACACGGCTATCTTGTCGCCGTCGTTAACCAATTGATAATCCTGCAAAGACTTGATAAAAGGCCGCCAGATATTCTGGCGGTATTTTGTGATAATGCTGTGTTCCACTCTTTTCGAAAACTCGCTATCGTCTAAAACATTGCCGCCGCTGCGGACGGGGCGGGCGCGTTCATCCTGATTTGACATATCACCGGGCTGGCCGGCTGCCACCATTATATCATCTGGCAACGGCTCAGATTTCATCAATGCTCCTTATCACTCTGCCTACTATGCCATAGTCTATGGCTTGCTTGCTATCCATCCAATAATTTCGCAGGGTGTCTTCGTTAATACGCTCTACGGGCTGGCCCGTCGCATCTGAAATGAGTTTGTTTAATCTCAAGCGCATTTTAATTATTTCATCAGCCTCTATCTTTATATCGCTGGCTTGACCCTGCACCCCTCCAAGCGGCTGGTGAATCATGTAGCGCGTGTTGGGCATCGAAAGCCTGTTTTCTTTTTCAGCCGCGAGATAGATCGTAATGCCCGCGCTGGCCACCCAGCCCGTACCGATAACATATACCTTGGGGCGAACGAATTTGATCATGTCGTGAATGGTATCGCCGCTGTCAACGTGCCCGCCCTGGCTGTTGATATATATCTTGATTGGCTCGTCACCCATTTCTTGCAGTATCAACAGCTGGGAGCAGATCTTCTCCGCCAGTTTCTGGTCTATCTCGCCAAATAAGAAAACGGTGCGCGTATTAATCAGCTTTTCGGTGAGCTTATCGGAAAGCGCGCGATTGTTTTCCTGTCTCTCGTCGTTGGGATTCTCGTTTTCGTTTGTCATATACTCTATCCTTTCGTTAATAAATTATATCAGTCTGCGGACTCTTCAATACGCGCGACCGCTTCGAAAGTGGTAATGGTATTGATAATTTCGTCGCTTATGATAATATCGTTAAGTTTGGTGATTCTACGCGTTACAATCTGCTCGCCTTCCTTACCTTCTTGCACAACACGAGTTGTGGCGGCGCGCGGATTTACCTGCTTGGTTACGGGCATGGGCAGCGTCACTGTTTCGGTAACGGTACTCACCGTTTGTATGGGGAAAATTGGCAGCATCGGTTCTATAGCCAGCGTTTGCCCCTCTCGCAAGGGAATTTTACTCGAAACACCTGGGTTAAGCGACATCAGCTCCGCAAGGCTCACGGAGAATTTGGCCGCTACGCCTGTGAGCGTATCATCGGTGCAAACCGTGTAGCTTACGCGGCTTTTTTGTTTGACCATGAGAGCGTCAAGCGCCTCGCCCATAGTCATTATATCCTGCTTTTGAGCAAAAATATCTTCCACTTGCACATTGTCCAAAAAGATATAACTAATCAGGCTCGCATTGTCGTCAACGTACTTGTTAATAATGTTGTTTGCAAGGCTGGAGGCTTCGTCACTTGTTTTGAGAATGGCGATCGGCTCGCCGTCTTTTATAAAGCCCGCGACGCGTATTTCATAAGATGCTTGTGTAAGCATTAAGGCCAACAGTTCATCCTGCGATATTATATTATTGTTCGCTCGCACCCGGCTTAGGCTAAGCGAATCAATAAGCCTTGCCTCCGCGCCGTTATTTTCTGTCAGTAATTCTATAAAGCTCTTTCTGATTGTCTCCTCTCCAACATCTTTATCATAACGCACACAATGTATTAATTTGCCGCCCACATACACCTCGTAAGCGTTTTTATATGTCAGCGTTAATAATATTGATACCGCCAGCGCAATTGGCAGCAGAATAAACAAACAAACGCGAGTGATCAAGCGCTTGCGTATGGCGGGCTTCATTCGCCTTCGCTTTTGTAAATTAACATTTAGCGAGCCCGCGCCGTTAGACAAGTCGTGACTATTTGCTTGCCCTTGGCCGGGCGGCGTTAAACACAGCGATATCTGTGGCGGCAATGGGACTTCTTTTTCATCTGTTTTCACACCTTCACCTCTTTAGAACGTTAAAATTCCTATAAAATATCCAAATTTTGAACCAGGCCTTCAGAATATGTAACTTTTACTTTCATGCCGCAACGAAGGGCATATATATCGAACATTCCCGGCACAATATTTAATGATATGATTTCGTTTTCCTGGGTCTCCATAAAAAAAATCCATCTTTCCACAGTTATGTGTATCTCTGTGACCGTTCCCTCCGCATAAAAGCTTTCGGTACTCGTATTTTCAACTTTAGCGTTTATTTCGGCTAACGCTCCTATGAGCATATTTGCCATGCTGGCGCGGGTAACCGCCGCCTGGGGTCTGAATGTCCCATCAGCGTAGCCTCCTGTTATGCCCCTGCGCGAAAGATAGTACACATATGGCTTGTATGCGGTTGTTATATCTGCGTCGTCAGAGAAGGGAACCTCCGAAACCGCGTCCTTGCTCACGTCCGCACCGATCAAGCTTACCAGCCACGCCGCAAACTCTTGGCGAGAGAGTTTATTAATATACTCTTCGGTTTCATTTTTAACAATAAACTTGTTTAGGTCGCTGGAGGTGAGCAGCCCACGCTGCAACAAAAAAGCGATTTCGGCGTTGGAGGTCGTCTTCCATTTTATAAATCGTGAGTCAAAGGTGTCCAGCATCTTTTTGTTAAACTCGTATGAGTATGTATAAAACCTCTTTTGCTCGGCTGTCGCGTCTATTTGGCTATAACCCGAGGCTTTGGCGAATATTTTTGCTGCGTCAAACATATCCACCTCTGCCTCGGGGTTAAAATTCCCTTGCGCGTCGCCCACCATCAAACCAAGTTCCGAGGCTTTGCCAATTACCGCGTAAGCCCAATGTTTTTCATCAACATCCTTATATTTTACGGCTCCATAAATATCGTTTAATGGCAGCAAAACCGGCATGATAGCAAAAAGAATCAGCCATTTTTTTTTCATAATAAACCGATACCAAAAGTTAACAGTATTGACAAGCTCTCATTTTTGGTATCGTCCTCCTTTCGGTGTTTATTGGTGTTATTTAGAATTTCGCGTTATATCAATGCCGGTGACAAACACCTCACGCAGCTTAAATTGTTGTTTGATGGCTTGCGAGGCTGCAAGAGCCATATTCTTTTCGGTAAAAACAGCGAACACAGAAGGCCCGCTGCCGCTCATCAATGCTCCCGCCGCTCCAAGCTTCATCATAAATTGTTTTAGTTCATATATTTGTGGATATTTTTTCAGGTTGGCATATTCTAGCACGTTGATCATGTTTTTGGCAAGCGTTGATAAATCACCTGCTTTAAGCGCAGAATAAAGAATGCCAAATTCAGGACGTTGTATTTCAGCGTTACGCTGTGTAACAGCATTATTATCAAACGCGGCGAACACATCCGCCGTTGACAGGGGGAACGCGGGCTTGGCAATAACAATGGCGCAGCATGGGCACGAGTGCAGTTGAGTAAGCCTTTCTCCCACACCTTGCGCAAGATAGGTTACCCCGCGTTGCGCCGCGTTGCCCACCACACAAAAGGGAACGTCGGCGCCCATAGAAGCGCCGATAGACATCAACGCCTCCAGGCTAAGGCCCAAGCCATACAGCTTATTCATGGCGAGCAGCACGGCGGCGCAGTCGGAAGACCCACCGGCCAACCCCGCCGAAACAGGTATGCGCTTGTGTATATCTATTTTAACACCACCGGGTAGCATGAAATCATCAAGCATGCGCCGCGCGGCAAGCACTGCCAGGTTGCGAGTGTCTTTTGGCAAAAACGGCAGGTTGCACGAACACTCTATACCCGCGCGCGTGGTTTTTTCGACACAAACGTTGTCATTTAACAATACCGTCTGCATAATCATTTTTAGTTCATGATATCCGTCCGCGCGTTTGCCCAGCACATCAAGAGCGAGGTTAACTTTTGCTTTAGCGTGTACAATCATATATTTTATCCTGTTTACAAGTGTATATAAATAGACTATATTAATTATACCATATTGTCCCATTTGCGCAAGTAAACCCATAGGGGAGTGACAATTGTGCCCGACCAATTCCGTGTGTTCGGATACCGCGTAGATATAAAGAAGATTGTTAGCAAAAACTCCGTGCTGTTAAATCTTGGATTGTTCTTGGTTGCGCTGGGTGTGCATGTATTCCGAAATACCAACAAATTTGCCTCGGGCGGAATAAGTGGGTTATCGCTGCTGCTAAGCTACTACATGCCGGGATGGTCCAAGGGTGGCCTTATGCTGGGGCTTAACGCGATAGTGCTTTTGTTGGGTTATTACATTCTTGGGCGCAAAAGTGGTACGAAGAGCTTGTATGGCACGTTCATGCTTTCCGGTATGATTTGGTTTTTGGAAATAGTAATGCCCCTTAACAACCCGCTGACCAAAGACAAATTTCTGGAATTTATTTTCAGTGTGTTCGTGCCCGGCTTCGGCAGCGCCTTGGTGTTTTACTCTGGCGCTTCTACGGGCGGCACTGATATAGTGGCGCAGATATTAAAGAAGTTTTTTAAGATAAACATAAGCACCGGTTTGATGTTGGTAGACTTTGTTATTGCCGTGAGCGCGGGCTTGCTGTTCGGATTGGAATCTATGCTGTACTCTGTGTTGGGCGTTATAACCAAATCATTTTTGCTCGATAGCGTGCTGGAGAGTCTGCGTATTTATAAAATTATGGTTATTATTAGCAACAAGAGCGAGCAGATATGTTTGTTTATTAACAAAGAGATAAATCGCGGGGCTACTATTCATCAGGCAAGGGGAGCGTACACTTACGAAGACAAAAATGTTATTACGGCTGTACTTAGCCGAAGGCAGGCCGTGAAGCTGCAAAGCTATATAAAGCAGATAGACCCCGGCGCGTTTATTACTATATCCAACTCTACCGAAATAATCGGTAAAGGTTTCGGCGGGTTCGAGTGAGGCGATTGGGAGATTCCCATTTGTCCATTGTCAACCGGCCCTTTACATGATATATTACCTGAGTGGCGGGCTATGACAATAGCGTGATCGCTATGAGGTCATTTCTATCCATTTAACCCTTAGTTGGAGGATAATGTATGTCGGAACCACTCAAGGTTTTGTTTGTAGCGACGGAGGTAACGCCTTACGCCAAAAGCGGCGGGCTAGGCGACGTTGCGGGCAGTTTGCCAATGGCCTTGCGTCAGCTTGGGATTGACGCGCGCGTCGTATTCCCTCGTTATAAAACTTTATCGGAAGATCAAATGCCCGGTCTGCGTTATATAGACAGCTTTACCGTTAACCTCTCCTGGCGCAGACAAAGCGCCTCTATCTACACTTTCGATTCCGGTGTGCCTATGTACATGGTGCAAAACGACTATCACTTCGGTCGCGACGGGTTTTACGGCTACTCGGACGATTATGAGCGTTTCGCGTTCTTCTCCAAGTCATCGATTGAATTGATAACCAAGATAGACTTCGTGCCCGACATTATACATTTTAATGACTGGCAAACCGGATTGGGTCCTGTGTATTTACGTGATGCATACAGCGGCTTTTTGATATTCAAAAACATAAAGACATTGTTCACCGTTCACAATTTGCAGTATCAGGGTGTGTTTGGCCGCGAAATACTTTGGGCTGTAGACTTGAACGATGGATATTTTACCAATGGCAAGCTGGAGTTTTATGGTAAAGTAAGCTACATGAAAGCCGGGCTTACCTACTGCGACGCGATAAGCACAGTGAGTGAAACATACGCCAGTGAGATAAAAACTGGTCAGTACGGGTATGGGATGGACGGTATTTTACGTGACAGGGCACATCGGCTGTTTGGCATAGTTAATGGCATAGACGCGGGCAAGAATGACCCCGCCACCGATCGCAAAATATACGCCAACTTCACGTCAGACACTTTAGATAAAAAGAAAGTAAATAAGCGCGAGCTGCAAAAATGTCTTAACCTGCCCGAGAAGGACGCGCCGATTATCGCCATCATATCACGCCTGGTAGATCAAAAAGGGTTGGACCTGGTTGCGGTGGTAATGGACGAGCTAATGAGTATGGACATTCAACTCGTGGTGTTGGGTACGGGAGACGGGAGATATGAACACCTGTTCCGCCATTATGAGTGGATTCATCCGAATAAAATTTCCGCTAACATATTGTTTGATGACAAGCTGGCCAAGAGGATATATGCCGGCGCGGATATGTTTCTCATGCCGTCGCTGTTTGAGCCGTGCGGACTGGGGCAGTTGTTTGCCATGCGCTACGGCGCTGTGCCCATAGCGCGGCGCACAGGTGGGTTGGTGGACACTGTGGCGCATTTTAACGAGCATAACCTTACTGGCAATGGTTTTGTATTTAATGATTACTTGGCTAACGCCATGATGTGGGCCATACGCGAGGCATTGCGCGTGTACTCTAACCCACTGAAATGGGAATGGCTGGTAAAAAATTGCATGGCATGTGATTTTTCATGGGGGAAATCGGCTGAAAAATATAAAAAGCTGTATGAAAAGTTGGTATCTGAACGCGAAGATTAAACACCCCAAGCGTTTTCAAAATTGGTATGGGCTATGTAAGTAGCAGAGGCGCGAAGCGGTTGGTGGGGATAATGACGGCGGGTGATTTCGTAGGGGCGAGGACGCCCCGTATTGCAAATTGACGCCATACCGTAACGTCATGGCAAGAGGTGAAACGTGAAGGAATTGCCGCAGAGAAAACAAACCCGGTTGAAAGGTTATGATTACAGCCGCAACGGAGCATATTTCATAACGTTATGCGTAAAAGACCGCGCCGAATTGTTGGGGCATATCGAATTCGCGCCCATCGTAGGGGGCGGCGTCCTCGACGCCCCGCATTGCAAGTTGACGCCA